>DATFWX010000030.1:0-22117 GCA_035258845.1 Polyangia bacterium | reverse complement strand
CCCGGCGCACGCGCACATGCACAAGCACGTGGCGGCGACGAGTAAGCTACCACACTGCTTCATAACCGCTGCTCTCCCGGGCGGTCTTAATCTTACGATCCTACGCGAACCCCGCTGCGCGCGCTAGAGGGCGTCTCCGATGTGATCTCGGTTACAGCGAGGGCGCGTTCGAGGAATGCGTAGGTGTGACCCCAGCAGCGGCGCGCGTTGGGCCGCGTCACCAACGCATGGAATGCGTGCGGCTCGCCTTCGTAGTAGCGGGTCTCACACGGCACACCCAGGCGCTCGAGCGCGCGCGCCAGCCGACGGCTGTCGTCGATCAGCGGATCCTTGGTCCCGCATGGCACGAAGAACGCTGGCAGCGGCCTTGCGGGCGCCTGGGCGCGCTCGAGCACGACCAGCGGATCGGCCAGATCGAGCGAGCCCGCGCGGGCTCGGCGCAGATAGGCTTCCTCGATCTCGACCAGGCGGTCGATCAGAAACGGCGACAGGTTGGGAAAGATGCGACCGAAGCGCGCGGTGTCGCTGACCTGCAGCATTCCGCACGCGGGCAGGGCAGCCCGCGGCGTGAGGCCGGTTGCGAACACCTGGGCCGCGAACGGCTCGGGCCGCTCATACGAGGCCGCGATCGCGAGCGCGGTGACCAGGTTGCCGCCCGCCGACTCGCCGGCCAGCGCGAGCCGTTCGAGGTCGGCGCTGTAGGCCGCGCCATGCTGCGCCAGCCAACCATAGGCCGCACACGCGTCCTCGAGGGCGGCCGGGAACGGGTGGCGCGGCGCCAGTCGATAGCTGATGTTGAACACGATGTAGCCGGCGCGCGCGAAGGCCAGCCCCATGATCCAGTGCGAGTCTTTGGACAGGATGCGGAAGCCGCCGCCGTGAACGTACAGCACGGTCGGCCAGGGGCCCGGTTTCTGCGTGGGCCGATACACATCGAGCCGATGCGCGCGCCGTCCGGTCGGAAGATAGGGGATGTCGCGCAGCACCTCGACGTTGTGATGAGCCGGGCGCGCATGCGGATGCAGCCGCCCGGCGGTGGCCAGCCCCCGAAAGAAGTTGTCGACCAGGATCGCACCTGCGTGACGGCGCAGCTTGCGGGCGAGCCTGCGGGGCCGCTCGAGCATCCTTCCCTTATATACTACACCTTTCGCCAGCGAGCGAACTCGGGCGCGGCCACGAACGCGCGGGCGAGCGGAAGGCCGTGATGCAGAAGCGCGGCCCGGGCCGCCTCGCGTAGCCCCAGCTCGTCGAGCAGCTCACCAATCGTCTGCTTTTCGAGCTCGCCGAGAGCGGCCGCGATCTCGGCTGCCAGAGCGGCCCGCACCTCGGCGCGGGCCAGGTTGTGCACCAGCACGGTGGGCGCGAGCGCATCGAGCATCGCGAACGGGATTTTTTCCAGGAACCGGGCCGCCTCGGACTCGCTGCGCTTGAGAAGGCCCAGGAACGCGCGGCGGCGCCGCCGACCTAGCAGGCGCGCGGTCTCCGGACTCTTGAGCTTCTGGGCCAGCCGCGCCTGTACCATCGCGACCCCGGAGTCGACGAAATCGCGTACCCGCTCCTCGAGCAGCCGCTGGATCTCGCCCCCCAGGCCGCCCAGAAACCCGCGCGAGGCCGCGCCCGCCGCGCGCGCGCCCCACCCCACCAGGCCCTTGACTCCTTTGCCGCCCGGCGCAACCGCAACTGCCTTGGCAATGAAGCTTTCGAGGGTTTCCTTGAGCATCGCGCGCACGTCCTCGCGCACGCGCTCGGAGGTGACGACCTCGTCGATGATCTCGCGCGGGATGGGCGCCGGTGCACCGAGAAGGTTCGCCAGCGCGTCGCGGGTGGCCTCGGGCAGCCACACCGAGAGCGCAAGCTCGCTCGCACGCGCCCGCTCGAGCAGGCGGGCCCGCGCAGGGGCCAAAAAGCGCGCAATCATCCGCATGACGCGCGGCTCGGTCACGCTGGCATCGAGGGCCAAAAGCAGGCGTTCGCCGTCGATCAGCTCGGACACTTTGCGCTGGCACAAAAAATCGAAGGCAGCCTCGAGCAGCCCGGCCAGCGCAGCGTCGTCCGGCATCCCTACAAAATGGAAAGGTTGAGGCGCGCCATCAGAGTCTGATCGAACTGCGTGTCGTTGGTGATGTAGGCGTCGCGAGTCACGCGGAACGTGTAGTCGAACGACCCGAACAGGAACGACGTGAACGCGGGCAGCCTGAGCCCGGCGGTGCCGCCGAAATCGATGAGCAGCCGGTCGCCGAACGAAGCCACTTCGGTGTCCTTGACCGGAAAGATCATGCCGAACTGCGACGCACCGTAAAGCCAGCGCGCGAAGGTCACGGTTGCGCCCGCCCCGATGATGGGCCCGGTCGTAAAGTAATCATCGCGCTCGTAAAGCTGCACGGTGGGACCCTTGTCGTTGCCCTGCACCACCTTGAGCGAGCTCAGAAGGCCATTGCGGAAGGCCCAGCCCAACCGCGTCGACACCGACAGCTTGACCAGGTACAAGTCGAGGTCGATGGCCTTGAGGTTGGCGCCCAGCTCCTCCTGCAGAATGAACGGCGTGAACGGATCCGCGATCCGCACGCGCAGGCTGTCCGGGCTCGCGAACATCGGATACACGGTGGTCGTGACCATGCCGTTCTTGAAGTGAGTGGTGACGGCAACCGTCGAGCCCTGCTCGTTCTTGAGATAGAGGTAGCCCGGGAAGAGCTGGGTGCGGAACGACGAGCGCGCATAGGGCCCGACATACTTGTTGTTCAGGTTGTACGCGTACAGGGCCGAGGTCTCCCAGCGATCGCTGTTGCGCTGGAGCGACGAGGTCGGCTGCGAGGTCAGGCCGAGCTGCTGCTCGGAGACGACCGACAGGAAGTGGTTGCCCTTGTCGAGCACCAGGCTGAAATTGCCGAACAGCGCCCACACCGAGGTCAGGCCACTGGTGGAGCCCACCACCTGCTCCTTCTCGTTGAGCATGAGGCTGCCGCCGACCGTGGCCGCGATGCGCAGGCCGACCAGGCGGGTGCCCTTGGGCAGCTCGCCGGCGACCGGCCCCGAGCCCCGGAACTGCAGGGTGTCGGGATCGACCACGATCAGAAACTCGTTGGTGCGGCCGGGATCCACGGACGCGGTCGCGAAGTCGCTCTTGGCCGCGAACGGATTGCCATGCTCGACGATCTTGTAGGTGCCGGCATCGAGGTCCCAGACCTGCACCTGCTCGCCCATCGACTCGTCCGCGCCCTTGCCAGTCCCCACCAGCTGACCGGTTGCAGCGTTGAACAGGTCGTATGCCATCGGCTGATAGGTGTTGCGCGTCGAGATCACGTGGACCTTGAGCGCACCTCGGCCGGATTGGGCCTGCGCATGCGCGGGCCCGCACAGAAAGGCGGGCGCGCACGCGCCGAGAACCATCAACCATCTGCTTCCGCGGGAACGACGTAGCTTCATGGCTCACTCCTTGTGGATGGTTCAGAAGTGCTCGCGCGCGCAATCGTATCGCGCCTGCGCGCAGATCTCAATGTTTCCAGGTCCAGCGCGAGGCGGAGGTGGGGGCTTGGGCAGGCTGGGGCACGGCCGCGCTCAGATCGGCGAGCTCGCTCTCGCGCAGGCCTGCGTGGGCATCGAGCTCGGCCGCATAGAGCCGGCCGCGGCGCACATAGACCAGGCGCCCGGTAGCATCCCAGTCCGCCCACCCGTCGGCATCGAGAGCCAGCGCACGCCCGCTCGGATGCGTGAGGCGATACTCGAGCACGCGCGGGCCGCCCGCGCGCGCAAAGTCGATTGCGAGCTGCACCATGTGCAGATTCCAGACGCCCCGGCGGCGCGACCAGATGAGCGGCCGCTCGGTCTTCCAGCTCCCGCGCACGTGGACATAATGGCCGGGCTGGCTGAGGACCCACCCGTCGCGCGCGAGCCTCCGCCAGTACACCGGCTCGTCCTCGCCGTAGGCTTCGGGGTTGGCGACCACGCGCAGCCCCTTGGGCTTGTGATCCGGGTGCGCGCGCGCAACCTCGGGCCGGTGGTTGAGCCACAGCGAGCGAGCGCTCAGAAACAACCCGCCGCCGTGCCAGCAGTCGCCCTTGGGCCACAGCGCGAGCGCAGACAGCCAGGGCGGCTTGCTGATGGCAGTCCAGGCGTAGGTGTAGCGCGGGTCGCGGCGGCGCGCGCCGCCATGCTTGGCTGCAAAATAGATGAGAAGGGACCCGTCGGGCGAGAGATCGCATCGGCGCTCGTACAGGCGGCCGTGGAACCACTGGCCGGGCTCGAGCCGATCGGTGCGCGTGTCCCAGCGGTACAGGCGCACCCATTTACTGGGCCCGCGCCGGAACACGACGCCCACGGGCGCCTCGCGCGCGAGGATCACGTAGAGGTGGCAGGCCCGCCTCAGGCCGGTTCGCGTATCGGCTGCTCCTCCAATCGTCTCAGCATATGCCGAAAAACCCGACGGTGCAGAGAAAATCCACACACCGGGCCCGCCGATCCATACAATTGCGGTGGGCGCGCGGATTGCACTTTGCACTTGAGAGGTGCCCTATGAAAAAATCGTGGCGCGACGACGAGCCCAGCTCGCCCATTCCGTTCTGGACCGGCTCGAACGGCGAGTATGACCCGCCGCCGCCGAGCGGGCGTGACCGGCGCGCGGCTGCGCTTCTGCGCCGCCTGTCGACCGAGCAGGCCCGGCGGCTCGGGGTCTCGCGCCGGCAGTTTCTCGAAAGCTCGTGCGGAGCTGCGGCCGCGCTGCTGGTGATCAATCAGGTCTACGGCTGCGGCAGCGACAACGGCGGCCACTACAACGTCGACGCCAGCATGACCAGCGATTCGGCCGCTGCCTGCGACCGCCTGTCGGGCAGTGAGTTCATCTTCGACGTGCAGACCCACCACATCAATCCCAACGGCGCCTGGCGGCAGATCTCGCCCCAGTACGCCAGCTTTTTCCAGTCGCTGCCGCAGGCGAGCTGCGGCGAAATGGATAAGCTCGTCTGCTTCGACGCCCGCCACTACATCCGCGAGGAGTTCGTGAATTCGGACACCGCGGTTGCGGTTTTGTCCGCGGTGCCGGCCGATCCCAATGGCAACCCGCTCACGGCCGACGAGCAGGTGGCGACCCGCGAGCTGGTCAACATGCTGGCCCAATCGCAGCGCCTGCTCGTGCACGGGCTGGTCCTGCCCGACCGCGGCCAGGCCCAGCTCGACGGCATGCAGAACCTGGCCGAGAGCTTGAAAATCGCGGCCTGGAAGATCTACACGCCTTTTGGTGGCTGGCGCCTGGACGACCCCGCCATCGGGATCCCCTTCATCGAGCGCGCACGCCAGCTCGGGATCAAGCTCATCTGCGCGCATAAGGGGCTGCCGCTGGCCGGTTTCGACCCCAACTTCGCCTCGCCCGCGGACATCGGCGTCGTGGCCGCCATGTATCCGGACGTCAAGTTCCTGGTCTACCACTCCGGCTTCGAGACCACGGTCACCGAGGGGCCCTACAATCCGCAGAACCCGCAGGGCGTCGATCGGCTGGTGAAGACCTGCCTCGATCACGGCATCGGCCCGGGCGGCAACGTGTATGGCGAGCTGGGCTCGACCTGGCGCTACGTGATGACGCGGCCCGACCAGGCCGCGCACGTGCTGGGCAAGCTGCTCAAGGTGCTGGGCGAGGACCGCATCGTCTGGGGCACCGACTCGATCTGGTACGGCTCGCCGCAGGACCAGATCATGGCGTTCCGCACCTTCGAGATCCCGGCCGCCATGCAGGCTCAGTATGGCTATCCGGCGCTGACGCCGACCGCGCGCGCAAAAATTTTCGGCCTCAACGCGGCGGCCGCGTACGGGGTCGACCCGGCGGCCGTGCGGTGCGCCATCCACAACGATCAGTTGAGCCAGCTCAAGCTGGCCGCACGCGAGCGGCCGCTCGGACGCGGGCCTGCCCTGGGACCGCGCACACGTCGAGAGTTTCTGCGGCTTTTGCGGATGACGGGCGGGCATCCCGGGTAGGCGCCCAGAACTTTTGGCCCGGCTGGGCGTCTGAACTCTACGTGCCGGTCGGGGTTGCGCTCGCCTTTCCCCTTCTGCTCGCGGCGCGCTACGCGGACGTCCTCATCCCCGGGGTGCCGCATGTTCAGCAAAAGCCCGATTTCTGCGGCGAGGCGGCGGCCGAGATGTGGCTGCATAAGCTGGGCCTGCGCATGGACCAGAACGCCGTGTTCGACTGCAGCGGCGTCGATCCGCTGGCCGGCCGCGGCGCCTGGACCCGCGAGCTCAAGGTCGCGCTCGAGCTCTTGGGCTTTCAGGTGGGCCCGGTCTGGTTTCAGGTGCCGGCCGACCGCGCGCCGGCCGCGCTGGAGGCGAGCTTTCGCGCGCTGCATGCCGATCTCGAGCGCGGGGTGCCGTCGATCGTCTGCATGCACTACGACGAATCGGAGGGCGCGCCCGAGCATTTTCGGCTGATCCTGGGCTATGACGCCCATTCGGACGAGGTCATCTACCACGAGCCCGCCCAGGCCGGCGGCGCCTACCGTCACATGAAGCGGGACCGCTTCCTGCGGCTGTGGCCGCTCAAGTATCAGCCCGCCGAATGGACGCTGGTGCGGCTGCGGCTGGCCGCCGGCGCCGACGGCATCAAGCCGCCCCCCCACCCGGCCGGCTTCTCGAGCGCCGACTACGCCCAGCACATCATGCAGCTCAAGAAGCGGGTGCCGCCCGGCTTCACGATTGTCATCGAGCCGCCCTTCGTGGTGATTGGCGACGAGCCGCCCGCAAGCGTGCGTGCGCGCGCCCAGCACACGGTGCGCTGGGCGGTCGATCACCTCAAGCAGGACTTTTTCACGCGCGAGCCCGCCGAAATCCTCGACATCTGGCTGTTCCGCAATGCCGGAAGCTACGAAAGCCACAGCCGTACGCTGTTCGGCGAGACGCCGAGCACGCCTTATGGCTACTACTCGGAGACGCAGAAGGCGCTCATCATGAACATCGAGACCGGCGGCGGCACGCTGGTGCACGAGATTGTTCATCCACTCATGGACGCCAACTTTCCCGAGCGGCCGGCCTGGCTCAACGAGGGCCTGGGCTCGCTCTACGAGCAGTCGGGCGAGGTGAGCGGCCATATTCACGGGTTTCCGAACTGGCGGCTGCCCGACCTGCAGCGCGCCATTCGCGCGCGCACCCTGCCGCCCTTGCGCAGCCTGCTTCTAGCCAGCGAGTCCGGCTTCTATCGCGACCCGGCCGGCACCAACTACGGGGCCGCCCGGTACGTCTTGTACTACCTGCAGCAGCGGGGGTTGCTGGTGCCGTTTTATCGGCGCTTTCGGGCCTCCCACCGGGTTGATCCGGGCGGCGTGGCAACCCTGCTGGCGGTGTCCGGTCAGCGCGACCTCGAGAGCTTCCAGCGCCAGTGGGAAGCGTTCGTGCTTTCGCTGGCTTGGCGGCCCTGAGCCAGGCTTGACTTGAAATTGAAAACTAATTTCAATATACTTCAGATCGGATGTGGCAGGGTTTCACAATCGCGTTACGCGAGGGCATCGAGTCCTTCCTGATCGTCGCCCTGACGCTGGCGTACCTCAAGAAAACCGGACGCACCCGGCTGGCGCGCGCGGTCGGGGCCGGCATCCTGGCCTCGCTCGCGGTCTGTGTGGCCGCGGGGTATCTGCTCCAGCGGGCGGCCAATCAGTCGCTCTGGGAAGGCATTCTGGCCGGTGTGGCCGCGCTGCTGGTGGGCTCGTTCCTGGTCTACATGCTGCGCGCCGCCAAGACCATCAAGAGCAAGATCGAGCGCGGGATCGACCGCATGGCGGGGCGGTCCAGCCTGGGCGGATTTACCGGCGTGTTCGTCTTCACGGTCCTCATGATCACCCGCGAGGGCATGGAGACCACGCTTCTGCTCGCGACCGCGCTCTTTCAGGCCCGGAATCGCGCCGTGTTTGGCGGGCTGGCGCTGGGCCTGGTCGGCGCGGCCGCGGTGGCGGTGACCTGGAAGCGGCTGGGTGGGCGGGTCAACATCGGGATCCTGCTCAAGGTGTCGGCGGTGTTTTTGGGCATCTTCCTGGTGCAGCTGGTGCTCTACAGCATCCACGAGCTGAGCGAGGCCGGCGTGCTGCCGAACGCGCAGGCGATTCACGATGCCACCGAGATCCTGGGCCCCGATGGTCAGATCGGCCATGCGCTGACTTATCTCTTGGCCCTGGTGCCGACGCTGTGGCTGCTGTGGGCGTGGCGGCGCGGCCGCGCGCAGGTGGTGCCGCCGCCCGCCGACTCGCAGGCGACACGCGCCGCCTGAGGTGGTAGGCTCCCGGATGTGCGTCGGAGCGAGCTGCTCAAAGTTGCGGTGCACTGCCCGCACTTCAATCGCAACGTGACCGCGACCCGCAACCTGGTCATCGACCGGCTGGTCGCGTGCGACGAGAGTGAGAGCTGCCGCGACCCCGCACCCGAGGGCGCGCCGCCCGAGTATCGGCGACCGTTCCCACGCGGCTGCCCGGTCTATCCCTCACTGGCCCGGTAGGCCCGGGGCCGGGGCCGGGCCTGCGGCTGGGCCTGCGACCGGGCCCGGACGGCGCGCGACCAGGCCGATGCCGATCATGCTGAGCACGACTGCGCCGGCTTGATTGCGCAGCTGATAGCGTGCGCGCACGCTGCCGCGATCGGGCTTCGAGCGCGAGGGCGTGACGGCGAGCAGCTCACCGTGCAGGGTCAGCGCATCGCCCGGGTGCACCGGTCGCAGCCAGCGCAGCTCGTCGACCCCGGGTGAGCCGAGCGTGGCCACGCTGCCCACCCAGGCCTCGACCAGGAGCCGCTGGCACAGCGCCGCCGTGTGCCAGCCGCTGGCCACCAGGCGGCCGAAGATGGAGCGCGCAGCCGCCGCCTCGTCGAGGTGAAAGGGCTGCGGATCGAACGTGCGCGCGAACTCGATGATCTCGTCGCGCGTAAGGGTTCGGCTTCCGTGCTCAAAAGTCATCCCAACCGTGAGGTCCTCGAGATACCGCATCGCGGGAAGCAGGCTAGCACGCTCGCGCTGCGCTAGGATGGGCGCGTGCGGGTGCGGGTACGCCTCGCGGCGGCCTTTGCGGTGCTCGCGGTGCTCGTGGTCGCGGCCGCAGCGAGCTGGTTTGTGGTGTCCAGCCTGCAGCAGGATTTCGCGGCTTACTGGGTGGCCGGGCGCGCCGCCCGCCGCGGGCTCGATCCCTATGTCAACCAGGTGGCGGTCGGCCTCTGGGACGGCGTGGCGCTGTTCCGGCACAGTCGCTTTCTATACCCGCCGCTTTTGGCCGATTTTTTCCGGCCCCTGGCCGCGCTGCCGTACGGGTTGGCCAAGGCAGTCTTCACCGCGCTTGCCGTGACGGCCTGGATCGGGGCGGCGGTGCAGGCGGGACGGCTGGCCGGGGGCGCGTCCGCGATCAGCGCGCTTTGTGCGGGGGCGCTGTTCGCGCCGCTCTATCTGCACCTCGAGCGCGGGCAGATCGATTTGTTCGTGCTGGTGCTGCTGCTGGCGACCATCGCGTGGCGCGAGCGGCCGCTGCGCGGAGGCGTGGCGATGGCGACCGCGGTCCTGTGCAAGCCGGCCGCGATCGGCCTCCTGCCGCTGCTTCTGGTCGCGCGGCGCTTTCGCCTGTGCGCGCTGGCGGCCGCGGCGGGTGCGGGGTGGCTGCTGGTGACGCTCCTTTTCGCGGGCCCTGCGCGCACGCGCGAGTATGTGCGCGAGGTGGCGCCGCGCGTCGTGCGCTACGGCGAGGGCGGAACCGAAGCCATGCTGCTGGATGCAAGCCTCATCGCGGCAGCCGATCCGCGCATGGATGGCCGGACCTACCCGGAGTCGGCGCTCGATCTGGATGCGCGAGCCAGCCTGCCGCGCCTGCTGGCGCCCCAAGAACCGCGCTTGTGGGCGTTCGTGCTGCCCTACGCAGTCCTGGCGGCCGGCCTGGGCTGGGCCGGTCGGCGTGCGCGCGGGCACGCGCAGCGCGAGGTGCTGCTGCTCGCTGGTGCGCTCCCGCTTTGCGTGGTGGCCTCGCCAACCGGTTGGGCCATGGGCTGTGTGTGGGCGCTGCCGCTGGTGCCGCTCGGGCTTTCCGGATGGCATAAGCGACCGGCTGCATGGGCGATCGTGGGCGCAGGGTGGCTGCTGGTCGCGCTGCCCGATCTTCTGGTGGCGCAGCGCGTGCTCGGGCTGATTGCCATCGTAGTCGGCGTGTGCGCGGCGCTCGCGAGCCGCGAGGGCTCGGTCGGGTGAGCGAGACCCGCGCGACCGGATGCCTCAGGGCCGCCCTGCAAGCGCTCGCGCTGGCCGTGTGCGCGCAGGCGGTGGCCGGGTTTGCGGGTGTCCTGTATCGGCCGGTGTCGATCGCGATTCTCGCTGCCAGCCTGCTTGCGCTCCTGCGCGGGTTGCGGCGCCACCTCGCGACCCCTCCCGGCGCGCCCTGGACCCGGCTCGAGATCGGGCTCGGAGCGGCGCTGGTGGCGCTTCTGGGCGAGCGGCTGTGGGCGGGCCTTCACGCCACCGAGTTTCACTACGACGTGCTGTCGTTTCACCTGCACTTTCCGGTCGCCTGGCTCCAGGCCCATCGCATCGAGATCGTGCCGACTCCGTTCGGCGACCTCGCGCCCGCCTATGGACCGTCCAACGCCGAGCTTCTGTACGAGCTCGTGCTGGCGCCGCTGCGCTCGGATGCGCTGGCGCGGGTGGGCCAGCTGCCGTTCGCCGCCTTGGCGGCGCTGGCCCTGTACGCCACCGTGCGTGCCTCGGGTGGCAGCCGGTCGGGCGGCCTGGCGGCGGCGCTGGCGCTCCTCATGGTGCCCGAGGTGTACACGCAGATCCCCTCGGCCATGGTGGATCTGGCGGTGGCGGCCCTGTTCCTGAGCAGCCTGCACTTTCTGGTGCGGCTGGGGCAGGCGCCCTCGGTCGCGGACGCCCGCGCCGGCGCGCTCGCGCTGGGTCTTTGCGTGGGCACCAAGTTTGTCGCGCTGCCGCTTTCGGCTGCGCTGGCCGCACTGGCGGTTGCGGTCGCGCTGCACCATCGCGCGCGCTGGCGGCAGGTGCGACCGGCGACCGTGCTCGGCGCCGCGGCGCTCGCGCTTGCAAGTGGTGGGTTCTGGTACGTGCGCAATTGGATCGTGACCGGCAACCCGCTCTACCCGCTCGCGATCGGCCCCTTTTGCGGGCTCTATGACAGCGCGCTCATGCGGGCCTGGGACTACCACGTGCCGGTCGGGGAGCTGGGCGCGCTCGGGCGGATGCTGGGCGAGGCCGGCGTCGGCTTTGTGGTGGCGGCGTTGATCGCGTTCACGCTCGGGCGCCGGTTCGTGGAGGCGGCCCTGGCGGCTGCGCTGGTGGCGATTGTGTGGTTCTGGGTGCCCTATCAGCACTCGCGCTTCCTGTTCCCCGCATTCGGCGTGGCGGCGCTTGCCATCGGTGCGGCGACGGCCGCGCAGACGGGCCCGGGCCAGCCGGGCGAGCCGGGGGGGCCGGTCTGGCTCGGCTTTCTGATCCTGGGCGCAGCCACGCTGGGCTCGCTGATCGAGTTCCCGACCGGCGGTCGGCTCGCGGTTGCGGGCGCAGGGCTCGCCTTCGCGCTCGTCCCCGCGCGGGCGCGCCGGCTCGTGGCCGCGGCTGCGGGGGCGGTGCTGGTCGGAATGCTGGCTCGGACCTCGCCACCCGCGTTCGCGATCGGGGACGGCCATGACCCGGCCTGGCGCTGGCTGGACGCGCACGGGAGCGGCGCCCGGCTCGCGTACGCGGGCGACAATCTCCCGGTTCCGCTGTATGGGCCGGGGCTGAGAAACCACGTCCAATACGTCAGCGTCACCAGCGCCCGATCGGCCCGCGTGCACGACCTCCCGGGGACGTGCGGAGCCGGCCACGGGGCGGCCGCAGCCAGCCCGCCGCGAACGGCCGAGCCGGCGCCCTACCGGCAGCCCGAAGACCCCGCGGCCTGGCTGGCCAACCTGCGCGCGCTTCGCACCGACACGCTGTTCGTGGCAAAGATGGACCCGATCGTTGCGCGCAACGTGCGGCCCGATGCGGATGGCTTTCCAGCCGAGCGCGCGTGGGCGGACGCCCATCCCGAGTGGTTTCAGCTGCGCTACGCCAGCCCGGCCGTGCGCATCTACGGCGTCGCCATTCCGTAGTAGAGTGCGCCCATGTTTGCATGGCGAGGGCACGCGCTCGGGCCGCCCGAGTCGCTGCGCTGGGAGGAGGTCCCCGATCCACCGCTTGCCGAGGGCCAGGCCCGCATCGAGATCCAGGCGTCCGCGGTCAACTTTCCAGATGCTCTCTTCATCGCCGGCAGCTACCAGATCAAGCCCCAGCCTCCGTTCGTCCCCGGCTTCGAGGTCGCCGGCGTGGTGATCGAGAGCCGCACACCCGCGCTGCCGGTGGGAGCGCGCGTCGCCTCCACGCTCGACGGCTCGGGCGGCTACGCGACCCACGCGATCGCGTCGCCGCTCAGCACGTACGTCGTGCCCGACGGCATGCCCATCGTCGACGCGGCGGCGCTCACCGTCACCTACCAGACCGGGCATTTCGCCTTGCACCGGCGCGCCGGTATCAAGGCCGGCGACTGGGTCCTGGTCCATGCCGGCGCAGGCGGCGTCGGCAGCGCGGCCATTCAGCTGGCGCGCGCAGCCGGCGCCCGCGTGATTGCCACTGCCGGCGGCCCCGAGAAAGTCGCAGCCTGCCGGGCCCTGGGCGCCGACCTCGCAATCGACTACCGGGCCGACGATTTCGTGCCCGCGGTCAAGCAGGCCACCTCGGGCCGCGGCGCCGACATCGTGTTCGATCCGGTGGGCGGCGACGTGTTCGAGCGCTCGACCAAGTGCGTGGCATTCGAGGGCCGCATCGTGGTCATCGGCTTCACGTCGGGCCGCTTCCCGGAGGCGCGCGCCAACCACATCCTGATCAAGAACTATGCGGTCGTGGGTCTGCACTGGGGCCTCTACAGGCTGCACGACCCCGACGCCATGACGAAAACCCAGCACGAGCTGTATCGGCTCTACGTCGAAGGCGCCATCAAACCGCTCATCTCCAAGATCCGACCGCTGCGCGAGGCCCCGCAAGCGTTGGCTGCGGTCGCTACCCGCGGCTCCATCGGCAAGGTAGTTCTGACGCCGTAACCATCAAGACACCGGCGGCAGCGGTGCGTTTGCCTGGGCGGGCGGGCTCGCACGCGGCCGCGCCGCCGCCAGCCGCCTGGCCTTGTCGACCACCTGGTCGGCCAGCTTGCGCGCCGCCTGCTCGAGCAGCGCGCTCTTCATCCCGCGCACCTTGTTGTCGTTGTGCCACAGGTTGGCGTCGGCGAGCTTGTGCACGCGCTCGTAGACCGTGAACAGGAGCGTGCCCGTGCGCACGTCGAACAGGGTGGCTTCGACCACGCCCGCGGTCTCCAGGGTCTGCGCCGGCACGAAGAAGATCCCGACCACGGTCGGGTAGAGCCACGCCCAGCCGTTCGTGTAGGCGCGATCGACGAAGCGCTCCCGATACAGGAGCAGATAGGGCGAGCGATAGCGCGCCGCCAGCTCGCGCAGCCCCGACACCCCGCGATCGGCCGGAAAGTCGGTCGACACCTCGGTCGTGACCTCGAACAGGCCCGAGTCCTCGAGCGCGCGGCCGAGGACTGCGGGAACGCCTTGAAGTGGCAGGTCGGTCTCGGGCTCGTAGCCGGTCGCCACCGGCACCACCCCCAGCCGCGCCTTGTCCTCCAGAAACACGGGCGCCGCCAGCACCCGGCGCAGATCCTCTTCCGAGATGCTGCCCGCGTGGTCGCGCCGAAACAGGTTTTCGCGCAGCGGCGGTGCCGGCGGGGACCCCAGGTCGAGTGGCTTAAGGGTCGCCTGCAGCGCCGGCTGAGTCGACGCGCAGCCGGCCGCCCCGCCCAGCGCGCTCGCGAACGCAAGCACAATCGCAGCTCTTATTTGATTTCCACCATGCGGCTCCGCTCTCGCTGCGCCGCCCAGATCGCCCGTCCAGACTCGACTCGCCCCGCGCGCGGCGGAGTCCGCTCGAAGATCAGGATTGTCGTCTGCGTGGGGGCCCTCGCCTCGTCTCATCGTCACCTCCGTTTCCCAAACATGACGCGGCCAGCGGGAAGCGTTTACACTGTAAGCAGGTTCCAGGTGAGCGCGTTTCTATTCTGTGGTCAGACGCGCCGCCTCGGGGTGGCCAATCGTGGCGACCGGGTTCGCCGACAAGGAGTGGCTCGACCGCGAGCGCGCGCTGCTGCGCCGTGCCCGGGCCGGTGACCGCGCCGCCCTGGGCGAGCTCTACGCCGCTTTCGCCGAGCCGCTGTACGTGCGCATCCTGATGCCGCGCCTGGGCCACGCGCAGGCGGCCGAGGACGCGCTGTCCGAGACCTTCTGCGCGGCGCTCGAGCATCTGGACGAATTCGAGGATCGCGGCGGCAGCATCTGGTTCTGGCTCGCGCGCATCGCGGTCAACAAGGCCGTCGATCAGCATCGGCGGCGCGGACGCAGCGGACGCGCGCTGGCCAGCTTCGAGGAGCTGCTGGCGCCGCTCTGGGGCGACGCGACCGACGCTGCCGCGGCGCTGGAAAGCCAGGCCGAGCAGGCGCGCCTACGAGCCGCGGTCAGCCAGGTGCTGGCGCAGCTCAATCCGCGCTACCGGCGCGCCATCGAGCTGCGGTTCTTGGAGGACCGCCCGCGCCTCGAGTGCGCGCAGACTCTCGGGGTCACGCTGGGCACATTCGACGTGGTGCTGCTGCGCGCGCTGCGCGCGTTTCGCACCCAATGGCTGCGCGCGCTGGGCGCACCCCCGGAGCAGGAAGGAGGACGACGTGGGCGATGATGAGAAGGAGCCGACGCCCCAGGAGCTGGCCGAGGCGGCCGCGCTTGCGCGCGCGCTCGAGGAGGGCCGAGCTGGTGGCGGCCCGCCGGCGCCCGAGGACGCGCTGGCCGCGGCCGCACTTGTGCGCTTGCGCGGGCTCGACCGGGCGCGTGCGCAGGTCGTGCTGGACCGTGTGGTGGCGGCGCGACGGCAAGCCCGGCGGCGGCGGGCGTGGATGATTCTGGCGCCGCTGGGAGCGCTGGCGGCGGCCGCGGTGCTGGCGCTGGGGCTTACGGCGCCGCTGCGCCGGCACGCGCCCGCGGCGCTTCGGTCGGCCACCCTGCCGCGACCGAGCACGGCCCTGATCGAGGCCCAGCTGCAGGCTGCGCACGGCCAGCCGGCACCGCTCGACGCCGAGATGCGTTCTTACCGGCGGGCGCTCTACGGCGCGCTGGCCAGCCGCTACGGAGGCGGGCAGTGACAAACCGGTTCATGCTCGGGCTGCTCGGCGCCCTCTGGGCGCTGGCCGGGTGCAGCCACTCGGGCGGTGCGCCCGAGGCTGCGCGCTGGATCGCCGGGGCCGCGGCCGCGCACGAGCACGCCGACCAGGCGCTGGCACGCGGCGATCGCGAGGCCGCGCGCGCGGATCTATCGAGCCTGGTCGCCAGCCCGGCCCCCGACGCCGTGGCACCCAGCGACCGGCGGCTGGTGCTGCAAGATGCACTGGCGCGGTTGGCTCATCTCGAGCTTCTGGCCGGGCGTGCCGAGCAGGCGCAGGCGCTGGCCGAGCGCGGGCTCGCGCTGGGCCGCGAGCGCGACCTGTTCGCGGCCAATCTCTTGACGGCGCGCGGGCAGGCGCGCGAGGCGCTGGGCCAGGATCGGGCGGCCGCCGACGACTATCACGAGGCGCTCCTGATCGACGAGGCGCTTTTGCGTGAAACCCTGGAGGGGTCAGCACCATGAGAGGCCCGCGCAGGCACACGCTGCTCGCCCTGCTGCTTGCCGCCGGCTGCGCCGCCCACCAGCCGTCCGCGCCGCCCATGACCGAGGTCGATCGGGACGCGCGCGCGATCCGGGTGCTGGAGCAGGAGCTGTATGGGACCGCCGCCGCACCGGCCGCCCCCGAGTGTGCGCGCGCGTGCGAGCTGTCGAGCCGCATCTGCGAGCTGGCGCGCCGGATCTGCGCCATCGCCCAGCGCAACCCCGAGGACGCCGACGCACGCATGAGCTGCCAGGACGCGCACGCGCGCTGCGCACGCGCCCGTACGCACGTTCTGTCCCGCTGCACCTGCGCACCCTAGCTGGATAGACCAAGCGCCTCCACAGCCGCCGCGAAATCGACACCCGGCGGCAGGCGCCCCTCGGCGATCTCGGGGCGGCCGCCGCCGCGCCCACCATGCGCGGCTGCAAGCTGCTTCACCAGCGCGCCGCAATCAACCGCGCTGCCCTGCGCGCGCGCGATTACAACATGCTGACCTTCGCTCGTCTGCGCGGCCAGAAGGGCCACCATGCCCGGTTGTGCGGTGATCCGGCGCGCCAGCGCGCGCAGGAAACCCACGTCGACCTGGTCGAACACGGCCACCACTCGCGGCGCGCCCAGGCTGCGTGCATCGGCCAACAGCTCCCGGGCGGCCTGCTCGATCAGGTGGCCCTGCACGCGTCCGAACGACTCGCGGGCTCCCGAAAGCTCACGCCGCAGCTTCTCGATGGCCTGCGGCACCGCTTCTGGGCCGCAGGTCAGCTCGCGCGAGAGCACCCGCAGAAGCTCGCTGTGCCGCCCCAGCTCCTCGCGCGCACGGCGGCCGGCCTGGAAGCTGATGCGCGTCATGCCCTTGTAGCGCTCGACCCCGGTCACCTTCACGAGCCCCACCTGCGCGCTGCGCTCGCAGTGCGTCCCCCCGCAGGGCGACACATCGAAGTCGCCAATCTGGACCACCCGAACCTCGCCCGCCACCTTGGGCTCACGCCGCAGGGGCAGCTGCGCGAGCTGGGCCGGATCGGGGAAGAACGCGCGGATGGGAACGTCGTCATCAATCACCGCGCTGGCCAGCGACTCCGCGCGCGCAATTTCGCGCTCGTCTATCGGATCGCGCCCCAGATCGATCGTGCACACGGTCTCGCCCAGGCGCGACGACACGGTTTCCGCGTGCGCCTCGTCGAGCAGGGCGCGCGAGAGCATGTGCTGCCCGGTGTGCAGGGCCATGTGCAGGCGTCGCCGCGTGCGCTCGATCTCGCACGCCACCTCGCCGCCGACCGCGGGCAGAGCGCCCTCGACCAGGTGGTGCACGACGCCCTGGTCGTCGACCTGGACGTCACGAACCGGCCGTCCCCCGAGCGCGCCCCGATCGGCCATCTGCCCGCCCGATTCCGGATAAAACCCCGTCTGATCGAGCACCACCGAGGGCTGGCCCGCGAGGCTACCGTGCGCAATCACACGGGCCCGGAAGGCCAGCAGAAGCGAATCGTCATAGTACAGGCGCCGCGTCGCCGCCATGGGAAGTCGAGAGTCGAAAGCTCAAAGTCGAAGGTACCGCATCGGTCCGCAACTTTCGACTTTCGACTTTCGACTTTTGGCTTTCGACTGCCATGTTAGCCTGCATGCAGTGAGGGGAGTCGTTCTCGCGCTCGCGCTGGCGCCGGCGCTCGCGCTTCTGGCGGTGCCGGCCCGCGCTGCCATCCCGGTCCGACGCTACTTCGAGCCGACCGATCTCGAGCTCGAAAACCCGGGCGTGGTGGAGCTGGACCTGCAGCTCGGCTTCATCCGCAGCCAGGGCCCTTACCGTCTGGTGGTCCCCGACTTCGAGGCCGATCTGGGCATCCTGCCCAACCTGGAGCTCGACATCGACGGCGCGCTCGCGATCGAGGGGCCGCAGGACGCGCCCTTCGCGCTCGACCACGTGGTGGCCGACAACCTGTGGGTGTCGGTCAAGCTGGGCCTGTTCGACCTGCGCAACGAAGCCGCACGCAGCGCCTGGGCGGGCGGCGTGCAGGTGGGCCCCAAGCTGCCGCTCGCGCCCGGTGCGGACGGCATCGGGGTCGAGGGGCTGCTCCTGCTCGGGCGCACCATGCCCGGCGTGCAGGTCGTGCTCAACCTGGGCGGGCTCTACGATCCGCCGGTCGCGCCGACCGGCAGTCGGCCCGCCGGGATCGAGGGCGGCTTCGACCTCAAGTTCGACCTGCCGCCGAGCGGCGTGCTCGCGATCCTGGGCGAGCTGGCCGGGGTCGCGTTCGTCTCGGACGACCCCAACCAGCTCCTGGTCACCGCGGGCATCGACTGGCAGCCGCGTGAATGGATCGAGATCTCGCTGGTGGGGCTGGTCGGGTTCTTGATGGGCAGCGATCAGTACGGCCTCCTGCTCGGCATCTCGCCCAAATTCCGGGTTGTGCCTTGACCTTTGGCTGACCTATCCTGGGCGCGTGCGGGCGCGAGCGGCGCTGGCGATGGGAGCCTTGGCAGTGGCGCTGGCGGCACCGCGGGTAGGCGCTCAAATCCTGCCCCAGTCGCGGCGCGATCGGCAGACCACGGCTGCGCGCAAGCTTCTACCCGCGCAGATTCAGTTGCGGCCGCCCCGGGTCGAGGCCGAGGCTACGCAGTCGGGCGGCGAGCCGCGCGTGGTGCGTCTGCGCGTGTACGCGGCCCGCGACTTCCGCGCCCAGACTATGGGCTGGCAGTCGCGCGTGCGCAGGCTGTGCGATCGAGTCGGTCAGCTCACGCAGCGCTGGCCGGGCGTCCGGTTCGAGGTCGCCGAGCTCAAGGGCTGGGACCGCGATTCGGCCAACGTGCCGCTCGACAAGCTGGTCGACGACCTGCAGGCGCTGGATGCGGGCGCGGATGTGGACTGGGTGGTCGGCCTGGCGTCGGCGGTACCGGTCATGCCCGAGTCGATCCACAACCTGGGCGCGGCGCATGTGTTGGGGCGGCACTTCGTGATTCGGAGCCTGCACGACCTGGCCGAGTACCAGCTCGTGCGCAGCCAGCTCGATCTGCTCGACGACGCGCAGCGCGAGTATCTGGTCGGCGAGCGCAAGGCGCACAAAGAGGTGGTGGTGTTCCTGCACGAATGGGCCCACACGCTGGGCGCGATCCACGCCACCCATCCGTCGCTCATCATGAACCCATCCTACTCGGCCGAGCAGTTCCAGTTCGACGACGCCAACGCGCGCGTCGTGGAGCTTTCGCTGCGTGAGCGCAGCCAAGGCCGCTGGCTCAGCGATCTGCGGGCGCTCATCGAGGGCACCCGGTTTGCGGAGTGGGACGAAGGCGATCGGAAAACTTTGCTTCGGTTGCTGCGCGGCGAAGCCGCTGGCGGCGGCGCGCGGGCGGGCACGGGGGCTCGATCCGGGCGCGCCGAAAGCGGATCGGCGGCCTCGGAGCCGCCCCTGCCGCCCGAGGACGCCAAGGCGTTCAACCAGGCGGTGGACCACTTCAACGCGCACGATGACGAGAAGGCATGGGCTGCTCTTTCGCCCCTGCTGTCGCGACAGGCCAACCATCCGCGCGTCGCCGAGCTGGCGTGCAGCCTGGCTCACCGGCGCTCGCGTGGCCCCGACCGCCTGGCGCAAGTCGAGCCCGCGTGCACGCACGCGGTCGAGGTTGCGCCCGCCGATCCGTGGTCGCCCCTTCTGCTTGCCGACGCCTACCTGGGCGCGGGTCGCGTCGAGCGCGCGCTGGCTGCGATCGCGCAGGGACGCGAGCGGCTCGAGCATGCCGGCGACGCCCTGGTCGAGCAGTGGCGCCTTCTGGCCAGCCTGTACCAGCGCACGGCCTCGCCGACGCTGGCGGAGGAGGCGGCCCACCATGCCGGTGGCGCAACCGCCGATCAGGTGGCGGCCTGGGCCCTGAACACGCGGCGGCGCTTTGCCATCCCGCCGCAGGCGGCGGCGCTGGGCCTGTCGCGCGAGCACGAGCGCGACTACATCCGCACGATCGAAGCGGCCCGCCTCGCCATCTCCGAGGGCAAGACCGCCACCGCGACGCAGCTCATCAAGCAGCTCCAGCAGGAGTTCGGCAAGCTGCCGGCGGTCCCGCTCCTGCAGTGCGAGCTGTACGTGCACCAGGGCCGCTCGGCGGCCGCCGAGGCCGCCTGCACGAGCGCGCTCAAGCTGCAGGAGGACGCCACGATCGCGCACCTGATGGCCGGCCTGTGCGCGGCTCGCACCGGCAGGCCCAAGCCGGCGGCCCTGCATCTGCGCCGCGCGCTCGAGCTCGATCCAACGGACAAGGGCGCCTGGACCCTTTTGGCCCAGGTGTATCGGCGCAGCGGCCAGCGGGCCGCCCTGTCGACGCTGGAGGCGGACTATCGAAAGCAGTTCGGCGCCGCCCTGCCCTGAAAGGTGCGACGGCAATGGCGATCGCGATCACTTCCGACCTGCATCTGGGCATCACGTCGCCGCGCGTGCTGGGCGAGCTGGCCGACACCATCGAGTCGGCGGCGCCCGAGGCGCTGGTCCTGGCCGGCGACATCGGCGAGGGGCCCGGCGCGTTCGCCGAGTGCGTGCGCCTGTTCGCAGATGCAGCCCCACGGCGCGGCTTCGTGGCCGGCAACCACGACGTCTGGGCGCGCGAGGGTTTCTCGAGCGAGGAACTGTGGCTGCGTCGGCTGCCCGGGCTGGCCGGCCAGCACGACTGCGCGCCGCTCGAGAACCAGATCTGGCGGCTCGCGGACGGCGTGGCCCTGGTGGCGTCGATGGCCTGGTACGACTATTCGGCCATCGATCCCGCGTTTGCGCACCTGGACGCGGAGACGATCGCGCGCAAGAAACGCGACCTCAACAACGACGGCGTGATGATCGATTGGAGCTTCAGCGACCGCGAGCTGGCCGCGCGCTGCGCCGCCGGCGTGGTGGCGCGCCTGGAAAAAGCGCAGGCCGACCCGGACGTGCGCCGCGTGATCGTGGTGACGCATGTGCCGCTGTTCGAGCAGCAGATCCTGCGTCGGCCGGAAAACGCCGTGTGGGGCTTCTCCAACGCCTACTTCGGTCACCTCACGTTGGGCCGGGCGGTCGAGCGCTTTGACAAGGTCAGCGACGTGGTGAGCGGTCACACCCACTACGGCCGCGACGCCCTGGTCGAGCGGGCCGGCCAGGCGCCCATCCGGACTCGCGTGATCGGGAGCGAATACGGCGCGCCCGCGTGGGTCCTGGTCGAGTAGCCGTCAACCCCAGATGTCGGCCGCCGCCTGCGCAACCAGACCCAGCTTGGCGGCCTGGTCGGCCTCGCTGAGCGCGTTGCCCTCGAGCGAGCTGGCGAAGCCGCATTGCGGGCTCAACGCCAGCTGCTCGCGCGCCACGTAGCGGGCGGCCTCGCCCACGCGGCGCGCCAGCTCGGCCACGGTCTCGCGGCGCGGTGATTTGGTGGTCACGAGCCCCAGCACCACCATCTTGTCGGCCGGAACGTGGCGCAGCGGCGCAAAGTCGCCCGAGCGCTCGTCGTCGTACTCGAGCAGCAGCCGGTGTGCGCGCACGCCTGCGAAGACGGCGGCCGCGATGGGCTCGTAGCTGCCCGCCACCAGCCAGCGGCTGTGCTGGTTGCCCCGACACAGGTGAAACCCGAACGTGACGCCAGGCGCGGCCGCCATGACCGCGTTGTCGAGCTCGATGCCGCGCGCGAGCCAGCCCGTGGCCGAGACCCCGGTGCGCTCGTAGAACGCGCGCGCCTCCGGGTCCAGGAGCAGCGGGTAATGGGGCGCATCGAGCTGCAGATAACGGCAGCCCAGGCGCTCGAGCTGCGCCACCTCGTCGCACAGGAGATCCGCCACCTCGGCCAGAAACCCGTCCAGGCTCGGGTAGGCCGCGCGCGACTCGGCGGCCGACCAGAAGTTGGCCAACAGGCTCGGGCTCGGCAGCGTGACCTTGAGGATCCGGCTCGAGCGGCCGCGCAGGTACGAGAATTCCTCCACGAACGGATAGCGCTGGCGCTCGAGGCGCGCCCGCACGCCCAGATCGGGCGGCCGCGCGCGCCGCTCCTCACCCAGCGCGCCCTCGCCGTGCCAGTGGCCCCACAGAAAGGCGCCCATGTCCCAGGGACCGAACCCGCTCGCTGCCTCCACGAGCGGGCTCTGGAAGGACAGCCGCCGGAACTCGCCGTCGGTGACCACCTCGCATCCGGCCGCGTGCTGGAGCTCGACCACGTGATCGACCGCGGCATCCTCGCAGGCCCGCAGCGCGGCCGCATCGATCTGCCCCTGGGCGTGCTGGCGCCGCGCGGCCAGAAGCCGGGCCGGCCGCAGCAGGCTCCCCACGTGGTCGCTATGAACGGTGACCATGCGCGCCCATGGTAGCAGGTGCGGGTGCAGGCGCGCGCGTAGGCGTCACCGGCCGCGCAGACGCCGGCGTGTGACGAGGAGCGCGAGCCCGCCCAGGACAAGCAGGCCGCCCGTGCCGCCC
>DATFWX010000029.1:0-3111 GCA_035258845.1 Polyangia bacterium | reverse complement strand
TTGCCGGCACCGGCACCGCTCGATGACGCGGGCCGCTACTGTGTGGCCGTCCGGGGCGCGCCGCAGGACGGCGGCCCCTCCCTGCGCGTCCAGGCGGCCGCTCTGACCTGGCCGCAGACCGTGCGCGCGGAGCTCGACTATAAGCCGCCGGTCGAGTCGACGCCGCTGCTCTACCAGCTCATCCTCGATCTCGAGACCGCGGAGCCGACCCGGTGTACGGCCGTCCACGACGCGCTCCTGCGCACGCTACGGGGTGCGCTGGCGGCCGCCGATCCGCGCAACCACGAGTTCGCCCTCATCGATCTGGCGCCCCGCTGCCAGCAGGATCCGACTCGCAGCTTCGACCCCGCCCAGGTGGCCGACCAGATCAAACAATACGTGCACCAGAACGTTGCGGTGGTCCAGAATCGCCCGCTCCTGTTTTACGCCAACAACCTCAATGTGGAGGTGCCGGGCCCGCTTTTGGCTGCGCTGAGCCAGCTGCCGCAAGATTTTGCCAACGACAATCGATTCTCGACCTTTTACTGGGGCATGGTGGCGCCTGGCGCCACTCCCGGCATCGCCTACGACGCGCCCACGAGCTGGACCGCGATCGAGGATCCTGGATTCGCTCGGCTGATCACGCAGCTGGTGGAAGCCACGCTGCCCTTCCAGACCCAGCTGCATGACAACGCCGTCATGGTGCCGCTGCTCGACCCGGCCGAGCTGAGCCGCGAGCAGGGTGGGCTGCTCAAGCTGTGCCAGTCTACGCCGCCGGTGACCCTGGCCGCGGGTGGGGTGGTGGCAACCGGTCTCTTCGTGGCCGTCACGACGGCGGCACCGCCCGGCTTCTTCGTCGACCTGCCGGTCAAGATCACGGTGCCGCGCGCGGAGTTTTCGCAAGACGACGTGCTGGTGCGCTACGAGATCTGCAGTCGTTTTTGCGATCACTCGTTTACAAACGACGCGGGGTTGTTCCTCGCCAACTGGAAGATGGTGAACGAATGCGTGCACAACCACGTGCCGTAGCCACCCGGGTCCTCGCCCTCGCCCTCGTTCTTGGAGCGGGGACGCGTGCGCGCGCCGAGGACAAGCCGCAACCGCCGCCGGTCGAGGTGCGGGTACAGAACCGCTTCGTCGAAAAGGCTAAGCGCTTCGAGATGGCGATCGGCTTCGCGTACCTCGAGCGCGACGACTTCTACCGAAATCCGGGTGGACAGTTCACGCTCACCTACTGGCTGCGCGAATCGCTGGCGCTGGAAGCACAGCTGGCCGGCTACGACTCGGTCGAGACCTTCGAGGCGCGCCAGGTGCGCGAGCAGACCGGGTTTCTGCCCGACATCCGGCGCGAGCGGGCCGCCCTGACGCTGGGCGGGCGCTGGAGCTTCGGCTACGGCAAGGTGCTTCTGGGCCGGCGCGTGATTCACTTCGACCCGCAGATCTTCCTGCATGCGGGCGCGCACGTGACCGATGACGGCGGCATCTGGCCGCTGTTCGACGGCGGCCTGGCGCTGGCCACGCGCCCGCTCGCGCGCATGCTGGTGCGGCTCGATCTGGGCCTGGTGCTCGAGGGCGAGCAGCGCAGCGCGGGCTACGTGGCCGTGTTCGGGTTCCAGCCCGTGCTGGCGGTGGGGTTCCTGCTGTGACCACCGCCGCCGCGATCGTGCTCGTGGGCACGCTGCTCGGGCGCGGCGACGCGGGACGGGCCTTTGGCGAGCTCGGGCGCTGGCTCGACCGCGAGCCCCAGCGGCTGCGCGAGCCCGAGGTGCGCTTCTATCTCGATCTGTTTGCGCTGGCGCGCTGCGAGCCGCTCGCCGAGTGGGTGGCGCCGCGGCCGGGCCTGGATGCGTGGACGCTGGCGCGCGCGCACGTGGCGATCGAACGCCTGCGGCTCGGGCGCGTACAGCCGGCCTGGGTGCAAAAGCTCACCTGGACGGCCGGCGCAGCGCCCCGAGGCAGCGTCGAGTGGCCGGGCGAGCGCGAGAGCTGGAGCGACGAAGCGCCTCGGGTCACCATCCCGCCCAGCCTGTGCGGCGCCCCTGCGCCCAGCTATTCCGAGGCGGCCGTGGCACGGGCGCTCGAGCAGATCCTGGTGGTGCTGGACCCGCGCGCGCCCACGCGTGACGCGCTGCTGCTCGAGCTGGCCGGGACCCAGTGGCGCCAGGGACGGGCCGAGGTGGCCCTGCGCACGCTGCGCCTCATCGACGAGCAGCGGCTGGCAGCCCCGGAGCGGCACGAGCTGAGGCTGCTGGAGGCGCAGGCTTCCGAGCGCGTCGGCAAGGGCTCGCTGGAGCTGTGGGTGCGGGCACGCGAGGGTGCGCCGCCCGACGCCTACATCGATGCTCATCTGGTCGCAGCCGCGCTCAAGCAGGCCGATGACGGCGCCATCGAGCTGGCGCGCCAGGTGGCCGAGACGCGCGCGGGCCCGTCGGCGTGGTTTGCCAGCCGGGCCGCGGTGGCGGCCTTCAAGCAGGAGGACGAAGCGGGTTTTCTGCGCCACGCGCGCCGCCTGATCGCGATGAGGAGCCGCGCCGAGCTTCTGGCCGACCCGATGTTGCGCGAGATCGGCGAGCTGGCGGCGCTCGAGCTGGCCCTGCATCCGTTCGGCGAGCAGGTGATCGAGGTCGCGGAGTCGCTGGGACCGCCGCGCGAGCTCCATGATCGGTTGGATGCAGCCGCCGACGCGGCGCTGCGGGTCGGACGGCCCGCGTTCGCACGCGACGGCTATCTGTGGCTGACCGCGCACACCAAGAACACGTTCCTTCTGCCCTACTACCAGGCGCGGACGGCGGTCGCGCTGCTGGCCCTGGGCGACGTGCGCGGTTTTGGAAAAACCTACGCCGACCTGGCCAAGCGCGCGCTGGAAGCCCATCTGCCGCCACCACCGCCCACGACCACGGTCAAGGGCCGGGCCGCGCCGGCGCCCGCGACGGCAGGGCCCGGGCGCGCGCTGGCCGCCCGTCGCCGACCGCTCAAGCGGCGCGGCCCGCTCGAGTGGGATCGCCAGCTTCTCTTTGCCACCCGCGACGCGCTGCCGCTCGCGACTGCCGCGCTGCCCGACGCCAAAGCGCTGGGCACGCTGGTGGCAACGCTGCAGGAGTATGTGCGCACCGCCCCGCCCGAGCAGACGTA
>DATFWX010000028.1:0-24021 GCA_035258845.1 Polyangia bacterium | reverse complement strand
GCCGGCGGCAGCATCGACAACTCTCCGGATGCGATGAACTGCGGCACCGCCGATTTCGGGCTGCAAAGGGTGCCCGCCGACGTGGTGATCGTGCTCGACCGGTCGGGCTCGATGCAGGATCCGCCGCCGTCGGGCGGCGCCGCCAAGTGGGACCAGGTCACGGCCGCGATCAACCAGGCCCTGGGCTCGCTGCAAAATGCGATTCGCTGGGGCCTCAAGTTCTTCCCCAGCGACGACCAGTGCGGGGTCAACCCCGGAGTCGATGTTCAGGTCTCGGACGCCAGCTACATGCAGATCCCGGGCGCGATTGGCGGGCAATACCCGGGCGGCGGCACGCCCACCACCGACGCGGTTCATCTGGCGGGCCAGTACCTGGCCGGCATCCAGGGCCCCAACCCCAAGTATCTGCTTCTGGCCACCGACGGCCAGCCCACCTGCGCCGGCGGTGTCGGGTTTGGCGGGGATGATCAGGCCGCGATCCAGGCCGTCAGCGACGTGGCGGGCATGGGCATCCACACCTTCGTGGTCGGCATCGCGACCGATCCGATGGCCGACGCGACGCTCAACCAGATGGCACAGAACGGCCGGGAGCCGCGACCGGGCGGACCGCCTTCCTACTACCCGGTCGGCAATCAGCAGGATCTGACCAATGCGCTCATGGCGATCGCTGGCCGCGTCGGCTCCTGCGTGTTCCCCCTGCAGATGGCGCCGCCCGATCCTAACATGGTGCGTGTCACTGCGAACGGGATGATCGTCCCGCGCGACAGCGCGCACATGAACGGCTGGGACTACGGCCCCAACAACCTGTCGATCATTTTCTATGGGTCCTGGTGCAACCAGCTCCAGTCGGGAATGATCCAGAACGTGCACGCCATCTTCGGCTGTCCGCCCATTGGGATCATCAAGTAGCGCTCGCGATCGGCGCTGCGACCCCGGAGTCGCGCCCGGGCTTGGCCCGCGGCACCAGCCATGCTATCGCTCGCCTGTCGTGCGCGCCGCTGCCTGCCTGACGGTTCTGGTTTCGCTCTGGACGATCATGCCGCCGGCCGCGGGGAGCGCCGAGCGCCGCGTCACCTTCGAGCTGCGCACGAGCGAAATTGGAAACCTCGTCTATCAGCTCGATTGCATGGCCGAACGAGCTCACTGCACTTCCTCGGTGTTTGTAGATCTCTGGAAGCGACTCGGTTGGACCAAGCAAGACGACGACGCCTTGCAGCAATGGCGAACCCTGACTGGCCGGTACGTTCAGTCGGTCAGTCTGGATGGTTCACGGCAAGAACATCTGCTGGCGCTGCCTGATCAAGCTCGCACGCTGGACCTGGCGGATAAGCTCCGCCTGGCCGCTCTCGGAGCGGGCGATCTCGCTCAGTATCACAACCGCTTGGAGCTGGTTGCGCAGCCGGTGGATGCCGACAAGCTAGCGCACATCGTGGAGCGATTTCTGCCGCGGTTTCATACATTCTGGCTCTCTCGGCACGGGAAATTGATCAAACAGGGACGCGATCTGGGCGCCCTTCTTCGCCGACGGGACCTGCTCGATCTCTGCGACCGGGCTGCTCGCCTGTACGCGGCCGACATTCGAAGCCCCTACACCATCCAAGTGAATCTGATCGCACTCCCAAGGAACAACACGCATCATTCGAACGGCAATCAGATCGAGCGGCAGGCGGTGATTGAGACCGAAGAAGGCGAGCGTCCGGCCACGCGGGTCGGCGTGATCCTCCACGAATTCTTCCACCACCTGTATGAGCTTTCCACGACGGACGCACGCGATCGCCTGATCGAGCGATTTGCAAGCTCTGCCGATCCGGCCGCGCTCACGACCTACGGGCTCCTCAATGAATCGGTTGCGGCTGCTCTGGGCAATGGGATCGTAGAACGGATGGTGCAGCCCGCTGGCCAATACGAGCAGTACCTCAAACGCGAGCGTTCCTTTTATGACGACGACGCAATCGACAGAGTCGCAAAAGCGATTCTGCCCGCCCTCGAAGACCGACTCGCCCACGGGCGGACGCTCTACGATGAGGACTTCGTACCTGAGTACATTCGCCTGGCACGAGTGGGCCTCGGGAAGCTGGTCAATCGGCCGGCGCTCGGTCTTCGCGTGATGGTCGCAGCAATTCTCGATCCCTCCCTTGAGCCGGCTTTTCGACGACTGCAAAGCGCGGTTGGTCCTGGGGCGGTTTCGCCTTGCATGGGCGACGACCCAGATTGCCGAGATCTGCTGCGCGCGCACGCGCAGGCCAGCGGGGTCATCTTTCTACCCGCCAAGATGGTCTCCCAACTGGGAGCGTGGGAAGAAATCCTGGGCAAGCAGAACGTGGCACGCATTTCAAGCCTGGCCCACAGGGGGTCGCCGGTCATCCTGGCCGCGCACCGTTCGCCGAAATCGATCATCTACATTTTCATCGGGCAGTCGGACCGCGACTTCATGGGTCTGGTTGACGCCTTTGTGCGCGCACAGAGCACCTTCACCGAGCTACGCTGACTCAAGTCCGACACTGGCCCGCCCTAGCGTCTCAGCATCGGTAGACGCCGACGGCGCGGCTTTGCGGGCAGCGCGGTCCCACACGCGGCTCGCCGCTGCTCGCTCTCGCTCGCTCCGGGCCTAGCGGTGCGCAGACGCTGATGTCAGCGTTGATGCCTTTGCAGACCGGAGCGCTCCTTCTCCCGCCAGCCTAAGTCGTGCGATCCGCAGCATCGATCGATTGCGGATCGAAGACTCGCCGCTTAGCGGGCCGGACGCTGCCCGAGCCGCGCACCACTTTCGTTACAGGCTTCGGCGATTTGCGAGACGGGTGCTCTAGCCTCAGACCGTCTCAACCTCGAATTGGCTCTCGATCGCGGGCGGCTTGCGCAGGGTGCTGCCGATGACGCAGCAGTGCTCGCCGAATTGGCGCAAGCGCTCGACGGCATCGGGCGGAGTGCCCTCGGCGACCTGCAGCTTGGTGTTACAACGAATGTTGCGGAAACCGACCGGCGCTTCGCCCGCCAACATCATCGCGCCACGCAGGTCCACCTCGCCGGTGACCTCGACCTCGACCGCGCGCAGGTCGATGCGCATCGCCGCCGCGACCATGCGCAGGCTCGATTCCTGGCAGGTTGCCAGCGCCGCCAGCAGCAGATCGCCCGGCGTGGGCGCCTGTCCCGGCCCGCCGAGCTTGGGATCGACCGCGATCGCGAAGCGGCTGCCCGCGCCGGCGCCTTCGTGCGAGGTCGCCGATGAATGGAACACATCTGCGCCGTCGACGTTCGTGCGCAGGCGGTAGCGTTTGATCGCTTCCTCCGGCTGCTGGCGATAGCGCGACGCCAGCGGTTTCTGGATTGCACGCAGATCGATTACCATCGGCGGAGTATATGAGCAGCCCCAATGCCGGTCACTCAAGAAACGGTGAAGGGGCCCCATGAAGACCACCGCGCAGCTCGCGAAGTGGCTCGCGGAGGTCGGCGTCGCTCTGCGCTACGGCCAGCACAAGTCGTTGCCGATCGCGAGCACGTACGAAGCGGTCGGCGATCAGCGGCGCGCGACCGAGCTGACGAACGCGCTGATCGCCGAGGGCACGGCCGTGGAGATCGTGTGCGTCGCCGAACGCGTCGCGCTCGCGCACGCGACGCTCGTGCCCGCGTTGCTCGCGCTGCGTCGCCGCGGCCGCGCAGTCGACGAGCTCGAGCTGTCCGACACCGCGCGCGGCGTGCTCGCGTTCGTGGCGAGCGAGGCGCGGCCGACCGCCGGCCAGGTGCGCGCGCATCTCGGCGTGCCGCCGCAGACGTGGCCGAACCCCGCCGACGACGCGCTCGCCGAGCTGCAACGCTGGCTGGTCCTCGATCGCGGCGCCACCGACGTGCCCGGGCGCGGCCTCGCGTATCTGCCCAAGGAAGGCATCCCGTACCGCCTCGTCGACGAGGCCCATCCCACGCACGTGCGCGCCGCCCGCAAGCTGACGGTCGCGAAGGCCGCCCAGCAGCTGCTCGACCGCTACCTGGCCGGTGCCGGCGAGGCGACGACCAGGCAGCTCGGCAAGCTGTTCGGGCTGCTCGTGTCAGCGGCCGAGCTCGACGACGCGCTGGCAGCGCTGGTGCGCCGAAAGCGCATCGCGCTCATCGAGGTCGGGCGCGATCGTATCGCGAAGCACCAGCACCGCAGCTGAGGGGCAGAACAGGGGCCCGACGGGCGCCTTGACAGGCCCACGGGAGCCTACTAGTCTTTCGGCGCTCCCGAGGAATTTCGGGGGAGTGCAGCATTTGCGGGCGTAACTCAGTGGTAGAGTGCCACCTTGCCAAGGTGGACGTCGTGGGTTCAAGTCCCATCGCCCGCTCAACGCAGGATTGAAAGCCGCCCACCAGTCCGCCGGGGCGTCTCGTTCGCACCCGCGTCTAGCGAACCCGCGGCATGTCCTTGTAGCAGTCGTCGGTCGTCATGATCGCGTTCAGCTTCTCGGCGGTCGCGATCATGGTGATCGGGTCCCAGCGCTGCACGCCGGCCACGCTGCGCCACTTGAGCTGACCGACCCACTTGCCCAGGTCGTCGGCCTCCAGGCGCAGCATCTCCTCCCCGGCTGAATAGCCGTACTTCTCGGCCGCGCCCAGCACGGCGACGTGCCCGCTCGCGGTCGTCTTCGACTGCAGACCGACCTCGATGATCATCCCAGCCGATCGGGCGCACGTGACCTTCCAACGTCCGGCAATCGGACCCGGTTCCTTCTCCCAGGGGTACTTCTTGGGCTGCTGCCGCCCCGCCGCAGCCAGACTCAGAAGCTGCGTGAGCAATGCGACGCCGACCGGGCCCCACCATCGCGAGATCCGCATGCTTGGCCTCCGCCACCAGACAGTGCGAGGATGATGCCAAGCGCGAAACCGCTTCGACCTCGGGCGGGGACGTCACGGCAATCCCGTCCCGGCGGCAGCATGTGAAGGAAACTTGCAGGATCGACAGAAAGATTCTTTCGCGCATGCGCTCACGAATGTGAGCCATCTCTCGCTCTGGGCACCTCCTTTGGGAAACATCGGCGTCACGGCAGCAGACCGTACACGGTCAGCTCCGCCTGCGTCCCCACGTAGACCTTGCCGTTCGCGACCGTCGGGACGGCGAATTTGACCGCCGCGCCGGCGGCGTCGCGGGGACCGGCCAGGCTGCTGTTGTACAGCTCGGTCGCGAGGTCGTTGGCGTCATACGCATGCAAGACCACCGACACCGACGCGCTCGGCGAGTAGCCGTTGCCTTCGAGCGCCCACACGACGCCGTTCGAGGCCCCGAACGCCGACACCGCGGGCGTGGCGCCCGGATAGGCGAACGGAGTCGCAGATTGCGAGATCGGGACATCCGATACGGTTCCGTCCAGCAGCGTGAACGCCTTGGCGTAGTCGTCGATCGCGACCGCGTAGAGGTTTCCGTTCCAGTAGGCCGGTTGACCGAACATCCCACCGGTATCGGTCAGGTTGGGCTGCACGCCCACGGATTGCACGATCTGATCGTCCGCGACCGCGCCCTTCTGACCCATGTTGTCCCGATCCAGGACATAGAGGATTCCGGTCTTGCCAGTTGCCAGGACCAGGTGGGGAGTCGGCCCGGTCTGATCGGGCAGCACGATGGGCCCGCCCGAGCCCAGGTCGATGTCCGCCGCGTTGAGATCCGCCTCGTTGTACGGGGTGAAGTAATCGAGGACCGCGCCGGTCGGGCTGAGCTTGATGACGGAGTCGCCGTAGCTGCCCACGCTCGGATCGAAGTCGCCGTTGCCGGTCTCGAGATAGATGTTGCCATCCGAGTCGGCGGCGGGACCGTTGCCGGACTGCCAGATGGCGCCCTGGCTGTTGGAGCCCAGGTTCGTGCTCGACCACGCGAAGATCTGGGCCAGTGTGATCGCGTTGTACCCGAACACCCAGCCGTGCCAGCTGTTGTTATCGCCGTGCGATCCGAACGCGACGTAGACAGTGCCACCATTCAAAAGCAGCGCCGGGCGCTGCAGATGAGGGAGCGGGTCGAAGCCGGCCGCCGCCAACTCCACCGGACCGCCGAACTTTTCGGCACCGGTCGCGATGTCGATGGCATGAAGCCGATGCACATAGGTCGGGCCGGCCTCCTTGGTCTTGGCCGCGACATAGAGCGTACCCGTCTCCGGGTCGATCACGGGCGTGGAGGTGATCCCGATCTCGGGGACGACGTCACCGGTCTCGCCGGTGTCGACGGGCGGGACCGAGCCTCCCAACGTCTGATGCGGCCAGACTTCGATGCACGGGTTGGCGTCGGCATCGAAGGCGTACAGCGTGTTGTGCTCGGTCGCGACGTAGACCACGTTGCGAAACCCACCGCCGATCGAGACATTTGCGACATACAGGGGCTGCGCGTAGGCGTAGCCGTCGATGGGACACGAGAACAGCTTGCCGAACCGATCTTGGTTGACGACCGCCGGCGTCAAGGCAAGCTCTCTCAGGTTCTGCCCGGTTCGCTGATTGTCGTTGTGGAAGGTGAAGGTACCTGGATAGTCGGTCACCGCCACGCTCGCCGTCCCGCTCTTCGACGGGTCGGCGATGCTGGTCGCCGTTACATTGTGGCGACCCGCCGCGTTAGGCGGTGCGTAGAGGCCGGCGCTGGAAATGGATCCGACGCTGGCATTTCCTCCCACCACGCCGTCGACCGACCAGGTCACCGGGACGCTGCTCGCCTGCATGGTGGCTTGAAACTGTTGGCGCTGCGTCGTGGTGAGGCCGACCGCGCGCGGAGTGACGGTGATGTCGCTTTGAGGCCGCCCGCAGACGTTCGCGGTTCCACCGCCCCCACAGGTCTCGGGCGGCGAGCAGCTACCGCAATCGAGGACTTCGCTGCAGCCGTCCGAAATGGAGCCGCAGTTCTTGCTTTGCGCCGCGCATGTGGTGGGCGTGCACATTCCGGCGCCGCACACGTTGGCCGTGCCGCCGCCGCCGCAGGTTTGCGGGGGCACGCAGGTGCCGCAGCCCAACATCGCGCCGCAGCCGTCTGAAATGGTGCCGCAGTTCTTGCCCGCGGCCGCACACGAGGTCGGAATGCACGATCCATCGGGACTGCCATGAATGCCGGCGCCCGCGCAGCCGGCCGAGACCAGCAGCAGGGTCAGAAACTGGACCGAGAGGCCCTGGCCGAGCCAGCCCATGCTCTTCTCAATAGTAACAGGATTTTTTCAGCAGGGCTGATGTCGCGGCGGGGCGACTTCGCGCCGTCGCCCGTCCACTCATGTGTAGTGGAAGTGTCACGGCGGAGCTGTCGTGGAGCCGGCTAATGGCGCGAGTCTCTTTACGTCGACGGCGGCACGCCGCGTGCTTGCTCCTGATTGTCACAAGGAGGAGACGATGGGCCGACTCCGGGAACGTCTTGCTGGCAAGCTGCGCCTTCGCACCGAAACCCTGCGCAACCTGACGCCCAGCCAGCTCGGGCGCGTGGCCGGGGGCACTGACGACGGCGGCTGGGGCGACTTGGAAGACGAGCTCGAAGGGCCGAACGCAATGTTTCCCGATCCGCAATGGGATGATACGTGGTTCCGTGGCGGCCCCAGCGAGTGGGACCCGACCGTGTACCAGTCCGGGACCCGCCCCGGCTACCAGGGCAGCTGGGTGTAGCCGGACCCGCTCGGGGCCAATCTCGCCGAACCTGATAGGCTAGCCCTCTCGAGTCGTCGTCCAGCGCCGCCTCCAGCCCAGCGCCAGCCCGAGCAGAGCCAGAAGCAGCCAGCCGGCGTCGCGGTGCTGGCTGCCGGTCGTGAGCGCCAGCGCGCACGCGCCCACTACATTGTCTCCGGTCGCGGAGTCGCCGCCGCCACCTCCTGTGTTGCCGCCCCCACCGCCACCGCCGCCGCCGCTGCCTCCGCCGGCGCCGCCGCTGCCGCCGACTCCACCATCGACACCCCCGCTCGAGCCGCCGCTGCCGTCGTTCGCGGTGCACGACTGGAACTTGAACGACGCGATACGGGTACGCCAGCTCATGTCGCCGGTCGAGCCCATGTACTCGCCCGTGAACCAGAACGTGCAGTCGTCAGTCGGATCGACGCCCAGGGAGGCGTAATCGCCCCAGCGCGACGGGCTCTGGGTGTCGGTCTGCACGCCGCCGCCCTCGGCCGCGCTGCCCTCGCCCTGGGCGAGCATGCCGGGCGGGTCGTCGACCAGCCGGCCCGCGTAATGGAGCGACGGATTGTGCGCGCCGCTCGACATCGTGAAGCCGAGCCCGATGTCGCCGACGTGATCGATGCCGATGCTGCCCATCCAGCGGTCGTCGCCGTCGGGCATGTAGGTGCCCTGCTGAAAGATGGTCGGCGTTCCACCCGGATCGCGGATCTCGTACCAGCGCACGCCGACCCGAGTGCCCGAGCCGGCGGTGTGATTGGCGACCAGCGACTCGTGATCGGCGAACTTGCGATACGCGACCGGAAACATCAGCCGATCGGCCAGCGCGTCCAGCGTGGTCGCGATGCCCGGTTGGGGCACGGCGCTGGGCGCCGAGAAGGGCATGGTCGGAATGCCGGTCGGCCCGGACAGGGTGGAGCTTGCGGGCGTGGACCAGTCGACGTGGAGCTTCCAGAACGCGAGCGCGCTGTTGTTCAGCGACAGCACGTAGGCCGGCGTGCCCGCGGGCGGCAGGGCGCGGCCCTGGATGTTGGCCACCAGCATGGTGTCGTAGCCGGGCGCGCGGAAGCACTGGGGCTGGATGGATCCGCCGCTCGTGACCGCGTTGCGCTCGAACGCGCACACGGCGCCGACTTCAACCGTGCCCTGATACATGTTGGCGCTCAGGTAATAGCCGTCGATCCAGATGCCCCACTTCGGATAGTCGCCAAACGGGTAGTCGGCGAACGTGGTGAACTGGTACGCGTAGCGGTGGTACGACCCGGTCGGATCGGGGCCGGTCGAGACCGCCAGGCATTCGTAGCTGGGTGTGGTCGGTTGCGGTGCCGGCAAGGCGAACTGCGAAATCAGCCAGCGATCCGCGAGCTGGTCGTACTTGACGACCGGATCGCCGTCATTGTTGCTTTCACACAAGCTGCCCAGCCCGCTGAACACGGTATTGATGGACGCGGGTCCGTAGAGGCGTGCGCCGGTCTTGGACAGGATGGCCAGCGAGGCATTGACGATCTGCACATAGTGATTCGGCCCCACGTCCCCGTTCGGATCGGGTGGAACGTACTGGACCTGGAAGCCGGGGAAGCCCTCGCCCAGGCCGTCGAAGCTCTGGCTTATGCCGGGAATCGCCGCCGGGCCGATCAGCGTCTGCGCCACCGGATCGACGAAGCCGGGCTGCGGCGGCAAGATGCGATGGGAGCGATGCAGCTCGCGCTCAACTTCGCTGCGGGCGCGCGGCGGGATGGGGGCCAGGTTGCGCAGCGGCGGCGAGATGTCGTGGGCCACCAGCACGGGCATGAGATCGGCCGCCACGCCCGTCACCTGGACGGTCGTGAGGGGCGCGACCGCGGTGGAGGCGGTGCCGGGACGGTCGACGCAGCCTGCCGCCGCGCCCAACAGGCAGATCAGCCCGCTGCCAAGCCGACGCTGGTTCATGGAGTCTCCGCAACGGCCCGGCGAGATCCAGCAGGAGCAAGCGCAATGCCACTCGGAGCCGTTGGGAATGCGCGGCTTAGCAGCCGTCTGCGTCAACCCACAGCGACGGGTTGCTGCCAACACCAAACGTCACCTGGGGGTGGCGGAAGATGACTTGACGGCCTGGGCCGACTGCTTTCTCATGGAGTGAGAGGGAGTTTCCCTTGGTCTTCGAGCGCATCGTGAACCTGGCCATTGCGCTGGCGCTGGTGGCTGCAGCCTGCAGTGACAGCAGCGTTGGAACGGCCGGTGCGGGCGGGTCGGGTGGCACCGCGGGCGCGGGCGGCGTGGGCGGTGGGGCTGGCGGGGGCGGGACCGGCGGCATGGCCGGAACCGGCGGCACGGGCGGAACCGGCGGCACGGGCGGCACCGGTGGCGCGTGTGCGCTCACGAGCTCGGGACCGATCAATGTCAGCGCCGATGGCCAGGTGATCGAGAACCTCCGGGTCACTGCGACCGCCAGCGCGCCCGCGATTTCGGTCTCGGGTCATTCGGGCGTCACCATCCGAAACTGCGAGATCCATCATTCGGCCGGCCCCGGCATCTCGTTCTCGAACGCCAACAACATCCGGATCGAGAGCTGTCTGGTCATCAACGACGGCGCGCCCCCAGCGGGCGCAAACCCGTCCCAGATGAACAACATCGATGGCTATGGATCGACCGGCGTCGTCATCACGAGCGTGCGCCTGATCCGCGGATCGACCGGCATCTATCTGATTCAATCGCCCGCAGCCCAGCTCAGCTTCGTCGAGGGACACGACTTTCGGGGCCCGTTTCCGCGCGGACAGCTGGTCCAGTTCGACCATTGCGACGGCAGCTCGCTGTCCGATTTCTCGGCCGAAAACCCCGCGGCCACCGCGTGGACAGAGGACAACGTCTCGGTCTACCAGTCCTCCAATGTGACCGTTCAGCGCGGGCTGGTGGACGGAAACAACTCACCGTCCGGCGTTGGGATCATGTTCGAGCTCAGCGACGGCAGCTCGAGCGGCGGCATGGCGATCGATGTCGATGCGGTGCACCAGGGAGACGGCTGTTTCTCGGCTTATCCAGGCCGCGGCGTCACGTTCCAGCGCACGCGCGCCCGCGACAATATCTGCACGAGCCAGGGCCGGGGCGTGCCGGGGTCGGGAGGCCTGGCCTGGGCGGGCAGCCCGGACTCGACCAACCTGCAGGTCCTGGCATCCACCTACGACAATCTGTGCGGCGGGCTGATCTGGGATCAAACCCGCTTCACGACCGTCGAGCTCACGCCGGCGAGCTTTGTGGCGCGCGCCCCGCTGCGCCTGTCCTTCTGCTGGAATCCCTGACGCCCGAGCGGAGCTATCGCTTCGCCTTGGGCTGCCACAATCCCAGGACGGCCCCGGCCGGATCCGTGATGATGCTCATCGAGCCGAAGTCGGCCACCTTGATTGAGTCCACGATCACGGTTGCGCCCAGCTCGCGGGCTTTCTTGGTCGATGCGTCAATGTCGTCGACGCCGACATAGGCCAGCCAGTTCGACGGGGTGCCGGGCGGAGCCTGATTGACCATCATGCCGCCGCCGGTCCCCTCGCCCACGCTGATCATGGTGTAGGAGCCGCCTTGAGGCATCGTCACATCTTCCAGCTTCCAGCCGAACAGCTTGCTGTAAAAGTCGCGCGCCTTCTTGAGGTCGTTGCTGTGAAGCTCAACATGCACGAACGAGCGCGAGCGCGATCTCCTGTTCCCGATCCATGGGCGCGGGCAGCCGCGCCTTCTTCTGGGCGTCGTCGGCGTACGCGACACCGACGGCAACGCCGACCCAGCCCGCAGCCAGAAGGGCCGCCGACACGCGTGTGCGCTTGATCATGGGTTCTCCTTTGCGCGCAAATTGGAATCCTTACTCCTAGCAACGATCGAGCGCATCCAAAGAATGCGGCCCGCGTGAACGCGGCCGCTCAGGACGCCTTGCGCAGCTTTTTCTTGATGTCGTGGCGGTCGCGCTTCGTGAGGCCCAGATGCTTGACCGCGCGGCGGACTTTCTTGTCGTCGACGATGAGCTCGCGGGCGGCCCGGACCAGGGGCTTTTGCGTCAGGTCGCTGGTCGCGCCCGCGCGGAACCCGAGCGCACGCGCCCGCCCGTAGACATTGCGCTCGACCATCACATCGCCGGCCGTCAGCTCCGCATAGTTCTTCATGGGGATGCGCTGGATATCGAGCTCGCGGAATGCAATCCCAACCGCCGAGCGGACCGGATCGTTCCGCATCTCGTCGAAGCTTCTCGGCAAGAGCTGCATTTTTTCGAGCGCGCTCAGATCGCGCATCTCGGGCGGGAAGTAGCCCAGCTTGAGGCGATTCACGAAGTGCTCGGCGAAGTCGGCCTGCGACCAACCCCTATAGTCCTTGACCACCCAGACCGGCAGCGCCAGCTCGATGCCCTCACGCTCGGCCAGCTCGCGCAGGGCGGTGATGTGATGATGCCGATCGAGCGCCATCAGCTCTCCCGACGGCGTCACCACCACCGGAACTTCCAGGTGCGCCGCCTTGATCCGGAGACGGTCGGTCAGCAGCTCGCCACGCCGCTGGGCCTTGCGCTCCCATTTCTGTTCCAGGTACCGGGTCAGGCCGCGCCCGAGGCCGACTTGCGAGGGCCGGAAGGCGGTGATGGGCTGCGGCCGTGAAAGGTTAGGCCGCGGCCGCGCAGGGGCCGGCTGGCCCGCGCGGGCGGCCTGAGCCACCAGCACAAGCAGACAGGCGACAGCCAGGCGCAAGTGCGGCTTCCACATCCCGTGGGGCGCTGGTAGCAGAACTCGTACCAGGGCTAGCTTGTTGATTCTGCTGGGCGCGCGCGGCCGGCAAGCCTGGCGGCTCGAGTTGCCTGGCAACCGCGGTCACCCGGAGGCGGCGCCATTTAAGCGGCTTTGTTACGGAAATGGGCGAGTCACAGGGTGGCGGCGGCGGCGCGGAGGAAGTCCGAGCAGCGGTCACTGACCACCGCACCGTGCGCCACGATCACGCGGCTGATTTCGGGCGCGGCCGCGAGCCGCTCGAGGTAGGCTCGATAAGCCGACCGATCCTTGACCAGGAACGTCTTGGCGATCCCGGTGACGCGCGGACCTGGTCGCGTGCCGATCAGGCCCAGGAGCAGCCCCACCGCGCCTGGCAGCTTCTCTTTGAGGTTGAACACGGCGTCGGTGAAAACCAGCGTCTCGCCACCGGCCGGATGGCGCACGCGCAAAAGCGCCTCGATGCGCCCCAGGCCGTCGGGGTATTCGAGACGGACCGCGTCGTCGCCCGCGAACTCCTCGACCAGCAGGTCGACCGGCACCACCTGCTCGATGCGCTTCCTCGAGCCCGCGGGAGCGATCACCTTGAGGTCGGGATAACGCGCTTTGTAGACCCGCGCGTCGAGCCGATGGAACCCGTTCGGCACCATCATGAACCCGGGCCGGCCCCAGGCCTCGAGCTCGCGCATCGTGTCCTCGTCGAGGGCCATGGCGCCATGCAGCAGGAGCCGCCCGTCGCGCATCCGCGCAATCGTGAATACCCGCTTGAGGGCCATCCCGGGCAAGGCGCCCTCGATGCGCCATAGGTTGTCCGCCAGCTTCTCGATGAGGCCGTGCCGAAGCACGGTCCACTTCTCGAACGCCCTGGGCATGGTCGGCCAATTGTAGCCCATCAGCCCGGGCCGAACCTGACTAGTCGAGACTGCAGGTCTGTAGACTGCAGTCTGCGATCGATGCCGATCGCTTTCGACGGTAGGCCTCGCAACTACCTTTCGCCGCCGGGAGCCCAGCTCGCGCGCGCCCTGGTCCTCGGTTTGCAATGCTGGGCAGGCATGAAGGCTTTGCTGGACCCCGTCGGGGCTGATAGCGTGGGAGCTGGGATGGGCGGGGCGGACGACCTCGCGAGCGGCACCTGGGTTTCGCGCCGGCGCGGCAGCAGCGAGTCGCTGCGCCTGCGAAAGTGCCGCCTCGAGGTGATTGCGGGACCGGACGCGGGCCTGGTCAAGATGTTTGCGGCCCCCCGGATCGTGGTGGGCCGCGCGGGCGCCGATCTCGTGCTCACCGATCACAGCGTGTCGGCGTTGCATCTCGAGATCCGGCTGGAAGAGGAAGGCTATCGCCTGCGCGACCTGCAATCGACCAACGGCACCCAGGTGTGGGGCCTGCGCGTCGTCGAAGCATTCATCGGCCCCGGAACCACGATCGCGCTGGGAGAAAGCGCGATTCGCTTCGTGCCCCTGTCCGATTCGGTCGAGCTGCCCCTATGGAGCGAGTCCCACATGGGCAGCCTCGTGGGCGGCAGCCCCATCATGCGGCGCCTGTATGAATCGATCGATCGCATCGCGGCCACCGATGCCACCGTGCTCATCACCGGCGAGACCGGGGTCGGCAAGGAGCTGGTCGCGGAAGCCATTCACGAGCGCTCGGCGCGCGCGGGCGGTCCCTTTGTCGTGCTCGACTGCGGCGCGCTGCCGGCCCCGCTGTTCGAGGACCAGCTGTTCGGCCACGAAGCGGGCGCCTTCACCAACGCCGACAAGGCGACCACGGGCCTGTTCGAAGCCGCCCACGGCGGCACGCTCCTGATCGACGAGATTGGCGAGCTGCCGCCCGACGTGCAACCCAAGCTTCTGCGCGCGGTGGACACGCGCTGCATCCGCCCCATCGGCAGCACGCGCTCGGTCGACTGCGACGTGCGCGTCATCGCGGCCAGCAACCGCGACCTGCCGGGCGAGGTCAATCGGGGCTCGTTCCGCGCCGACCTGTTCTACCGCATCGCAGTTGCCCGCATCGACGTGCCGCCGCTACGTCAGCGCCGCGAGGACATCCCGCTTCTCATCGAGCACTTTCACGAGGAGATGCCGTCCGCGCGCCAAACGCCGCTGCCCGACGGCTTCGTGGACTGGGCGCTCAAGCACCCCTGGCCCGGCAACGTGCGCGAGCTCCGCAACGCAGTCGAGCGCGCGGTCTCGCTCCGGCAACCCATGCTGGCTTTTGAAAACCCCGAGGCGACCGATCCCTGCCCCGGTCTGGAAATCGATGTGAGCGTGCCGTTCAAGGACGCCAAGCGGCGGCTGGTGGAGGCCTTCGACCGCCGCTACGTGACCGCGCTGCTCGAGGCCCACGGCGGCAACCTGTCGGCGGCTGCGCGCGCGGCCGGCCTGGATCGCATGTCGATTTACAAGATGTTGCAACGGCTCGGCATTCCGTACGATCGTCGGCGGATCTAGCCGATGCCAAAGCCGCGGACAGGCGGCACCCCAGCTCCGGGCGGGGCACCCGCCGCGATCCAGGTGGCCGAGCCGCGCAGCGTCTATCTTGCGCTGGGCACGCTGTGCCTGTGCGGGTCGGCCCTGGTGCCGGGGCTGGGACGGGTCCCAGTCGTAATTCGCGCCACCATGGCCGCGTTGGCGCTGCAGGCGGTTCTGTGCGTGGCTCTGTTCGCGCTCGATCGGCGGGACTCCACACCGAGCGTCCGCTTGCTGCGCCTAGCCGCGCTGCTGGCGCTGGCGATTCTGGCCGCCGTGCCCGGCTACTTCTTCGGCCCCAACTCGGGCGTGGGCGCCCTGTTTGCGCTGGCGCTGGTGCTGGTCGGCCTGCTCTCGAGCGGCGGCGGCCCGCGACTGCCGGCAGCATCGGGCTGGCTGATCTACCTGGCACTGGCCGCCTCCCAGGCCGCCGTGCACGGGCTGATCGTTGGCGGTGTGCTGCCCGATCATTCGCTCACCCGGGTCATGCAAGCGCATCATCCGGCCTGGCACTACTGGCTGGGACAGCTGGGCTTGCAGGGCGTGTTTCTGGCCGCGTTTCTGGCCGGACGCAGATTTCAGAAACGCTATCGCAGGCTGGCCTTGGAGGTGGACCAGGCAGTGCGAGTGAGCGCGCGGCGGGAGGCGCTGCTGGAAGAGGCGCGCGCCGAGTACAAGCGCGCGCTCGCAGTCGGCCTCGAGGGCGTGTTTTCGGGACACAACCTGGGCGCGTACAGCCTCGGGCACGTGCTGGGCCGGGGCGGCATGGGCGAAGTCTACGCGGCCACGCACGTGAAAGCGGGTACGCAGGTCGCAGTCAAGCTCCTGCGCGGCGATCGGATGGCCGACGCCGCCGCGGTCGAGCGATTTCTACAGGAAAGCGAGATTGCCGCGCAACTGGCCAGCCCCCATGTCGCGCGCGTCTTCGAGACCGGAGGGCTCGATCAAAAGGTGCCTTTCATCGCCATGGAGCGTCTCCAGGGCGAGGATCTGGCCACGCTGATCCTTGGGCGGGGCCGCCTCGAATCGGCCGAGCAGCGCCGCCTGGTCGAAGACCTCGCGAGCGCGCTGGAGGCGATTCACGCCGCGGGCGTGGTACATCTGGACGTCAACCCCAGAAACGTGATGCGTACGGCCGATGGAACCTGGAAGCTGCTCGACTTCGGGCTGGCCCAGTTGCAGGCGGCCCGGGCCGCCGACTCCCAGCCGGTTGGAACGCTGCGCTATCTGGCGCCCGAGCGCTTGCGCGGCAGCTTTGCGGACGCGCGGGCAGATCTGTATGGCCTGAGCGCGTGCCTGTACGCGGCCACGACCGGCCACGATCCGTTCCACGATCTGCCGGCGGCCGCTCTGCCCCGCGCGGTGATCGATCGGATGCCGCTGGCTCCGCGCGCGCTGGCCGACCTGCCGGCGCAGGTCGAGCAGGTCCTCCTCATCGGGATGGCCAAGCTGGCCGTGGACCGCTTCGACAGCGCGTCCGAGCTGCGCGCGGCCTTTGGGGCCGCGCTCGACGGGCGTCTCGAGCAAAGGTGGCGCGATCGGGCCGACGGCATCGCGCGTGTAATCCCATGGAGCGACGCCGTGAGCGTGCCCGATCCGACCACCCAGGTGTCTCCGCCGGCCGCGGCTCTGGTGGCAGCGACGGCGAGCCCGGATTTGGTCGGCGACACGCGCGCCGAGCCGCCCACCCTGCCTCCGCAAGCCGGCGCCGCGCCCGCGCGCGACGAAAACGCGGTCACGTCCAACCCTGCGTCCACCTACGCGTGGCAGGACGCCTATCACGGCAAAATGCGCGGCTTCTCGATCAGCGTGACCGCGCTCTGCCTGGGTGGCGCCGTGATCCTCCGAATTATCGTGGTCGACCCGGGAGCGCTCCTTTTCGCGTGGCTGTGCATCGCCGGCATCATCGCGGCCGTGTGGCTGCATGAGCGTCTGAGCCGGCGCCGGCCCGAGGCGCCCCCGTACTGGCCCTGGGCTCTGGTCGGGATGTTCAGCGTGGGCCCGACCTATGCACTGGGATTCCATTCCGGATTCGCGAGCATCGCCGCCGTCCTCCTGTTTGCGGGTGGTCTGTTCCGCGCCGGCGTGCGCCCGAGCTGGATCGACCGCCGGGGGCTGGTGCTGGCCAGCGTCTGCGTGGCCCAGGGCGCCACCTTCGGTCTTACGCTTCTGGGCGTGCTTCCGGATCGTGGCAATGCTCCGGTGCTCGAGCCTGGCCTGTCGGCCCACGTGTCGCTGATCCAGCATCTGCTTCTGCAAGGCGTGTACGTGGCTTCGTTCGTGGCCGGCCTCATCATCGATCGGCGCTTTGAAGCGCTGACCGTGCGCGCGCAGACGGCGGTGCGCGAGGCGGCGCGTCAGGAGGCGCTCCTTGCGACCGCGCGCGCCGAGCTCGATCGTGCGCTGGCGGGCGAGAGCGGGGGCATTTTCTCGGGGCTCCGGGTGGGCCGCTACCAGGTCGGCCGGCTGCTGGGCCGGGGCGGCATGGGCGAGGTGTACGTGGCCACGCAGGCCGACAGCGGGCAACGGGTCGCGCTCAAGCTGATGCGCTCCGATCGGGTCGCCGATCCGGCCAGCTTGCGTCGTCTTCTGCGCGAGGCGCAGGCGCTAAGCCGCATCGACAGCCCGTATGTGGCCCGGGTGGTGGACATCGGCGGGATCGAGGAAGGGCTGCCCTACATTGCCATGGAGTTTATCGAAGGGCGCTCGCTGGCGTCGCTGCTGCGCCAGCGTGATCGACTCGCGCTCGACGAGGTGCGGGCGCTCGTGCGCGACGTGGCGCGGGGGCTGCAGGACGTGCATCGAGCGGGGGTCGTGCACCGCGACCTGAAGCCCCAGAACGTCGTGCTGGCGCAGGCCGAGGGCGCTGCGCACTGGAAGATCGTCGACTTCGGAGTCGCCAAGCTGCTGGATGCGGCTTCCGGAACCACGCAGCACCTGATCGTGGGCACGCCGCAGTACATGGCGCCCGAGCAGGCGATGGGCGAGCGCGTGGACGCACGCTCCGACCTGTACAGCCTGTGCCTTCTGGTCTACCGGGCGCTCACCGGCAGCCCCGCCCAGACCGCCTATGCGCCCGGGCAGGCGGCGCGCGTGGCGCTGCTCGTGGGGATCCCCGATCCGCGATCCTTTGTCGAGGTGCCGGCGGATCTCGCGCTGGCGCTGCGTATGGGACTGGCCGCGCGGCCCGAGGATCGGTTTGCGACCGCGCTCGAGCTTGCCACTGCTTTCGACGAGGCCTTCGATGGCCGGCTCAGCCCGCACCTGAGTGGGCGCGCGCGCGATCTCGCGCGCCGCGAGCCCTGGCGCTGACGAGGATCTGCGGTCGGCGCCGGTTAGATCGGCCCCAGCGGGGTCGACGGGTCGACCACTTCCACCAGTACCGCGACCCGCTCGGTGGCCGAGGTCGGTCCGCCGAGAAGATAGTTGGCAGCGGGGTACGACATGTCGAGCACCCAGAAATCGACGCTGTTTTCGACCGAGCACGCGGGGCCTCGATCGATGACCACCACCACCGCAGAGCGGCCGCTTTGCACGGCGGTGAGCTTGAGCCGGGTCGTGCAGCCGAAGCGGTCGGCGTCGGCGACATACCAGTTCAGGGATTCTTCGCAGGCGGGGCCGCTCAGGCCGCCGCACAGAGCGTTCCACTGGGCTTGAACGCCCTGCCCGGCCGCTCCCGTCAGGCACCAGGGCTGGCAGTTGTCGCCCGGGTCGCTGTGCGGGTCACCGTTGGAATCGGTCCAGCAACCGAAGGCCGTCGTGTAGTAGCGGGCCTGCGAGTTTCTGGTGTCCCCGATGAAGCCGCCGCAAGACCAGGTGTCCGAAAGGTCGCCCATGGGCGGACCGCTCGAGCCGCCCCCGCCGCCGCCCCCGCCCGCGCCGCCCGAGCCGCCGGCGCCTCCGATGCCGCCCACGCCCCCGCCTCCGCCGGTTCCGCCGCCGCCGGTGCCGCCGCCACCTCCACTGCCGCCGCCCCCGCTGGAGGGCTGGAGCCGCACGCTGCCCCACTCGGTTTCACCGTCGACCAGCGTGCGTACGACCGAGCCCGGGTCATAGCCCGGGGCACTGGCCGTGATGGTCACCATGCCTGCGGGCAAGCCCGTAATGCGGTAGAAGCCATTGCCATCCGCGGTTGCACCGCGGCCAGTCGAAAGCAGGACGCGCGCGCCCGGGATACGCTGGCTCGGGTCGCTGGTGTGATAGATGACGCCCTGCAGGATGGCAGTGCCTGATCCGGAGCCGCTGGGCGAGAGGCCGAAACTGGCCCAGGTGACCGCGTCCGTGGCCATGCGGGTGATCGAGCGGGTCTGGAAGCCCGTCGCTTGGGCGGTGACCGTGAACGTCGAGCCCGCGGTCACGCCGTCGAACTGCCAGAAGCCGCTGGAGTCGGTGGTGGTCGAGCGGACATCGAGTGTCATGGTGGCGCCGACGATGCGGCGCGTGGTGTCAGAGCCGATATAGAGGTAGCCCTGCACGGTCACGGTGCCGCTGCCGCCACCCCCTCCGCCGCCGCCCGCGCCACCGCTCCCGCCGCCGCCTCCGCTTCCGCCGCCACCCCCGCTCCCGCCACTGCCTCCGCCCCCGCCGCCGCTCTGCGCGACGCTGACGATCTCGTCGAGCTGTCCGAACAGCGCATCGCCCGGGCAGGTCGTCGACTTGTACTCCCGATGACCCTTGATGTGGGAGCGATCGATCGTGATGCCCTTCTCGGCGGCCAGATCGTGCACCAGCCCGGCCAGGTTCTGGAGCTGGGTGTCGGTGATGGGCGTGGTATCGTGCGTGCCCATCACGGACAGGCCGATGTTTCCGGTATTGTTCCCAGCTCCGGCGTGCGCGCCCAGGAGATTGTCGGGGCGGCCCTCCCAGAGCCGGCCGTCGCGCGACTCCAGATAGTGGTATCCGATGTCGCACCAGCCGCGGACGTCCATATGGTAGCTCTGGATCTGACGGAGCCGGGCCTCGGGCGACAGCGAATCGTTGGTGGGCGACTCGGTGTGGTGGATGGCCATGCGATAGGGCGTGCCGAGGCTGGACGAGCAGTTGGCACTGCGCGCGCCCCAGGTGCTTCGATCGTTGACGAAGGAATTTCCGACCATGAGGTGGGTGCTGCTGTCGTCGCCCGAGCCCTCGATCGTGTCCGACAGCGCTTGCGAGAACAGCTCGAGTCGCACGTAGGTGGCGTGCCGCCCGCTGGTTCCGCGCAGCCGATAGAAGTTGGCCGGGGAAACATCGGCTGCCAGTTGGCCGACGAAGCTGGCCGCCTGCTCGAGCTCGACGTGATGCACGACCGGCGCGCGCCAGGCCGACCAGTGGGCACCATCGGCGCTCAGCTGCATCTCGATTGCGTCGGGTGCGTCGGCATCCCAGATCACGCCCACGCGAACGAAGCCGGCCGGGACGTGGCGGATCGGGGACCCCTGCAGCTCGGTGGCGAGCGCGTCGCCCTCGAGCTGGATGATCGGGTTCTCCGTGTCATCAAACGGCGAGCTCTTCCCGACCACGCCGAGGCCGCTGCACGCGGTCGCGGTCAGGGCTGTCAACAAGGCTAGTTGGGCGCGCATTAGGCGGGCGGAAAAGCAACCCATGTGCCGCCTGCAACTGTCTAGAAAAATGGGCGCGGCATGAGCAATCCCGTCGACCGTAGTCCACACCGCCGCGGACAGTTGTGCGCAGAAAGCATCGGAAAGTAACCGACCGGTGGCGCTGGCCGGCTCGGCGCCCCAGAGCGAGCTGTAACCCGCGGTTTCCGATCAGCTCAGATTGCCGAGCGGCCCCGTGCAGTGGGCCGGGTTGCCGAAGGTATCGCCGGCCACACCCATCGCGTTCATCAGCGGCCGAAACGCCGCGCCGCATTTTCCGGCCAGGATGAACAGCATGGGTTGGTGCGAGTGCACGTTTCCGCGCGCGAGCTCGTTGCACCAGACAACGACCGCGTTGTCGAGCAGCGTGCCCGACCCCTCGGGGGCGCAAGAGGATACGGCCACATGGGGCCACTCGAGCCAGGTGCCGTCGTTTGTGCAGTGGTGGCACATCCTTACGGCCGCGCCGTCGGCAGGGTAGTCCAGATCGCATAAATTTTTCGATCTCAGTTGACGGCGAGCCCAAAATCGCGTCTGTTCCCCTGTATGATGCGAACAACCAGAGTCCTCTTGATGCTCGGCATCGTGGTCGCTAGCGCTCGCGCGCGCGCCCAGGCGCCCGGAATCAAAACCCCCGAGGCCAGCCCGGCGGCCAGCGTCACCCAGACCGTGGGCCTGACCGAAATGAAGATCATCTATCACCGCCCGGGTGTGAACGGCCGCCAGATCTGGGGCGGCCTGGTGCCTTATGGCGATGTCTGGCGCGCGGGCGCCAACGAGAACTCGACCATCTCGTTCTCGACCGCGGTCAAGGCCGGCGGCAAGCCGCTCGCGGCCGGTACCTACGGGCTGCACATGATCCCGACGGCCAAAGAGTGGACCATCATCTTCAGCAAGATGACGGTGGCCTGGGGCAGCTTCAGCTACGATCAGAAGGAGGACGCGCTGCGCATTAAGGTCACGCCGCAGCCGGCCGAGACCCCCAGCGAACGGCTGTCCTACAGCTTCGACGACCCGACCGAGTCGCAGGTCACGGTCGCGCTGCGCTGGGAAAAGCTCAAGGTGCCCATCAAGATCGACGTCGACACGCCGGCCATCGTAATGGCCAACATCCGCGATCAGCTGCGGGGGCTGCCGCGCTTCGGCTGGTTGGGCTGGAATCAGGCGGCCCAATACTGGCTGCAGCACGGCGGCAACATGGACGAGGCCGTCCGCATGTCGGACCGCTCCATCCAGATCGCCGAGAACTTCCAGAACCTGACCACGCGGGCGGCCATTCTGGACAAGAAGGGCAACAGCAAAGGGGCGGCCGAGCTGCGTGCGAAGGCGATGGGGCTGGCGACTGAAAACGACCTCAACCAATTCGGCTACGGGCTGCTCGCGCAGAAGAAGGTGGACGAGGCGATCGCCATCTTCCAGAAGAACGTGCAGGCGCATCCGGCCTCGTGGAACGTCTACGACAGCCTCGGTGAAGCCTATCTGGCCAAGGGCGACACGCAGGCGGCGAGCGACAATTATTCGAAAGCGCTGTCGCTGGTCAAAGACACCCCCAACCGCAAGCGCATCGAGCAGACGCTGGTACGGCTCAAGGGCAAGTAGCGCCGCCCGCGTCAGGCGTCAGGATTTCGACAGGGCAGGCACGTCGCGCTCACCGCCGCGTGTCGACGAAAAATCGTGGCCTTGACCGCGGCACGCGGCTTGCTCTGCGGCCGGGCATGAAAACCCTGATCGCCGTTCTGTCCCTCTTGGCAACCGCCACCACCGTGCACGCGGAAACAACCGAAGGCCTCGAGCTGAACGGAGCATCTCGAGTCACGCTCGACGCCCCCACCGTCTGGGAACCCCTCCGCCACGACGGTCGCGGGATGCGCAACACGGGCATCGCGCTGACGATCGCGGGCGCTGCCCTCACCGGAACCTTCGCCTATCTGGTCGCCACCACCCCACCCTCTGCGTTTGGCTTGCCCAGTACGGAGCGCTTCTACTGGGAGGTCGGGATCGGCACGGCGGGGCTGTCGGCTCTCGGCTCTGGCGTCGCTCTGTGGATCATTGGCTCGCATAGAATGGCGGTCGCCCCATTTGTGGCACCCCGACCAGGCGGGGCGATGGCGGGGATCACGATCACTCGCTTCTGATCGGCCCGGGCGCGGGTGAGCCTACAGCGGCGGCGGCTCGGGCGGCGCTCCCAGGAGCGCCTCCAGCCGCACCAGATCTTGCGTGCGCTGGAGGTCGAGCGGATCGATGATCAGGAACGCATCGCCGCTCAGGCCGGTCACGGTGTCCGGATAGAGCAGCAGGATGGCGTGATCGCTCACGTGCAGCTTGGGCATGCCGATGCAGCATGGGTTTCCGCTGCCCTCGTAGCGCACCGGATAGTACGGCGAGGCGGTCGGGCGCGGGCCGCGCAGCGTGCCGTCGACCCCGACCGTGGCCTGCCACCACTCGGGCTGATTGTCGCTGACCCCTCCGGGCAGCCGCGCAACCTGCTGCACGGTGCCGACGATCACCCGGTCGGCGCCCACCATTCGATCATAGAGCGCGCGGTCGAAAAGGTAGCGCCGCACCTCGTTGACCTTGTGTGCGAACGAGTCCCACGGCACCGCATTCGCAGGCAGGCGGCCCTGTTCGGTAAACACCCAGCTCCGCCCCACCTCGAACGCGCTCACCAGGAAGTAGCCCGCAAAACCGACGCCGAAGCTCGGGGGCGCGCGCAGGATGATGGTGTCCTGGCTGCCGAGCACAAGCTCGTCCTGCAGCGGCGCGACCGCGACCTGGTCGATGCGGACGACAACCATCTTTTCCAGATCCCACTGATTCTGCGGATCGGCCCAGGGCGGCGGCGCGGGCTCGGTGGCTGCGTGCAGCTCGGTGACCGTGGCCTGGAAGATCCAGCCCGCGTGCGCGACCAGATCGATGAAATCGGGTGGAAACGGCGAGGCGGGGCGCGCGACGCCGGCCGGCGGCAGCGCGAGCCCGCCCGAGAGCGGACCGGATGGCAGAGCTGCCGCATCACAGGCGGCCGCGAGAAGGACGCACAGGCTTAGGAAGGGGCGCATGCCTTAAGCAATCCCAATGCCCGCGCACCGCCACGCGATTCCGCCGGCTTGCGCGCGCCAGGCCTCAGTTTTCTGAAATCCTGCGTGTCGCGGCGTCACTCCCACGATAGCTTGTAATGCGATGAGGTGGCGTCGTACCTGGTGAGCTCGAGCGCGGAGCGCCGCCCGCCCGAGCACTCGACCGCGGCCTGAAAGGCGGTCCCGAAGCAGCGCGCGAGCAGCTCCGGAAACAGGTGAGGCGGGTAGTGCAGCACCCCATGCGCGCTGCGCTCGCCCGAGAGCTCGACCGCAAACCGGGAGCCGCGATGCAGCGCGCCCCAGCGCAAGCCAGCGTGACGCATCAGGCGCGTCGGCGTCGCCACCACCATCAAGACCCGATAAAGCGGGCTGCGCAGGAGCTTGCGATTGAACTCGAATGAGAAGCGGATGTACGCGCCGTCGTCGGGGAACTGAGCATCGCAGATGGCCAGGTAGAGCGCGCTTGCGTAGACCTCGCTCACCCACGACGATGCCAGCGGGGCTCCTCAATCAGCGCCTGTAGCGGCGGTGGCAGGCGCGGCAGCCGGTCGATCGGAAACCCGCGCAGCACACCGCGCACAATCGATCCCTTCTGCTGGCACTG
>DATFWX010000027.1:0-8106 GCA_035258845.1 Polyangia bacterium | reverse complement strand
TCAAAAGAAGGACCTGTGGGGACCTCAAGGCCTGGACGCGCTCTACGGCGCGAACGGCGCCACCCAGCCGTTGCCGTCGACGTCCACGTAGATGGGATTGGTGATGGCCATGGCGGGCACGCCGATTCCGCCGAGCCGGGCGAAGAACTCGGAGTCGTTGACGCTGGTCAGCATGTCGATGTTGGCGTCGGTGGCGGCTCCATAGGGCAGGATCGGGAACAGGCCCTGCTGGCCCGACGCGCGCACCACGATCCACAGATCCGGGGAGCGCGCGCCCGCCCGCTGCGGGATGGCCGCCGGATCGATCTGGGCCGTGACCTGTGCGCGCAGGCGCGTGTAGCCGGCGCCCACGGGCACCCGCATGACCGTCATCCCCTGCGCGCCGCCGGGGGCATGGTTGCAGGTGTCGTTGCGGCCCAGGCCCCCTACGCGCGCGGTGAAGCACAACGTCGGTACAAGCGCGGTCGACGGATCGGGCAGCGCGCCGATGGCGGGCGCACCCACCACGTCGAAGGTCTGGTTCACGAACACCTCGATCATGTCGAAAGGCGCCCACTCGGCGCTCTGCACCTCGATCGAAAGCCGTACCTTGCCGGTCGCGTCCGGCCGCACCAGCGCGCCGATGCCTTTCCGCGGGTCGTCGGCCGAGGTCACGCGCACGATGGGCCCGTTGCTGACGATGACGTCCTTGGGCACCCCGCCCGCGCCGGTCAGCGTCGCCAGCACGTCGTCGGCCACCGCGCCGCTCGAGATCGCGCCCGGCGAGTCGTCGCGCACGCGCACGTACGAGCGCGGATACGGGGGGTCGCGGAAAGCGGTGTGGGTGTCCGAGTTGCCGACTGCGGTCGGCCGAAACCCGAACGACAGGAAATTGAACCAATCGCGCAGCTCGATGTCGACCCGCCGCTGCTCGCGCAGACCGTCCCTGTTGCTATCGGCCACGTCGAAGCCGTTCCACAGCTCGAGCACGTCGAAGCGGTCGGAGAAGAGCGACCTCTCCTCGGGGATGCGCAGGTCAGCGTTCGAGAAGCGCTGCGCCATCTTGTCGCCGAAGAAGGTGTGGCCGGCAAAGTCGAAGGTCAGAGCGGCCCGGTCGAAGTTTTGCATGAAGTCGAGGCTCTCGCCGATGGTGATGCGCGGGTGGTTGACTTGCGTGACCCGCGCCCCCGCGGCCCGATAGGCCGCGAAGAGGTCGCCCGGCGCCACGTTGGTGCCCTCGCCGCCCCAGTCGAACGCGCCGCCGGTGGTCGACATCGGATCGACCGCGAGCGGATAGGCGCCAAAATGGCCATAATCGAACGGCGTACACTCGACGCCCACCACCTGGGCGAGCAATGCCTGGGCGCGCAGCGCGCGGATCTCGGGCGTGTAATCGGTCAGGAAATCGTGATCGCTCGATGCGAAGAGCTCGAGCCCCTCGGCCAGATACGAGCGGATGCGGTCTTCGCGCGCGATGAAGCTGTCGGGGCTGTTCGACGAATGCTGGTGGAAGTCGGTCGACACATAGCCGGTGGTATCCACCACGCGCTTGAGCGTGAAGGTGAGCGGCGCCTGCGCGCCCGCGGCCACGTTGGGGACGGTCACCATGGCGAGCGACCACTCGGGCCCGCGGCTGGCCACGATGCGGTAGCTGCGACCGGCCAGAAGCTCGAGCCTCGGATCGGCGCCGTCCGCATCGGCGCGCGTGGTCGAGGTGCCGAAGCGCGACAGCAGCGTGCGCACGATGCCGAGCTGCGCCTCCCTGGGCTCGCCCAGGCGCCCGTCGCCCAGCCCCGCGTCCGAGCGCCCGATCACGGTCAGACGGGCCGGCATCGGGTGCATGGTGTCGGCGTCGAGCACCGTCCAGTCCCAGTGCGCGGTGCCCGGGATCTGGAGGCTCATCTGGGTGCTGGCGGCGATGACAGCCGAGGGGCGATCGATGGTCAGGCGCGCCTGCGCCACCAACGCGCCCTGCGCGACCGCGCCTGCGAAGCTGCCATCGGCGCCGCTCTTGAAGAAAGTCCACGGCAGCGCGCTGGCATCGAGGGCGGGCCCGGGCGAGCCGCCCTGGTACAGGGTCACGTGCGCGCCCACGACCGGCATCCCGTCGGCGTCGGTGACGCGGCCCGAGATGGGCTGCGTGGGCTGCCCGCGCAGCTGGGCCGCCACCGCGTCGATGCCAGCCGCATCGGACGCCACCACGAACGCCAGCTCGTAGGTTTTGCCCTGGTAGGATTCGAGCGTCACGCCCGACTTGCTGGTGTCGAAGATGTCCTGCGCCGAGATCATGTTGAACAGCATGACCGGCACACCCTGCACGCCGTAGAGGCCGTACTGGTTGTAATCCGGGATCAGGGGCACCATGCCGTACGCGATGTCGCTGCCTGCGACCACCTGGTAGGGCACGTTGGAGCTGGGCGCGGTCAGGATCTGCGTGAACGAAAGGCTGCCGTAGCCGAGGCCGGGCCGCAAAAGCTCGGTCTCGCTGCCGGCGTCGCACAGCGTGCCGAGCGGCTGGCTGACGCGCGCGCCCGAGTGATTGAACAGGGTGTAGAGCACGCGCAGCTCGGTCGCGCCCGGCTCCAGGATGTAGGTCACCGCGCCGTCGAGCGGGAGCGGATCGTTGGGGTCTCGGCCGGGCGGCAACAGGCCGAACAGCCCCTTCAGGTTGATGTAGTCGTTCAGCGCGTCGACGCCGCGAAAGCGGAGGGCGGCCACGCCGCCGCGCGAGCCATCGGCCAGGAGCTCGGCGCGGTCGAAGTTGAAGGTGCGCCCGAGCGAATAGATGAGCGACAGCTCGCCCCAGCGGTCTCCGCGCGCCGCGCTGCCCACGAAGTCGGCGTCGATGATGTTGCCCCCATACGGGGCCGGGCTGATCGTGCGATCGCCCTCGTGCTGCAAGATGAAGCGGACTTTGTCGTTGCGCAGGAACCAGTCGCCGACCCGGCCGGCGGCCGCCGTGCCCGGAAACAGCTCGCTGGCCGCGTTGTCGGCGGTCACGCGGCCGGCGAACACGGACTGCGCGGCCCCGGTGGGGGCTGGAACGGTGGGCAGGAAGTTGTCGATGCTGGGGCGGCCGCGGCCGCTGTCGTCGCCGCAGGCGATGATGAAAAAGACAAAGCTAAAGCGAAAAGCCAACTTGCGCATGAGGCAAATTGTACATCAATCCGTGACCGGGCCGCCTGTTTGGCCGAGCCGAAAAAAGCCGCCGCAGGCGGTCAATCGCCGCGAGCTGGTGCTGGGCGAGGGCGAGGTGAGGCTCGAGGAGCGGCCAGCTCGGCCAACAGGCGCACCGCGTCCGCGAGCTCGAGCGCGGTCAGCTGGCCCAGCGCGCGGTACAGGCCGGCGGCCCAGTCGGCCGGTCGCATGCGCTCGCATGCGGTCTGGTCGGGCAAAACCTCCCGGTCGGCGGCCAAAAGAGCCGGCAGGCGGGAATAGGCGCGCCGGCTGGCTGCAATCGCGCGGCCTGTCGGCTCCGCCGGCCCCTCGCTCGAGGGTGGCGGTGCGTGCGCGAGCTCGGCCCCCACACGCCGGGCCAGCTCGCGCGCGAATCGTCGGACCATTTCGGACTCGTAGCGCTCGTGTACCGAATGCTGGCAAATCGCGTTGCCCGAAAATTGTCCGCGGTAGTTGGCCGTGTTGTGCAGTGGCTGCGTGAGATCGCCCACGTAATGGCACAGGTCACCGGCCGCGCGCACGACGCCCGCATCGTCCCCGGCCGCGAGCGCCGCCTGGAGCGCCCCGGTGCGCTCCGAAACCGCATAGAAGATCGTGCCCAGGTCGTCATCCGACACCTCACCGCGCCAGCGCTCGTAGTCCTGCAGCCGCGTGGGCACGCCAGAATAGAGGCGCCCGATCTGGTCGGCGGCCGGGGGCCAGGAAAGCTGGTACAGCCGAGAAAGCTCGGCCTTGCTGCGCGCGCGCCGCGCCAGCGCCAGGAACTCATCCGACCAGCGCTCGATGTCGACGTAGTGGCGCGCGCCCTCGGCCGGCTCCCGGTGCTTGCGTGCGTCGGGCTCGTTGCAGGCTCGCACGAAAGCGGCCGCATCGTCTGCAAATGCGTGCCGAAGCCGGGCCGCCAGGTGAGGCCAGGCCGCCTGCGCGATGATGCGATGCCCGTCCTCGCCCCAACCGGCCAGCGCGAACAGGAGCGCCGCGAAGGTGTACCTCACGGAATCGTGACGGGGACGCTGACCGTGTTGTTGTCATAGCGCAGCTCGGGGAGCTGGCGCTCGGGATTGATGGTCACCTGGAGCGTGTAGGTGCCGGGCGCCACGCCGGTGACGTCGATGAACTGGCACGGCAGGTCGGAGCTGTAGATGTCGGACCAGCCCATCGAGATGCCCTGGTTGCCGCAGTCATGCACGGAGCTTGCGGGACCCCACGGGAAGCTGGCGTAGTGCGCCACGTCGACCAGGCAGAACGCCTGCTTGCGCCCACGCGTGACCTCGTTGCCGGCCCGGTCGAGGAGCTGGTAGAGGGCATAGCCCGAGAAGTGGTAATGGTTGTGGCAGCTCGACCACACGAACAGCGGATTTTGCGAAGGGTCGCCGAGCGCCAGGTCGGCGGTGCCGAAATTGGGCGTCTGCACCGAGAAGCGCAGCACGCGCCGGTTGCCCGGGGCAAGGATGCAGCCTTCCTGGATCTCGCACGAGCTGGGGCTGTAGCTCTCGTCGCTCAGCTGCACGTCGCGCAGCAGCCGATCGCGATCGATGGTCAGATCGGGCAGCGGGCACTGGTGGATGCCGATGCCGGCGTCGTTTTCGGCCGGACCCCCGCACTGGCTCGGCTCGCCCTGACAGCAGGGCGCGCAGCAGAGGAGCCCGGCTGCGCAGGCGAGGCCCCCGTCGAGGCTGCACGGGCTTCCCTGCGGCAGCGTGGGCGCGTCGGGCGGCGGCGCGTCGGGCGGCCCCGCATCCGGCGGCCGCGCGGTCGCTACCGCGTCCGAGCTCACGCCACCGGGCGGGGCATCGTCACCGCAGGCCGCAAGCACGAGCACGCAAACCAGGCTCCTCCCTCTCATGGCATGAAAGCCTGCAGCAGCACACGCCCGTCGCGGTCCCCATGCGGAAGCGGCAGCGGCACCGGCATGGGGCCGGTCGTCGTGCCGCCATCGAGCTGCACGCCAAACGCCAGATCGGGCCCGCGCGCCGCCGCCCCGAGCGCAAACAGCAGCGTGGGCGCCAGATCGGCCGGCGTGGCCGGGCCGCCCACCACCACGCCCGCGCGCAGGTTGGGGCCGGCCATGACCAGCGGGACGTGGCGCGCGCTCCCGGGCCCCTGGGCGTCGGCGGTGGGCGAGTCGATGGGTGCGCCGCCGCGCGAGGTCAGCGCGATGACGTAGCTGTCCTTCAAGCCGACCGCCGTCAGCGCCTGCTTGACCATCCCGACCGCGTCGTCGGCGGCCGCGGCCGGATTGGCGCCGCCGTCGACCGCCAGCACGATGAAGGCGCGCTTGGATGCGGGCAGCCCGGCCAGGAATTGATCGATCGTCGTCGATCCGCCCGCCACATCGAGCCCCGTGGGCCGGATGTGCGCCAGGTGGGCGTCGGGCGCGCCCAGAACGGCGGTCCGGAGCCCCATCGCCTTGGCGGCCTCGAATACGGTCTGGTCCTGATACTTGTCCGCGCCCTGGTGCCAGCCCATGTAACCGGCCATGTCCGAGATGTGGTTGGGCGCGGGCGGCATCGCGAACTCGCCCTGCCCCGGCGGCGCCTGCAGCATCGGATCATCCTCGGCAAAGGGGACGTAGGCCGCGCTCGCTCCCAGCGGATAGGTGCCGGTCAGCATCTGGTACTCGGTCACCGGCCAGTCGCGGAAGCGGGTATGCATGCCGGTGAAGCGCACCCCCGCCTGCACGAGCGCGCTCACGTTGCCGCCGCTCGGGAACGCGTCCTCGTACAGCCCCGACACGTCGATCAGCACCACCCCCTCTGCCGGTGGGCCCGGGCTCAGGTGGGGCGCCGCGCCCGTGTAGCCGGCTTTGGCCAGCACCGCGTCGCGCGTCGGGTGGGGGTCGGTTGGGAACGGCAAGGTCTCGCTGTGGCTCATGTCGCCCGCCAGCACCGCCAAAAGCGGCCCTCCCTGCGCGGTCTCGGGCGGTTTGGCACCCAGCGCCACCGCCACCGTCGGCGCGATGTCGGCATGATCGATCGGTGTCGGCAGAAGGATCCCTTTTTGGAACGCGGGCCCGTAGAAGATGGCCGGCACGTAGAGCTCGTCGATCGAGAAGCCGCCGTGACGTCCGAACGGGTTGGGCCGCCCGATCGGGCCCGGCATCTTGTTGCCGGCCACGTCGTTGAGCGTCCAGGCGTCGAGCGGAAAAGCGATGAGATCGGGGTTGTTGGGCCCGCTCGACTTCAAGTCGTAGAAGCGCCGCGTGCCCAGGTAGCCGTCCCAGGTGACGGTGCGCGTGGTGTCGACGCCCATCAGCATTCCCGATTGCACGATGTCGCCCAGCGTGTGCGCGATCTGCATCTGGCGCGTGGCGCCCGCCGGCGTGCCGGCGCCGCTGGTCATCGCGTAGACCAGAACGTCGCCGTCCTCGTTCAGGGTCTTGTAGTCGGTGCCCTCGACCAGCGAGCGCGCAGCCGCCAACGGCTTGAGCTGCTCCTCGAATGCGACCTGATTGGTTGCGTCGACCTTGCCGTGGTCGAGCGTGACCACGTAGCTCGTGCGATCCTCGTAGCCGGCCGCGCGCACGGCCGCCATGAGCTGGCCTATGCCCGCGTCGATGTCCTCGACGATCTTCTTGACCGCGGGGCCGGAGCCGCCGTCGGTGGAGGTGGGATCGCCGTCGAGCGCGACGAAGTCCCACACGAACAGGAAGTGGGGCGGCGGCGGGCCGCCCATGGCCGCCTGCTGGAACAGCTTGGCCGCGTCGCGCAGCGTAAACTGGTTGAGCGCCTCCCCGTCCATGGGCGGTCCGTCGAGCTTGAAGCCCGCGACCACGTCGGGCGGGTAGTGCAGCTGCATCAGGATGGCCTGCGCCACCTGCTGCGTGATGGTCAAAAGGCCAAACAGCTTGGCCTGGTAGACCGTGAAGTGCACCTCGTCGGCGCCGCGCTCAAACGGCGGCAAAAGCCCCACGTAGGTCGAGCGCAGCCCGGCCGCGTGCGCCGCCGTGTAGATCGACTGCACGCGCCCGGCCAGCGGGTTCTGGTCGTAGTAGATGTACGAGCCGGCCGAGACCGCACCGATGTTGAACGGCTGCTGGTAGCCACGCATCCGATCGAGCCACGAGTTGTGCGGCACGTCGGTGACCTCGGGCCAGGCGCCGGTCAAAAGGGTGAGGTTGCTCTGGTTGGAGTGGGTCGGCAGGTCGACCCGGCTGTAGGCAAATGCTCCCTCGCGCGCCATGCGCTGGAGGTTGGGCGAGCTCGAGTCCCACAGCGCGGCCAGGCCGTGGTCATCGATGTCGATGAAGATGACGTGGGGCCCGGGCTGGGGCGGCGGGTGACCAGAGGTGTCATCGCCGCAGGCAGTCAGTAAGAAAGCGCATGCAAGCCATCGCATGAGCGGCATTCTAATTCTACTGCGCGAGATTGTCTTGCTATGGACTGTGCGCGAGCGTGCAGGTTGCGCTGTCCCCGGTCGTGTAGGGGCCGTACAGCACCGTGTACTGGCCCGACGCCGGGCAGGTGAAGCTGGCGAGCGAGCAGGTGCTGCCACCGCCGCAATCGTCGTTCTGCCCCAGCGCGTCGAGCGCGGTGCAGAGTCCGGTGCCGCTGCAGATCCGAATCATGGTGTCGCCGGTGCAGCTGCCGAGGCCGCAGCCGCAGCCCACCCGGACGCTCTGTCCGGCCGTGCAGGCAAACGTGCCGCCGCTGCTCCACCCGCATTCGCGGCTGGGGCCCGTGACCGATCCCGTGCAGGGATCGGTCTGCAGGGTGGTCGCGGCCGGCAGAGTGAAGGTCGCGGTGCCCACGTTGTTGTCGTAGCGCAGCTCGGGCAGGATGTGGTCGGGATTGATGGTCACTTCGAGGGTGTAGGTGCCCGGCGGGACGTCGGTGACGTCGAGGAACTGGCACTGCAGGCCGTTGTAGTAGGTATCGGCCCAGCCCATCGAGATGCCCTGGTTGCTGCAGTCATACTGAGCGTTCCGGGGCCCCCCCAGCGGCGGGTTCC
>DATFWX010000026.1:0-3983 GCA_035258845.1 Polyangia bacterium | reverse complement strand
CACGCCCAAGGTGATCGGCGGCATCACCCCGGCCTGCCTGGAGGTCGCCAAGTCCATGTATGGCGAGGTGATCGATCGCGTGATCCCGGTCAGCTCGACCGACGCCGCCGAGATGGTCAAGCTGCTCGAGAACACCTACCGAGCGGTCAACATCGGGCTGGTCAACGAGGTTGCGATCATGTGCGGCAAGCTGGGCCTCGACACCTGGGAAGTGATCGACGCGGCCGCCACCAAGCCGTTCGGGTTCATGCCGTTTTACCCGGGCCCGGGCCTGGGCGGGCACTGCATCCCGGTGGATCCGCACTACCTGTCGTGGAAGCTCAAGACGCTCAAGTACAACGCGCGCTTCATCGAGCTGGCGGGCGAGGTCAACTCGTTCATGCCGGAGCTGGTCGTGCAGCGGGTGGCCGATGCGCTCAACCAGCGCCGCATTCCACTCAACGGCGCGCGCATCCTTTTGCTCGGGGTTTCTTACAAAAAGGACATCGACGACGTGCGCGAATCGCCGGCGCTCGACATCCTGGCGCTCCTGCAGGAGCGGGGCGCGCACACGAGCTTTCACGACCCGCAGGTCGAGCAGCTGCTCACGCACGCGGGCAAGCCGATGGTGCGGGTGCCGCTGGCGCGGCTGGGCGATTACGAATGCGTGGTGATCGTCACCGATCACTCGGGCATCGACTACGGCAAGGTCGTCGCCGAGTCCAAGCTGGTCGTCGACACGCGCAACGCCACCAAGGGCCTGCGGCGTGATTTTCCGGGCCGCGTGGTGCCCCTGTAGTCGTGACTGCGATCGCTTGCCATGTCATGCTATTCATGAGCATTCTGTGCGGGTGAAATTCTGGCTCAACCTCCTGTTGTCGCTTCTCGTCGGAGCAGTGTGCGTGTGGGCGGCCTGGCCGAAGGCCGATCAGTACGCAAAGATCCGCGACGCCTTCGTGACCCTGCAGTGGAAGTGGCTCGGCGTGTACGTGGCGACTCTGGCGGGCGTTCACGTCTTCCGAGCCTGGCGCTGGGATTTTCTGCTGCGGCCCGTGGGGGCGCGCGTGCCCCTTGGTCGCCTGCTCACCGTCAGCTCGGTCGGATTCATGGCCATCCTGGCGCTGCCGGTGCGACTGGGCGAGTTCGTGCGGCCCTACCTGGTGGCCGAGCGCGGCAAGCTGCGCATGTCGGTAGCGCTGGGCACCGTGGCCGTCGAGCGCATCATCGACGGGCTGGTCATCTCGCTGCTGGTGTTCTTCGCGTTTCTGGCCCTGCGCGGGCCGCATGCCCAGGCCTGGATGATGCCGACCGCGTACGCTTCGCTGGCGGTGTTTCTGGCAGCCGGCGCGTTCCTGGTGCTGGGCTTCATCTGGCCCGAGCGCGCGCCGCAGCTTTTTGTGCGGCTTTTGCTGCTCGATCGCATCGCGCCGCGCGTGGCCATGCGCGTCGAGCACATCCTGCATGGGGTGTGTCGCGGCTTCCGCGTGCTCGCGGACGGGCGCAACCTGAGCGTCTTCTTGGCGGGGACCTGCGCGTACTGGTTCCTGAATGGATTCGGCATGTGGCTGCTGGCCAAGGGCTTTGATCTGCCGCTCACGCTGGTGGCGGCCTTTGCGACCATGGGCCTGACCGGCGTCGGCATCATGCTGCCCAACACGCCCGGCCTGGTGGGCCAGTTCGACGCGTTTTCCAAGCTGGGCCTCCTGCTCTACCTGCCGGCCGCGGTGGTGGACGGACGCGGGATGGCCTATATCCTGGTGCTCCACGGCGTGCAGCTGGTGTGGTACCTGGGTGTGGGCTGCCTGTGTCTTCTGTCCTCGCATGTCGCGTTCGGCAAGGTCGTGCGGGCTTCGCAAGCGGCCGCCGACCGCGCCGAGCCCGAGGAGGCGGCGGCGTGAAACGAGCCGAGGGGCCCCACGCAAACAAGAATCCCGGTCCTCACCTGGCTGAACCGCCGCGTGGGGCGAGGCGAGTCTGGAGCGGCGATCTCGCCGGCGAAGCGACAGCGGAGCCGCATGGTCGGGGTGGAAAAAGAGTGGGGCCGCGGGGCGCGGCCTTGCTCGCGGCGGGGGTGCTTGCGATGTTTCCGACGGCCGCGCGAGCGCGGGTGCAGCAGGTCGTGCCCTATCCGTTCGACGCGGTGTGGCCGGGCGCGTTGCGGTTCGTGCGGGTCGATCGCGGCTGGAAGGTGGCCGAGCAGGACAAGGAGGCCGGCTTCGTGCGCTTCACGCTGATCGAGGACAAGAAGCCGCATGACGCCACGCTCGAGCTCGTCCGCGTCACCGACTCGGATGGGCGCGCGGCCGTACGGCTGCAGCTTACGGCGCCTGATCTGGCGCGGTACCAGGAGCAGCCGGTGCTGCAGGCGCTGGTGCGCAAGCTGCGCGAGGAGCTGGGGGCGCCGGCCGCGCCGCCGCCCAAGAAGGAGCCAGCCAAGCCCGCGCCGCCGGCTCCCGACGCCGGTCCCAGCGAGTAGCGAGCCGGCCGCGGTCGCTGGTATAGTGGCTCCTATGCGCGCGGCTTGGGCTGCCTTGGCGCTGTGCGCCCAGCTTGCGGGCGGGTGCAGCTTCGACTCCAGTGGGTCGGCCGGGGGCAGAGGCGGGAGCGGGGGAACGGGTGGAGGCTCTGGCGATGGCGGCCTGGACGCGCCCATCGACTCGTCGGTCGACGCCAACCCGGGCTGCGCGGTCGCGAGCGCCGTGATCTGGGTGGGCCCTATGCTGTGGATGTCGCAAACCATGCCCGCCTACACCGTCATCGTCGGGGACACGGTGGTGCTGCAGGCCAGACAGGTCATGCCAGCCTCGGCCACGCTGAGCTGGAGCCTGACCCCGAGCAATGGCACCAACGGGACCATCCGTCCGCCCGGGAGCACCTTGGTCGTGCTCTACCCGACCGAGCCCGGCGACTATCACGCCCATCTCACCGTGACCGATCCAATGAGCGGCATGTTCTGCGAGATCACGAACTTTGCATTCCGCGCGTTGGGCCCGCAGCCGCTGCCGAACAACGCGGCCAGCGCGGCCTCGAATCAGGTCAATGATCTGTCCGCGGGCGGGCAGCAGCTCTGGACGGCGACCGGAGACCGAGCCTGGCGCATCGCCCTCGATCCGGGCATGCGCTCGGGCTGGCAGGACGTGCGCACGGCGTTTCCGCAGGGCGTGGGCTTTGCCATGAACAACCTCGGCGCCGTGTTCTATGACGGCAGCGACAGCGCGGTCTGGTACGCAGTCAACGGACCGCAGCCCAGCGTGTTCAAGGTGGACCTGACCGGCGCCAACATCGACGCGGTCGACATCGCCGGGGCGGCCGGTGGCAACGCCAAGGCGAATGAGTTTTCGCGTGGTGGGGGCCCGGTCCATGTCGCGACCGATCACGGCCTTCTGCAATGGTCAAGCGGAAGCTCCTTCACGAACCGGCAGTTCATCATGGGCATGGAGAACCTGTCCACGGTGACCGAGGTCCCGGCCACGGCGGTATGGGCCGGCGGGCCTTCGCTGCAGAGCTTCGGCGGCGGCTCGTGCACGCCCTGCGATGTGTTCCCGGGCGGAGACGACAAGATCCGTGCGCTGCGCTTCGAGACTGGCGACAACAACCTCTTATGGGTGGGCTCGGACGGATTCGGACTGGGCAAGTACAACATAAGCATGGGCACGCGCGTCGATACGCTGACCACGCAGAGCGCGCCGCCGCGCCAGATGCCGAGCGACAAGATCCGCGCCATCGTTATCGACGGCCTCGATGTCTGGCTGGCGACGGATCAGGGAGCGGCCCGTTTCAAGCGCGATCCCGGGGCGGTGATCACCTATGGACTGCAGGCACCCGGACAGCCCCTGGCGGGCCCTCAGCTCGACACCCGCGCGCTCGTGGTCGACTATTCGACCGGGCCGCGCCGCGTGTTCCTCGGCACCGCAGCCGGTGTGCTGGTGCTCGAGGTACCGCCATGAGCGGCGAGCGCAGGCGCGGGGTTTCGAGGCTTGCGAGCGGAGTGCAGCGGAGCGAGC
>DATFWX010000025.1:0-7583 GCA_035258845.1 Polyangia bacterium | reverse complement strand
CCTGACCGATCAATTCCGCAACCCGGTCAACGTGGACATCCATCAACAGGCGACGGGACCCGAGATTCTCGAACAATCCGGTGGGCGCGTGGGCGCTTTCGTCGCCGGCGTCGGGACCGGCGGCACCATCACGGGCGTGGGCCGTTTCCTGAAGTCACGATTGCCGGCGGTGCGCATCGTGATGGCGGACCCCATCGGGTCAAGCCTCGCGGATTGGGTCGAGACCGGAACCCTAGGCCCCGACGGCACCTATCAGGTCGAAGGTATCGGCGCCAGCCGTCCGCCCGAAATCTTCGATCGCGCCGTTGTCGACGCGGTCGAGCGCATATCAGACCAGGAAAGCTTCGCGACCGCGCGCCGCCTGGCGTGCGAGGAAGGCCTCCTGGTCGGCGGCTCGGCCGGAACCGCGGTCGCGGCCGCACTCCGCGTGGCGGCCAGCGGCCAGGTCACCGATCCCGTGGTCGCTCTCCTGCCCGACTCCTGGGATCGGTACTACTCACAACCCTGGATGCAGGCGCTCTCGCACCCGAACGGTCGCAGCTGACCGGCTCAGGTCGTAGTCTGCAGGCGAAACACCCGGGTCGCGTTGTCACCGAGAAACAATCGCCGGGCCTCCTCGTCGAGAGCCAGCTCGTCGAGCTGGGCCAGACAGTCCGCTGGCAAAAGCATCGGGTAGTTGCTTCCGAAGAGCACCTTCTTGCGGCCGTGTCCCCGCATGTACTCGCGCAAAGCGGGCGGGTAACGCTTGACTTTATAGGCCGACGTGTCGATGTAGACGTTCGGATATTTGGTCGCCAACGCGATCATCTCGTCGGTCCATGGATAGCCGATGTGGCCGCCCACGATGACCAGCTCCGGAAACTCGAGCGCGACCTGGTCGAGGTAGGGGATCGGACGCCCGGGCTCCGACGGGCCCAGCGGCCCGGTATGCCCAACCTGAAGGCAGAAGGGGATCCCAAGCTCCACACACTCGGCGTACAGCGGATAGTAGCGCCGGTCATTCGGCGGCAGGTTCCACAGCCAGGGCAGAACGCGCAGGGCGCGCAGGCCGAGCTGTTTCACGGCGCGCCGCAGCTCCCTGACTGCGTCCATGGGCCGCGTCAGGTCGACCGACGCCACGCCGACCAGGACCTCGGGAGCGCTCCGCACGTAGGAGGCGACCTCATCGTTGGTAATGAGGGGACCTTGGGGGCCGTACCAGGCGCAGGTGAGGGCGCGGTCGATGCGCGCAGCCTGCAGGGCACCGAGCGTCAAGCCCAACGGGATCTCGTTGGGCACCTCCACGACCCCCATCCAGCGTCGAAGCGACTCGAACATCGGGTGGCGGATGAAGGCGGGCGTCGGATGCTGGATCCACGCGTCCACGATCGGCATCGCCGCGGACTTTAGCACGACAGTCGTGCTGCCGGTCGATGGCCGCCCGTACCCCCCTTGCGCGCCGGCTTCCGAATGATTACAGAAAAGGGCCAAACGGAGGCGAACCACCATGACCGGTCAGGAGAAGCCCATGGCAACGCGTGAGCAGCGGGCGCGCGGGACCATCCTTTTCCTCATGGTTCCCGTGGTTGTGGCTGCCCTCTCGTTTGCGGCCGCGATGCATTGGCGCCGGCACCACTCGGCGCTGGCGCTGCGCAATCCGGCCGCCCAGGCCCAGCTCGAGCCGGGGCGCGCGTGCCTAACCCGGTGAACGATGCTGCCCCGGAGCCCGGGGCTGCAGCGGCGACGTAGCGGCAGCGCCCACCCCGCGCGGCCGCCGAGCCAGCTCCTCCAGCGCCTCGCGCTCGAGCGTCTCCTCGACCAGTAGCCGCTTCGCAATTTCCTCGAGCACCTCGCGGCGCTGCTCGAGGATCTGGCGGGCGCGCCCGTGCTGGGCCTCGATGATCGAGCGCACCTCGGCATCGATTGCGCGGGCGGTCTCTTCGCTGAAGTTGCGCTCCTCGCCCAGGCTGACCGGCATCTCCAAGAAACGCATTCCGACCGGTCGACCGAACGTCACCGGCCCCAGGCGCTCGCTCATGCCGAAGCGGCACACCATCTGGCGCGCGGTCTCGGTGGCGCGCTCGAGGTCATTCTGTGCACCGGTCGAAATGTCGTCGCACACCAGCTCCTCGGCAGCTCGACCTCCAAGCATGACGCAGATGCGGTCGCGCAGCTCCTCGCGCGTCATGAGATAGCGGTCCTCGGTGGGAAGCTGCAGCGTAGCGCCCAGCGCACCGATGGAGCGGGGAATGATGGTCACGCGGTGGACCGGGTCGGCATGCTTGACCGACATCGCGACCAGGGTGTGACCGCTTTCGTGATAGGCCACCCGGCGCCGCTCGTCCTCGGTCATCGCGGGTCCCTTTTTCTTCAGGCCGAGCTGAATGCGGTCGATGGCCTCCTCGAAATCCTGTCGCTCCACCTGCCCGGCCCCCCGTCGGGCCGCCGCCAACGCGGCTTCGTTGACCACATTGGCCAGATCAGCGCCCACCATCCCGGGCGTCCGCCGGGCCACCAGCTCCAGGTCCACGTCCGGTCCCAGCCTCACCTTGCGCGCGTGCACCTTGAGGATCGCGAGCCGGCCCCTGATGTCCGGGCGATCGACCACGACCTGCCGATCGAAGCGCCCGGCTCGCAAGAGCGCGGGGTCCAGCACCTCGGGCCGGTTGGTGGCCGCCATGATCACCACGCCCTTTTGGGCGTCGAAGCCGTCCATCTCGACCAGGAGCTGGTTGAGAGTCTGCTCGCGCTCGTCGTGTGTAGCCAGCGCGCCCACCCCGCCCCGCGATTTCCCGATCGCGTCCAGCTCGTCGATGAAGACGATGCACGGTGCGCGCTCTCGCGCCTGCTCGAACAGGTCGCGCATGCGAGCGGCCCCGACCCCCACGAACATCTCCACGAACTCCGACCCCGAAAGCGAAAAGAACGGCACGCCGGCCTCCCCGGCCACCGCGCGCGCGAGCAGCGTCTTGCCGGTGCCGGGGGCGCCCACCAGGAGCACCCCTTTGGGGATCTTAGCGCCCAGCGCCAGATACTTTTGGGGCTCTTTGAGAAAATTGACCACCTCGACCAGCTCGGCTCTGGCTTCGTCGACTCCGGCCACATCCTCGAAGGTGGCGCGCTCCTGCTGGTTGAGGTCGTGGATCTTGGGTCGCGACTTGCCGAAGCTGAGCGGGCCCGCGCCCCTGCCAATCCGCCGCATGCCGACGCTCCAGAGCAACCACAGAAGCCCGAACGGAAGGAGCCATCCCAAGAAAAGCTGCTGCCACCACGGGCTCGACTCGATCTTGCCCGAGAAGATGACCTTGCGTTCCTCCAGCTCCTTGACCAGCGGCGCCTCGTCGATCGCGGGCAGGCGGCTGGTGACGATGCGCTGCTTCGGCTGCTTGGCTGCGGCCGCGCCGGCGCCCGCGCTCGCGCCCTCGGGCTTGAGCTCGGCGAGGATCTCGCTGCTGCCGAGCTGGACACGCTCGATACGACCGGCCCGCAGATGATCGAGGAACTCGCTGTAGGGTACGTTGCGCGGGCTGGGCACGCGGAAGAACAGCGCCTGCACGGCCCACAGCACGATCACCGCGAGTAGCAGGTAGAAGCTCGAAAACGTGAATTGTCGCTTCTGGACGGGCTGCATGGGGCTCCTTTATGGACCATATATCACGGCCGCGGGAGCGTGGCCGCTGGGTCCGAGCCCGGAAAGGGCCAGACTCGGGGCCGCTCCAATGCTATGAACAAGTGTCATGGCGCCGGCGCGGCTGCGCACCGCACGCGGCTTCACGTTGCGGCTTCCCTTCCGGCCGCCCCTGGACTGGACGGGCCTGCTGGCATTCCTGGCGCCGCGTGCGATCCCGGGCGTGGAGGCGGTGGTGGAGGGAACCTGGCGTCGGATCACGCGCGACGGGGACCTCATCGAGGCTACGCGCGCGGACGGCGAGCCTTTCGTGCAGCTGCGCGTCGAGGGATCAGCACGCGCAGACACCGACGATCTGGTCGCACGCGCGCGGCGGCTGCTCGACCTGGGCGCGGATCCGCAGGCCATCGCGTCCCACCTGAGGCGCGATCCACTGCTTTCGCGACGGCTGGCGGCGCGCCCCGGTGTGCGGGTCCCGGGAGCCTGGGATCCGTTCGAGCTGGCGGTGCGCGCCGTTCTGGGCCAACAGGTGAGCGTGCGCGCCGCCTCCACGCTGGCGGGCCGCCTGGTGCAGGCGTTCGGGCGCCCCCTGTCGGCACCGCGCGCGGGGCTGACCCACCGGTTTCCGACCGCACGGGCGCTGGCCCGCGCCGACGCCCGACGAATCGGGCTGCCGCGAGCGCGCGCCGCCACGCTGTGTCGGCTGGCGGCGGCGGTACGGGACCGCCATCTGGTCCTCGACGGTTCGGCTGCCTTGAGCGAGACCATGGCTCGGCTCCTCAGCATTCCGGGGATCGGCGAGTGGACCGCCCAGTACGTAGCCATGCGCGCGCTGGGCGAGCCGGATGCGCTTCCAGCCGGGGACCTCGGGCTGCGCAAGGCGCTCGCGACGGGCGGCGCGCCGGCATCGCCCAAGACCGTGCTCGCGCGCGCCCAAGCCTGGCGCCCCTTCCGGGCCTACGCGGCCATCCTGCTGTGGGAGGTGAGAGGATGATCCAGGTTGCGACCCTGCCCAGCCCGCTCGGACCGCTCGTGATCGCGAGCGGCCCCGCGGGCATCTGCGGCCTCAGCTTCGCAGAGCGGTGGCCGCAGCTCCGGGCTCAGCTGCGGGCGCGCTTTGAACAGCGGTTCCCAGCTCGACCGACCGCTCAAAAAAAGGATCCGTGGGCGGCCGCCGAGCGGCTCGACGCCTACTTCGCGGGCCGGCTCGACGCGCTCGACGACCTGCCCGTCGATCCCGCGGGAACCGCCTTCCAGCTGCGGGTGTGGACGACCCTGCGGCGGATCCGGGTCGGCACCACCTGGTCGTACGAGCGGCTGGCGCGGGAGGTCGGTGCCGCCGGTTGTGCCCGCGCGGCCGGCGCTGCCAACGGACAGAATCCGATCCCGCTCGTGCTGCCGTGCCATCGCGTGATCGGGAAAGACGGTAGCCTGCGTGGCTATGGCGGCGGCCTGGCCCGCAAGTCCTGGCTGCTGACGCACGAGCGAGCCCGGTTTCGCGCGGGGCCTTAGCCCACAGCGATTGTTGTATCCTCGGTCGGGTGAAGTCGTCGCCTCCCGAGCCGATGCCGCCCGCGGAGCCGGCCTGGCTGGCGGATGCGGTGCGCAAGACCAAAGACGAGCTGCGCCGGTTCGTGGAAACCGCGTGGGCGTGCACACGGCACCCGGCCCAGTTTGCCTCCGAGTGGGCCAGTGGCACACGGCAGACGCTCAACCCGGTCGGTTTTCTGGCCACCTCTGCGGCCATCCTGGGTCCCTGGCGCAACCTGTTCCTGCGCTGGAGCGCGCTTCTGCCCGCGGATGCTTCGCTCCTGGGACAGCTCTATGAGTCAATCCAACCGTTCATCCTCTATGCGGCCTTAGGTTTTCTGTGCCACCCGGTGCTGCGCCTTGCCGGCTCACGGCGCCGGCTTTCCAGCACGGTCGCGATTGCCCTCTATGTCGGTGGCGGCCCGGCTGCCGCGGCCGAGCTCGTGCAGTGGCCAATGATCCTTCTGCTCAAGCGGACCCTCGGCATCACCTGGATTGGCCCGCGCGAGCTTCACTCGCCGCTGGCGGTACTGTTCGCCCTGTTTTTCGTGCTCGCCTTTTTGGTCTATTTCGTCGTCTTCGCACGCGGCCTGGCGGGGCTGCACCGGCTGCGCTGGTTCTGGCCCGTGATTGCGCTGCTTGTGGCCATGTCGGTCAACGTATCGGTGACCCGCCTTCTCGAGCGGGCGCTGCACCACCGCGTGGCGTCGCCCGCGGTGAGCCGGGTCGCCGATCAGAACTCGAGGTGGCCGCGCAGCGAAAACACCCACACCGGCCCGCGGTCCTGGTTGTACCCCGGATTCGCAATCCCCTGGATGTCGTAGGCTGCGAAGGCGCCCCGCCAGATTTGCAGGTTGTAGTAGTGCTCGACGATGGTCTCACGCCCGTAGCGCAAGCTGCCGTCGCCGAGCAGAAAGCCGGCGCCGCCCAGGCGCAGATACTCCCGATGCAGATCCGAGATCCCGTTTGTGACCAGGGCCAGGCCGATCTTGTCGTTGGGCCGCTGCCACAAGGTGCCCCTCATGTCGGCGCCGATCTCGAAGGTGTCGTCGATCTCGGTATAGGCGAACGACTCGTTGTCGCCATCGTTCCAGCCGATGCGCATGAACCCGCGAAAGAGCGGGCCCAGCTCCTGAAACAGGTTGAGGCCGAAACCGAGCTTGGTGCGTCCGCGCTTGCGGTGCGCCGTGATCTCCGGCCTCGGGTCCTGGCCCGACCGAAAGGCGTCGATAGCCTCGCGATAGCTGCCCATGGTGGCGGTGTTCAGGTAGATGAGCGGACGCAGGGTACCCGCCCAATGCGGCTGCCGGCTGTACTTGAGCTCGAGCTCGAAGTTCTCGGCGTGGCTGCGCGAAAGGTCGAAGTCGAGATCGATGCCGTTGGCCACTTTCGGCATCAGCATCTCGCCAAAGCGCACCTCGACGCGCGGCCCCTGGTACTCGACCACCAGACCGTAGGTGTACCCGCGCGTGTCGGCCGCGTAGTCGTAGGCGCCGTTGTTGTCGACGGCCCAGTTCATGAACTGGAGATGACTGTCCGAGCCGACCGGGTTGATGTCGAACAGATCGACGGTCGACAGCTTGCCGAAGCGAACCTGAAGGCGGTGCCTCGGCAAACGCGGAAGCGTCGTGATGGGCCCCCGATCGTCGTTGGGCTCCCAGTCGCTCGACAGCGGAATGATCTGGTGTATCTGGATGCGCGCGACGTAAGGCTCGCTCGACAGGGTCGGATTGCGCACCACATCGAGGTTCGAAAAGCCGGCCAGCCCGAGCGCAGCCGAAAGGCCGCCCCCGTAGGCCATCTCGGCATCGAGGATCAGCTCGGTCGTCCGAGAGGGCGCGTAGGCAAAGAAGAGCGTGAACAGCCCCGACATCGCGTCCTCGCTCTCGGGCCGGAGGCTGTTCATGCCGCTGTAGCGCGCGTCAAATGAGGGCTTGAGCTGCAGGATGGTGTTCCACTCGGCACCGAACCAGAACGGTCCGGTCCCCGAGTGATCGAGGAAGGTGGTGCCGGCGCCGGCTGGCTGCGCGGTTTCGGGCTGCTCGGGATTGCTGCCGTGCGCCGTGCGCGCGGCGAGCGTCAGCAGCAGAGCAGACAAGAGGCGCAAGCCGGCGCGCGATCGGTTCACAGGGGCCCTCAGTCAGCGGGGCGCCATCTTAACCGATTCACCGATGATCCGGCTGCCGATCGAGCGGTCTGCTGTGCGATAATGAGCCCGTGCGAGGTTTCAGGTTGCGAACGTTCGCGCTGGGCGTCGCCCTCGTGCTCGGGTGCGGGGACGACCTGGTGGGCCACGGGGGCGCCGGTGGAGCCGGCGGTGCGGCGGGTGCGGGGGGAGCAGGTGGGGCCGGCGGGAGGGGCGGCAGCGGCGGCAGCGGCGGGACGGCGGGAAGCGGCGGCGCGGGCGGCGCCGGTGGCGCGGGTGGAGTAGGCGGCTCCGGCGGCA
>DATFWX010000024.1:0-20766 GCA_035258845.1 Polyangia bacterium | reverse complement strand
CGCAAGACTGCCGCCGACCCGGGTGCAACCCCGAACAGCTCCTCGAGCGGACGGCCCAGGATGCCGCCCTCGGCCAGGATCCAGCACAGCCGGCGCAAGAGGTCCTGCTCGGCCTCCAGCTCGAACGACCCTGGCTGCGGGGCCCTCGTGGTCGATGCGGGCACCGCCCCCGGCCCGGGCGCCGGCACGGCCGGCTGCGCGGCCGTCGCGGCCTGGCCGCTGCGCTGCTTGAGCCGCCCGACGTAGCTCTCGATGTGCTGCCGCATTTCGGGCGTCAGGTCGACAAACTGAATGCCCATCCCGGAGGGCCGGTTCGGCAGAGCCTCGGCGGGCGTCACCACGTGAACGACCTCGCCGCGCAGCCGGACCTCGGCACCGTCGGGCATCGCCAGCACGATGACGAGCTGGCTTTGCAGAGGGCGCAGGTTCTTGGCGCGCAGGAAGATGCCGCCGCGGCTGATGTCGCGCAGCCAGTACTGCTCGACCTCGTCGGCGGTGGTGAAGCGCACGCGGATGGCCACGCCCGAGGCAGGCAGGCGCGAGTGCTGGCGCTTCTCGGTGGTCACGTGGTCACGCGCAGCCCGTCAGTTGAGGCCGCCCACGTCGTCGCCGCCGTTGTCGTCGAGCGGGATGACCGCGTCGATCTCGATCTCGCCGGTTACAACCTCGATCTCCTCGCCCGTGCGCGGCTGCACGCGCACCACCGGGGAGGTCACCTCAGCGGTCGGCGACGCCTTGGTGCCGCGCAGGCAGCCCGCCACCACCGTGATCGCAAACGCGCGGTCGCGGAAGTAGGCGTCGATGGCCTCCTTGATGTACCAGAACACGTCTTGCATCTGCTGACCCTTGCCGGCCACCTCTTTCCAGGCCGGCAGCGGGCCGTACTCGATGAGCGGCGCAAAGAAGAACTCGCGCGAGCTCTTGAAGAGCAGCGTGAACGACTCCACATCGAGCCCCACCGTGCCCAGGCCGGCTTCCTCCATCCAGCGGATGGCAGTGTCGGGCTCGGGATGGCGCTCGCACAGCTTTTCGAGCCGGGCCAGCGTCTCGTGCAGATCGTGCTTGATCAACACCTCCCGGTAGATGTCGTAGAACTCGCTCCAGGTGCCGCGCATGGTCAGGGTGGCCACGACCTGCGCGCCCAGCTTGGCCACCCGCGCGAACTCGCGCAGCGCCTGGCAGGGCTCATCGACCTCGTCGAGCCCGAGGTTGCACAAGACCAGGTCGTAGACCTCGTCGGTGAACGAGAGCTTGGGCGATGCCCCCTCGGTCCGGAAGAAGATGCGCCGGCCCGAGGCCTCGCCCGCCTTGCGCCGCGCCACATCGAGCAGCGGCGCCGACGGATCGATCGCGATGATGCGGCTCTGGTCGTCCAGCCGGCGCATCACCTCGAGCGACGGATAGCCGGTGCCACAGGCCACGTCGAGCACCATGGCCTTGGGCGGCAGCTGCAGCTCGCGCAGCATCATGCGGCCGAAGCGCTGGGACCAGATGGGCAGGATCTCCTGGTCATAGATCCGAGCCATCCGATCCTGCTTGAACGTGCGCGGTTGCTTTTTCATCGCTCAGCCAGGTGGGCGCCATCCCCGAACGGGGCCCGCCGGCTTGCGCCCTTCATCGTAGCGCCCACCGACGTATTTACAAGTCATGATGTAGAGCGCGCTCGAGAGCCGATTGAGCGCCAGCACCAGGTCCTCACGCTCGGGCGGGTCGAGCCCACGCCCGAAGGCGTGCAGGGCCGCCAGCTCGGCCGCGCGCGCGCGCGCGCGGGCCAGGTTGAGGCGCGAGACCACGGCGCCCTGTCTCACATCGGGCACCATGAAGGGTACGCGGTAGAGCTCCCAGGTATGGTGCGACGCGTGGCGGATCCCGGCCGCATCCAGACCGAGCAGATTCGGGGACGGCGCGGGCCGGCCGGTCACCTCGGCGCCCACCAGGGCCCGCACCAGCTCGAGCGCCTCGCCCAGCTCTCCCACCAGGGCGCGTGCGCCCGCGTCCGATGCCGCGACCTGCGCGTCGAGGAGCGCCGCCTCCAGCTGCTCGAGCTGTCCGCGCAGCGCGATGCGGGGATGGGTCTTGGGAACCAGATCCTCGTCGCCCGAAAGGTGGGTCAGATGCTCGGGCTTGAGCGCGAGCCGCTGGCCGGTCTGAAGCACCCGGAAGCGGCCGGCGCCAGGCCCGGGGCCGGGCGGCCGCGCCTCCAGGGTCTCGCCGGCCGCCCGCACCGGCCGCGCCGCCGCCTGCGGGTGGCGCGCGGTCTCGACCACGGCGGCCGCGAATGCGCGCGCAGCCGCCTCCACCTCGGGCAGCGCGCCGGCCAGGTAGCCGCCGCCGTAGTTGGTCTCGGTGGGCGGGCCGAACCACTTGCACAGCCGCACCGGAGCCGCCTTGAGCGCCGCGTCCAGGCCCAAGATGCTCTCGATCGGAGGCGCGATGAGATAGGCCATCGGTTGCCCGGGCGCCAGGCCAGCCTGCAGCGACAGATAGCCACCCAGCGCCGAGATGACGTGCGGGAAAAACGCGAGCTTGCCGGCCTCGTCGGCCGCGTAGAACCAGGCCTCGTGCTCGAGGTAGGCCACACAGGCTGCCAGCGCGGCCTGGATCTGGTCGGGATCGGCGGCCGCGTAGATGCCCAGGATCTCGCCCGACAGCGGGCCCGAGGCGTAGTTGGATCCGGCGTAGAACGATTTTGCGTACACGACCTCGACCGGCGCCGCCTTGGTGCCCTCGTCGAGGGCGGCGTAGAGCGCGTCGTCGGACGTGCAGGTGATAAGCCCGAGCGCGCGCTGCTCGTCCTGGAGCGCGAGCTGGGCGGCCAGCTGCGGCTCCACGTCCGGGATCACGCGCACGGCCAGCACCCGCGGCCGCACCGGTACAAGGTCGAGCTTCATCCCACCACGACGCCCGACTTCTGCTCGCGCAGCACGCGCACGAGGGCCTCGGCGGCCCGGCGCGCGCCCTCGGCGGGCGGCACACCGCGCGGGTTGATGTTCGAAATCACCTCACGGTCGGCGTCGGTGGCGCCTTCCCGCGGGTTGTAGATGTAGTAGGCCGACAGCGAGTCGGCGAAGCCGAGCCCGGGCCGCTCGCCACACACGAACAGGGCCGCTTCGGCGCCGCACAGGCGCGCGATCTCGTCCATGACCTTGACCCGGGCATAGCGCACGAAGAGGGGCGGTGGATGCGGGATCCCGCGCGCGGCCAGCTCGCGCAGGAGCGCCTCGTGGAAGGTCGGCAGGTGCTGATTGATGGCGGCCGCCGACAGGCCGTCGCCGTAGATGACGACCAGCTTGGGCGCGCGCGGGAGCTGGGCCGCCAGCTGAGCCCGCGCCGGCTCGGACAGCGTGCGCCCCGCGTCGGGCCGCTGGAGGAACATGGGCTTGTCGGTGGCGCGGGTGCGCACCTCGGAAAGACCCAGGCGCTCGATCAGCGCCGCATCGACCTCGCTCATGACCGCGTCCTTGGCCACTGCATGGTCGGCGCGGAAGCGCAGCAGGGTGTTGGTGCGGTAGCGGGTGCCGGCGCCGGTGCGCCCGACCGCGATGCGCGCGGGCGTGACCTGAAGCAGGCGCGCCATGGTGGGCGGATCGAACGGCGCGCCCAGGTTGACCCCGCGATCGGGCCGCAAAAGCAGGGCGCCGCTCGAGTCGCGGGCCCGCGCGGCCGCCGCCTCGGCGCCGACCCGCTCCTCCAGGGCCGCACGCACCAGCTCGGCAATGCGGTTGCGGTCGATCATTCGCCCTCGGCGTTGGCCAGAAACCGGCGCGATTTGTACCGCACACTCAAGCCATCGCGCAACCCTCCGATGTCCAATCGAATGTCCGACCGACCACCCCGCCGAAGTTGGCGCGTCACCCCGTACAACGTTCACGTGTGCGAGGGCGTGGGGGTGGTATTCGAGCTGGCTGGACGCTGGTACGCCGAGCCCTGGGACGGCAGCGGCCGCCTGGGCCCGTTCGCCACGCTCGAAGAGGCACGGGCTGCGCTCGAGCGCCGGCGAAACGGCGATTAAGGCTTTTGGCTTCGATTGCGAGCTGGCTCGATGTCCCCCGCTACTGCAGCCGCTCCCAATTGGCCACGAACTTGGGCTTCATGCTGGTCTCCCCAATCACGACCTTGGAGTTGCCGGCCCAGTAGACATGCAGGCCCGGCGCCATTGCTTCGGGCGGCAGCGGCCAGCTCAGATCACCCCCGGTGTCGTCCACCTCGACCAGGACCACCAGCTTGCCGTCGCCCTTCTTGTTGGTCTCGATGAAGGCCAGCCCGCGTCCCGAGGGCGACCAGCTCACCTCGCCGCGGATCATGGTACCGCCGCTGCCGCGCGGCCACACCGGCCGCCCGTCGACTGCTACGGTCTCGTTGGGCGTCCTGCCCGCCACATAGGCCAGCTTCTTCTTGCCCGGCGACCAGACGAACATCTTGCCGCGCCGGACTGACACCACCTCGCCGGTCTCGGCGTCGTGGATGACGTACACCATGTGAACATCGCGCTTCTCGATGGGCGCGATGTAGGCCAGCCGACGATCGTCGATCCACTCGAGCTCGCGCGGCGCGCCGGGCCGATACACGTCGAACTCGTTGATCGGGTCGCCGGCCACGTTCTTGACAAACACGCGCCAGCCCTTGCGCGGCGGCATGATCGCTTTCGCATACGCGAAGTGGTCGCCGTCGGGTGCCCAGATGAGATCGTCCTTGGACACGCCCGGGATCTGGACCAGGGCCTTGCGACGTCCGACGAACACATCCTGGCCCTTGAACTTGACGGCCGCGTCCTCGGGCACCACGTGCCTGCGCGGCGGCAAGGAGGGCGCGGCTGGGGGCGCGGCCGGCGGCGGGTTTTCCGAGGAAGCGCAGGCAGCGATCGCGATCGCCAAAACTGCCAGCGCGTGCTTCACCACAACCTGCATTCTATAACGCAGCACGCGTCAGCTGAACAGGCTCGGGTCGCCGGCCCGCTCGGTCAGCTTCCCGTCCCGCATGATCCCCATCTCCTCGCACCAACGTTCGAACTCGGGCGCGGGCCGCAGGCCCAGAAGCTGCCGAACCGACGCATTGTCGTGAAACGATGTGGATTGATAGTTGAGCATCACATCGTCTCCCATCGGCAGCCCCATGAAAAAGTTGACCCCGGCCAGCGCGAGCAGCATCTCCAGGTTCTCGAGATCGTTCTGGTCGGCATCGGCATGGTTGGTGTAGCAGGCGTCGCAACCCATCGAGATGCCGTGCATCTTGCCGCAGAAGTGGTCCTCGAGGCCAGCTCGGATGATCTGGCGGGCGTCAAACAGATACTCGGGCCCGATGAAGCCCACCACCGTGTTCAATAAAAATGGCGAAAAGTGGCGTGCGAGCCCGTAGTTGCGCGCCTCCAGCGTCTGCTGATCGGCGCCCCCGTGCGCGTCGGCCGACAACGCCGAGCCCTGGCCGGTCTCGAAGTACAAGACGTTGGGCCCGGTGGCCTGGCCCAGCTTGCGGGTCATGTCCTGCGCTTCGGTCAAAAGTGGGATGGTGACGCCAAACGAGCGCAGCGCGGCCTCGGTGCCCGCGATCGACTGGAACATCAGGTGCAGCTTGGCGCCGCTCTCGAGCGCCTTCATCTGCGTGGTCAGGTGGGCCAGGCAGCAGTTCTGGGTGGGCACCCGCCAGGCGGTCATGAAGTCGTGGGTCGCGTCCAGGATCTTGTGCGTGGTCGCGACATCGTCGGTGACCGGGTTGATCCCGAGCACTGCGTCGCCGCAGCCATAGGCCAGGCCCTCCCGGGTGGACGCGAGAATGCCCTCGATGTCGTCGGAGGGATGGTTGGGCTGCAGGCGCACGCCCAGCCGCCCCTCGAGCCCCATGGTGTTGTTGCAATGCACGACCACGCGGATCTTGGCGGCGCCCATGGCCAGGTCCAGGTTGGACATGATCTTGGCGGCGGCCGCGATCATCTCGGAGGTGAGCCCACGCGACAGGCGCAAAAGGTCGGGGCCGGTCGTGCGGGTATCGAGGACGTGCTCGCGCAACTGCGCCACCGTCCAGCCCTTGACCTGCTCGTAGATGGGGCGCTGCACGTCGTCCAGGACCAGGCGCGTCACCGCATCCTGCTCGTATGGGATGACCGGATTCTCGAGCAGGTCGGACAGCAAAAGCTCGGACAGCACCAGCTTGGCCGCCACCCGCTCGGCCGCGCTGTCGGCGATGACGCCGGCCAACCGGTCGCCCGATTTCTCCTCGTTGGCTTTGGCCATCACCTGCTTGACGTCGCGGAAAGAATAAGTCTTGCCGCGCAACGTAGCCGAAAGCTTCATGCGCCTGCGGTCTCCTCCTGCTCCTCGGCCGAGGGCGGCGTCTCGGGCGTCTCGGGCGGCTTGCTCTCGACCGCCGGCATCGCGATGCGGAAGGCCTCCAGCAAGACGTCGTTCTCGGCCCGCGTTCCGATCGTGATGCGCAGGCAGCCCTCGAGCGGCGTGCCGGCCCGATCGAAGTTTTTGACCAGCACCCCGTGCTCGTGCAGGGTCGTCCACACGCGCGTGGCCTCGGGCACCTTGACCATCACGAAGTTGGCTTTGGATGGGAACACGGTGGCGCCCGCCGCCGCCAGCTCGGCCGATACGCGCTCGCGCTCGGCCACCACCTCTTCGACCCCGGCCAGAAGCAGACCCGCATGGTGCGTCAGCAGCCACACGGCCGCCCGCTGCGCCACGGTCCCCACGTTATAGGGCGGCCTCACCTTCTCGACCTCGTGCACGACCTCGGGACGGGCGACCAGAAACCCGACTCGCAGCCCGGCCAGGCCGATTTTGGACAGCGTGCGCAGGATGAGCACGTTCTCGTACTTCTCGACCAGATCGAGGCAGTTCTCGCCCGCGTACAGGTGATAGGCTTCGTCGGCGATGACAAGCAGACCGGGATGCGTCTTGGCCAGCTTTTCGACCACCTCGCGCGGCCACAGCGTGCCGGTCGGGTTGTTGGGCCGGGCCAGAAAGCACAGGTTGGGCTGCCCGGCCACGATCGCGCGCTCGAGCGCGACCTCGTCGAGCGTGAAGTCGGGTTTGAGCGGGACCTCGAGCGGCATGGCGCCCGAGCTGATGGCGGCGATCCGGTAGATGATAAACGACGGGGTCGGGTAGCACACCGCGGCCTTCTTCTGGTTCTTGCGCGGGCGCGCGAAGGTCTGCGCCAAAAGCCCGATGATCTCGTCCGAGCCGTCGCCGAACAGGATCTGCTCGGGCGCCACGTGAAGGTGCTCGGCTTCGTGGGCGCGCAGCTCGCCGGCCAGGATGTCGGGGTAGCGGTTGAGCGGAGTCGCCGCCAGCTCGTGCGCCAGCTGCTCGCGCACCTCGGCCGGCAGCACGAGCGGCGATTCGTTGGCGTCGAGGCGGACGCGCGCGTCCGATGCCGTCACCCGGTACGGCTCCAGCCCCTTCAGCTCCTCGCGAACCAGATCTTTCCAGCTCATGAGTCCTCTCGGAAGTCAAAAGTCAAAGGTCGAAAGTCGAAAGTGAAGCGGCTCGGTCCAATACTTTTGACTTTCGACTTTCGACTCTCGACTCTCATCATGGTTCCTCGAAACGGATGGCCACGGCGCGAGCATGCGCCTGCAGCCCCTCGACCTTGGCCAGGCGGCTGATGTCGCCCGCCTGCGCGGCCAGCGCCGCCCGGTCGTACTCGATCATGGTCGAACGGCGCACGAAGTCCCAGCAGCCGAGCGGCGAGGACCAGCGCGCGCTGCCGCCGGTCGGCAGAACATGGTTGGGACCCGCAAAATAGTCGCCCACCGGCTCGGGCGTGTAGCCGCCCAGAAAGCACGCGCCCGCGGTCTTGACCTGCGGCCATAGCGCGCGCGGATCGCGCACCATCAGCTCCAGGTGCTCGGGCGCAAACGCGTTGGCGAACTCGAGCGCGGCCGAAAGGCCCGCCGTGACCACGCAGGTGCCATGCGCGGCCAGCGCGCCCTGGGCAATCTCGCGTCGCGGCAGCGAGGCCAGTTGCTTCTCTACCTCGCGCACCACGGCCGCGGCCAGGACGTCGCTCGGGGTGACCAGAACCGGATAGGCGGCGGTGTCGTGCTCGGCCTGCGCCAGCAGGTCGGCTGCCACCGCGCGCGGATCGGCGGCGTCGTCGGCCAAAATCAGGATCTCCGAGGGGCCTGCGATCGAGTCGATGGCCACGTCGCCGAACACGATCCGCTTGGCCGCCGCCACGTACAGGTTGCCCGGACCGACGATCTTGTCGACCCGCGGCACCGACTCGGTCCCGTACGCGAGCGCGGCCACGGCCTGCGCGCCCCCCAGCGCGAGCACGCGGTCGACCCCGGCCACGCGCGCGGCCGCCAGCGTCTCCGGCGAGGGCCCGGGCGTGGTAAGGACGATCTCCTCGACCCCGGCGACCCGGGCCGGTAGCGCGGTCATGAGCACGGTCGAGGGATAGCGCGCGGTGCCGCCGGGCGCATACAGGCCCACGCGCGCCAGCGGCTCCACGCGCAGCCCGAGCCGGATGCCGGGCTCGCTGGTCTCGAAGCCCTGCTCGCGCCAGCGCTCGTGGAAGGCGCGAATGCGCCCGCCCGCGCGCTCGATGGCCCGCAGCACGTCGGCCGGCAGCGCGCGCGCCGCCCGCTCCCAGTCGATGCGCGGCACCTCGAAGGTGGGAAGCTCGCGCTGCTCCAGGCGCAGCGTCCACTCGCGCACCGCGGCGTCGCCGCGCGCGCGCACGTCGCTGACGATTTCGCGGGCGCGCTCGGCGACCTCGGGCGGCACGGCGGCCTGCCGCTCGGTCAGCGCGCGCACGCGCTCAGCGTAGTCGGCGTCGCCGGGCAGCAGGATCCGCATCATTGTTGCTCCGCGCGCCTCGCTCCGGCGCGGCTCGGCAAGTCGCTTCGGCTACGCCTCGCTCCACGCCTCGAAACCCCGCGCCTCCGCTCGTCGCGCATCATCTCCAATCCGACGGGTACGCTTCCAGATAAGCCTTGACCAGCGCTTTGGGCGGATCGCGCGTCTCGGGGCCACCGACCTTGACGATGAACTGCTTGGACGGCCAGAACGCCCAGCTGTCACCGGCCTCGCCCCAGAGCAGGTACACCTGCTTGTCCTTCTTGACCCGGTAGCCCTTGAGCCGCTCGAGCTTGTCCGGCAGGAGGCGCGCCAGCCCCTCGGCGCGCTGGTACTCGGTTACAAATGCGACCGCCACGGCGGAGCGCGGGACTTGGGGCCGGCCCACGGTGTCCCGGTGCTGATACACCGCGGTAAAACCCACGCCCGGATTGCCGTCCATCTCGATCTCGATGTCCTCCACCTTCTGGAAGCGGCGGTACGTGAACTCGCCCAGGTCGCCCTCGATCACACGGCGCTCGCCGGCCTGCGCGTGCGCGCATGCCGCGGCGGCCACGAGTGCCAGCACCCACTTCACCGCGGCGGAATATAGTGCGGATCCGCCGGCCTGGGAAGAGCAGGGCCCACCCTCGGCGCCCTGATCCAATTGACATCGGGCCGCCCCTCCCCTAGAGTCCGCCGCATGGCCGATTTTCTTTTTACGTCGGAGAGCGTGACGGAGGGGCATCCCGACAAGATATGTGATCAAGTGTCGGATGCGGTGCTCGACGCCATCTTGGCCCAGGACAAGGGCTGCCGGGTGGCCTGCGAGACCGTGACCAAGACCGGTTTCGTGCTGGTGTGCGGGGAGATCACGACGCACGCGCACATCGATTTTCAAAAAATCGTGCGCGCAACCGTCAAGGACATCGGCTACGACAACGCGCTGATGGGCTTCGATTATCAGACCTGCGCGGTCATGACCGCCATCGAGCAGCAGTCGCCCGACATCGCGCGCGGGGTCGACGGCCAGGGCGTCTACACCAAAGACGATCAGGGCGCCGGCGACCAGGGCATGATGTTCGGCTACGCGTGCGACGAGACTCGCGAGCTGATGCCGATGCCGATCGCGCTCGCGCATCGGCTGACCCGACGGCTCGCGAGCGCGCGCAAGAAAGGCATCCTGCCCTTTCTGTGGCCCGACGGAAAATCCCAGGTCACGGTGCGCTACGAGGACGACCGGCCGGTGGCGATCGACGCGGTCGTCATCTCCACCCAGCATACGCCCAACGTCAAGTACAAGACCCTGCGCGAGGCGGTGATCGAAGAGGTGGTCAAGAAGGAGCTGCCGCGCGAGCTCCTGACCGGGAAGACCAAGTACTTCATCAACCCGACCGGGCGCTTCGTGGTCGGCGGGCCCAAGGGCGATTCGGGCCTGACCGGGCGCAAGATCATCGTCGACACCTACGGCGGTTGGGGCCGTCACGGCGGCGGCGCGTTTTCGGGCAAGGATCCGTCCAAGGTCGACCGGTCGGCCAGCTACTACGCGCGCTTCATCGCAAAAAACCTGGTGGCGGCCAAGCTGGCCCGTCGGTGCGAGGTGCAGCTCGCCTACGCAATCGGAGTCGCGCAGCCGGTCTCCATCCACGTGACCACGTTCGGCACCGGCCTTCTGCCCGAGGAGCGGCTCGACAAGCTGGTGCGCGAGCATTTCGACTGCCGGCCGGGCGCTGTAATCAAGGAGCTCGATCTTCTGCGGCCCATCTACAAGCAGACCGCCTCGTACGGCCACTTCGGCCGCTCCGACAAGGAGTTCACCTGGGAGGCGACCTCCAAGAAGGAGCTCCTGTCCGAGGCCGCCAGCCACGACAGCGGCAACGGGCAGGGCTCGGCGGCCAAGGCCCAGAAGGCCCAGGTGCGCACGAGCCCGGTCGTGATTGCGTAGTCGCTGCTAGGCTGCTTTGGCGGCCGCGCCGCCCGCGCCTTGATACTGCGCGCTGCCGAAGCCCAGGATCGGCAGGAAGATGATTCCCAGCAAGGCCAGGCCGATGCCAAAGCCGGTGCCTTTTCCGAATGCCTTGGCCAGATCGATCATCACGATGATGGCCGCGATGAGGCTGACGATCGGAATCAGGAACAATATGATCCACCAAAGTGGTCGCTTGACGATCTCAAGCAGAACGATGAGGTTGTAGATTGGGATGATCGCCGCCCAGCCAGGCTTGCCAGCCTTGGTGAACACCTTCCACAGGGAGGCAACCACCAAAACCAGGATCGCCAGGTAGACGATCATGATGCCCATCCCCATGCCCTGAGCAGCCCGCATCTGCGACGTGTCGAACTGATTCACGGTAGCCCCCTTTCAAAATCGGTTGGACTACACACCACATACGAATCGAAGCGCGTGCATCTTCCGTCAAGTTCTTGTAAATGACAAGCGCTATCTGACGCCCGGTCGGGTCACCGCGCCTTCGGCGGCCGAGCTCACCATGGCCGCATATTTCGCGAAAACCCCTGAGGAATAGCGCGCCGGCGGCGGGCTCCAGGCGGCCTGGCGCGCGGCCAGCTCGGCGGCCGGAAGCTCGACCTCCAGACGCCGGCCCGGCACATCGAGCAGCACCGGATCGCCTTCGCGCAGGGCCGCAATGGGTCCGCCGCGAGCGGCTTCGGGCGCCACGTGGCCCGCCATCAGGCCGCGCGTGGCGCCGCTGAAGCGGCCATCGGTGAGAAGAGCCACCGTCTCGCCGAGCCCGGCCCCGACCAGCGCCGCGGTCACGCCCAGCATCTCGCGCATGCCGGGCCCGCCGGCCGGCCCCTCGTAGCGGATCACCACCACGTCACCGGCCTTGATCTGGCCCGACTGTACGGCTTGAAACGCCGCCTCCTCGCAGTCAAACACGCGCGCCGGTCCGCGGTGGGTCAGGCGCTCGTGGCCCGCCACCTTGACCACGCAGCCCTCGGGCGCCAGGTTGCCCTTCAGGATCACGAGCCCACCGGTCGGCTTGAGGGGACGGGCCGCGGGCCGGATTACCTCCTGACCCGCGGTCTCGACCGCGGCCGCTGATTCCTCGACCAGCGTGCGGCCGCTCGGCGTGCGCACGCGGCCGTGCAGCCGTTCGATCTCGAGTAGCCGCCGGGCCAGGAGCGGCGTGCCGCCAGCGCGATCGAAGTCGACCGCAACGAAGCGACCGCCCGGCTTGAGGTCGCACAGAAGCGGCGTTCGCGCGCTCACGCGATCGAAATCGTCGATCGAGAGCGCGAGGCCGGCCTCGCGCGCGATCGCGAGCAGGTGCAGCACCGCGTTGGTGGAGCCGCCGGTGGCCGCCACCGACGCGATTGCGTTCTCGAGGCAGTCGCGGGTGACGAGCGCGCGCGGCCTCTCATCGCGCGCCAGAAGATCCATGACCAGGCGGCCGACCGCTTGCGCGACCTCGTTCTTGCGCGGATCCAGCGCCGGCACGCTGGCGGTGCCAAGCGCCGACAAGCTCAGAAACTCGAGCGCGACCGCCATCGTGTTGGCCGTGAACTGGCCGCCGCACGCGCCCGCACCCGGGCAGGCTGCGTCCTCGATCGCGCGCACATCGGCTGCCGTCATGCGGCCCGCCGCCAGCGCGCCCACGGCTTCGAACACGTCCTGCACGGTCAGGTCGCGGCCGCCCAGCTTGCCGGCCGCAATCGAGCCGCCGTACAGGATGATCCCGGGGATGTCGAGCCGGCACAGGGCCATGGCCGCGCCCGGCATGGTCTTGTCGCAGCCGACCAGGGCTACCATCGCGTCGAACGAGTAGCCACGCCCGCACAGCTCGATCGAATCTGCAATGATCTCGCGACTTATGAGCGATGCCTTCATGCCCTCGGTACCCATCACGACCCCGTCCGAGATCGCGATGGTGTTAAACTCCATCGGCGTTCCGCCGGCCGAACGCACGCCCTGCTTGACCTGCTCGGCCAGCCCGCGCAGGTGGAAGTTGCAGGGCATGGTCTCGATCCAGGTGTTGGCGATGCCGACCAGCGGCTTTTGCAGGTCGGCGTCGGTAAAGCCAATTGCCTTGAGCATTGCGCGCGCGGGCGCGCGGCTCGGTCCCTCGGTCACGACCCGGCTGCGCCGGCGCCGGTCTGGATCTGGCATGTCCGCGACTCTACTTGACAAGCCGGCCGAAAACCATACACTACCGCGTTCATGTATGCGGTCATCAAAACCGGCGGCAAACAGTATCGGGTCGCCGAAGGCGAGACGGTCCGGGTCGAGAAGCTCGCGGGCGAGCCGGGCAGCAAGGTCACGTTCACGGACGTGCTTCTTCTGGCCGCGGGCGCCGAAGTGAAGGTGGGCCGTCCGCTGGTCGCGGGCGCCAAGGTCGAGGGCGAGATCGTCGAGCAGGACCGCGCGCGCAAGGTGGTCGTGTTCAAGATGAAGCGGCGCAAGAACTTCCGGAAGCGACAGGGCCACCGGCAGCCGTACACGGCGGTCAAGATCACGAAGGTGCATCATGGCGCATAAAAAAGGGCAGGGCAGCTCGCGCAACGGTCGCGACTCGCATGGACAGCGGCGCGGGGTCAAGCGCTACGACGGCGAGTTCGTGCAGGCTGGCAACATCCTGGTGCGGCAGGTCGGCACGGTCGTGCATGCGGGCCGCAACGTGGGCGTGGGCAAAGACTGGACGCTGTATGCGCTCATCGACGGCCAGGTCAAATTCGAGCGTCTGGGACGCGACCGCCGCCGCGTATCGATCGTTGCGGTTCCAGCCCCGTAGCGAGTAGGCCCGCTCCGTCCACTCTCTGCGTTCTCTGCGTTCTCTGCGGTGAATCCTCCATGCAGTTCATTGACGAGGCCAAGATTTTCGTGAAAGCCGGTGATGGCGGCCGCGGCTGCGTGGCCTTCCGCCGCGAAAAGTTCATGCCCAAGGGCGGCCCCTCGGGCGGCGACGGCGGGCGCGGCGGCGACGTGGTGCTGGTGGCCGACCCGCAGCTTCTGACCCTGCTCGATTTCCGCTATCAGCAGCGCTATCGGGCCCCGCGCGGCCAGCACGGCATGGGCTCCGACTGCAACGGCAAGGACGGCGACGACCTGATCGTACCGGTGCCGACCGGAACCGTGGTCCGCGACGCCGAGTCGGCGGCCGAGCTGGCCGACCTCACCGAGCCCGGCCAGCGCTTCGTGGCCGCGCGCGGCGGCAAGGGCGGACGCGGCAACATGCACTTCGCGACCTCGACCAACCAGGCGCCGCGCCACGCGGAGCCGGGCGAGCCGGGCGCCGAGCGGACGGTCGTGCTCGTGCTCAAGCTGTTGGCCGACGTCGGGTTGCTCGGCTTTCCCAACGTCGGCAAATCGACCTTCATCGCGCGGGTCTCTCGCGCGCGCCCCAAGATCGCAGACTACCCGTTCACCACCCTGACCCCGCATCTGGGCGTGGTGGAGCTTTCCGATCAACGCTCGTTCGTGCTGGCCGACATCCCGGGGCTGGTCGAGGGTGCGGCCGCGGGCGTGGGCCTGGGCACGCGCTTTCTCAAGCACGTGGAGCGCACGCGCGCGCTCCTGCATCTCGTCGAAATCTCCCCCGACGCCGGACGCGAGCCCGAGCGCGACTTCGACCTTCTGAATGCCGAGCTGCGCGCGTACGACCCTCGGCTGGCCGAGCGCCCCCAGGTGGTCGCGCTTAACAAAATCGACCTGCCCGACGTACGGGCGCTCTTCCCCGAAGTGCAGGACCGCTTCGCACGCCGCGGCATCGCGCTGTACGCGCTCTCGGCCGTCACCGGTGAAGGCGTCGCCGAGCTTTTGGAACAGCTGTGGCGGATCGGGGTGAGCAGCGCTAGAACGTAGTCACTGCCAGATGGGGGATCCACCGATGAACGCTCGCTGTGCTTGGTGTTGCGCTCGGGCTCACGGGCCAGTCTGCGATCGGTGTACGGCGGCGATCCTGCCGGCCGAGCTGTTCGGCGCCGCCCGCATGCTGGTCGATGCGGGCGTCGATCGGATCGCGTTGCCGGAGCGCGTGCGCAGCCTCTCGCCCGGCGAGCGCGCTGCCCTGTCGGCGCGCTTTGACGCCATGTGGTCGGCCGCGCAGCACCGGATCGACGAGACGCGCTCTGTCGAGCCGTTCCTGGTGCAGAAGGGATTCACGCAGGAGGTCGAGGACTTCCTGCTCGCGCGCATTCCTTTCTCCGAGCCCGAGCGGACCGCGCTGGGCCAGGGGCCGCTGGCGGCCGACCTGGCGGCGATCGAGCAGGGGAGCCCGCTCGAGACCAACCGCCAGCTGGCCGCGATTGCGCTGCTACACCAGAGAAAGATCACGCGCGAGCGCTTCGAGATCGTCCGCTCGGCCGCGCACGGCCTCGGGTTGCTGCCCGCCGAAGCCGCGCTCGCGCTGACGCGTTGGTTCGTGCGCTGGACGCCCGGCATTCCGCTGCTCGGGCGCTGGGACCTGGGCGGGATCCAGGACACCGTGCGGCCGCTCCTGCAGAACCCGGCGCTGGCGCCCTACGCCGCCATCGCGATGGGTCTGGACGATCGGGATCTGCTCGCGCGTGGCCTCGCCAGCGGCGACGCCGATCTACGCTTCGCGTGCGCGCTCGCGCTCCGCGACGAAGCCGAGCTGGCAGCCACGCTCGACGCGGGCGACGAGCTGAAGGCGAGCGCGGCCCGGGACGCGCTCGCCCGCGTGCGCTCCAAGCTCTTGCATCGCCGACTGGCCGAAGGGACCGACGACCGCAAGTTGGAGATCATCAGGAGCCTGACGCATCCGGCCGAGCCCGCTCTGATCCAGGCGCTGCTCAAGGCCGCCGAAAACGGGGGGCCGCAGGTCCAGCAGGAGGCCCTGTCTTTTCTGCTGCAGGCCCGCTCCGCCGACATTCCGCGCGAGTCGCGGGCCGCGATCGCGCTCTTTCTGGCCCGGCCCGAGGTCAAGCCCGAGCAGGCCCTGGACGCGCTCGGGCAGGCCGAAGAAGATCAGCATCTGTTCGCCGAAGCGGTGACCGTTCACCTCGAGCGCCTCGACCTGGAAAAGGTGGCGGCCCTGCTGGAGAGCCACCAGCGCTGGAATTTCCAGAGGTGGATCGTCCACGCGAAGAGCCCGCGCGAGCACAAGCTGCTCGACTCCTTCCTGGCCCACCCGCAGGTCGCCAAGATCGCGGCGGTCTCGGCGCTCAACGCGCAGGCCTTCGACGTCGTGCTCGCGCTCTGGGATCGCCACCCGGCCGCCCAGATCGCCCCGCTGTTCGCGCAGGCGTTCCGCTCGGGCGGCGATCGCCTGGTGCCAGAATTCTGGAGCCGCTTCAAAGAGCGGCCGCAGGATCGGGCGGCCATCATGGTCGCCATGGAGCCGTTCCGAAGCGAGCTCGCGCGGCTGCGCGCGCTGGAGCCGCGAAACGGTCCCTTCGGCACCCGCGACCTGGTGCGCTTCTACGAAACCTTCGCCAAGATCGACGAGCTCCATGCTCCCGAGCTGCTGGAGCAGGTGCTCGAGCAGGCGCAGCAGGAGCGCGGCGAGTCCAAGCGCGATTTCCCGCAGCTGGAGGCGCTTTTGGACCTGGCGCTGCCGCACGCGATCGCGCTGGCGCCGACGCGGCCGGCCACGGCCGCCCTCATTGCAGCCCGGCTGGCCTCGCACGTGGTCAACGCCTATCGCGCCGAGCCGCAGGACCCGCACTTAGGACGCGCCGTGGCCGCGCTGCGCCGGCATCACCCAGCGCTCGCGCAAGCGATCGATTCGGCGCGACCGATCGACGACCGGGAGGCGCGCTTCTCACAGATCCTCGAGCACCTCGATACCGAGCTGCGGCTGGCCCGCCAGACCGACGAGCGGGTGGCCGAGACCAGGCGGCGCCAGCAGCCGGCACCGGAACCGCCCGCGCCGCAACCGCCGGCAGCGGCCGCAGCGAGCCGGCCGCCCGAGCCGCCCCCCGTGCGAGCCGGCGCGAGCGCCGGAGCCGCGCGCAACCGGGCCCCCAATCTGGCGGTGGAAGCCATCGATCGCGAGCCGATGCTGCCCGACCAGCCACTGGCCACGCTCTACGACTACGTCGGCTTCATGAAGGAGCTGCAGGGGGGCGGCAACGTGCTCGCACTCCTGTCCGGCCGCGGGATGGATCCGAGCAGTTGGGGGACCTGCATGTCGGCCTGGAGCGCCCTCCTTCTGGCCCGGCGCGACCTGGCCGTGCGCTTTGCGGCCCTCGTGCAGGCCACCTGGTCTTGACTCGCCCGTCCCAGTGCTTCGGGCAAATACCTTAATACTCTAGGCACCTTGATCTGCCGCCTGTGCGCGTGGTAGATTTACGGCCTACCACATCTCCCAACGGGAGTGTCTACCATGCCTAGAGCGCTCACCAGGACCCTGTTGTTCTTGATTTCCGCCCTGCTGCTGCCCCGCATGGGCCAGGCCCAGACGCAGACCCCGGCACCTGGTGCGCCCGGGGCGCCGGCCCCGCCCCCGGGCGAGGCGCCCCCGCCGGCGGCGGGCGAGTCGGGCGCCTACACGGTCAAGCTCCATGACCTGGAGCGCAAGGTCGACGAGCTCAAGGAGCAGATCTTCCGCTCCAAGGCACGCCTGAACCTGCTCAAGGAAACCGTGCTGGGAGGCGTCATTGCCGGCTCGCGCGCGCTCATCAAGCATCACAACTCGATGGGCTCGGCGTTCCGCCTGATCAAAGTCGTCTACGCCATCGACGGCGCCCAGATCTTCGCCAAGAGCGACGACAGCGGCCGGCTCGACGAGGCCAAAGATTTCGAAATCTTCAACGGCAGCATCGTGCCGGGCAGCCATACCATCTCGGTGCTCCTCGAGTACCAGGGCAACGGCTACGGCGTGTTCTCGTACCTCAAGGGCTACCATTTCAAGGTCCGCTCCAGCCACACCTTCACCGCCGCCGAAGGCAAGCTCACCGAGATCACCATCAATGCCTTCGAGAAGGGCAACCTCACCACGGCCCTGCAGGATCGGCCGGCGGTGGACTACAAGGTCAACGTCGTCAGCGATCGGCCCCAGGCCGGAAAGTGATGACCATCATGCGTCACGCCCGTACCGTGATCGCGGCGTGGCTGGCACTGGCCGCGTCGCCTGCCGTCGCCGATGAGGTCGACGATCTGGGGAAGAAGGTGTTCGAGGTGGAGTCGCAGGCGCGCGAGCTCAATGCGTCGTTCCGACCGCCCAAGGCGGCCGGTCCCGAGGTCGCGGAGCGACGACTGGTCGATGCGCAGCTGCTCTACCAGCTCAAGAACTACGACGAGGCTGCGATTCTGCTGCTCGACGTGGTGGAGCGCTTCCCCACCTCGCCCGCCTTTCCGGAGGCGCAGTTCCTGCTGGCCGACTGCCTGTACCAGAAGCACGACTTCCTGTCGGCGCGCCGCTACTTCACGCAGGTGGTCGAGCGCGGCCCCGGCAGCCCGGGCGGCGTGCAGGTGCAACAGCGGCGCTACCAGGAGGCTTTGAACCGCCTGATCGAGCTGTCCCTGCGCACCGAAGACTTCGGGCCGGTCGAAACCTATCTGGCCAAGCTGGCCGAGCTGCCGCCGAGCTCGCTTCTGCCCTCGGTCCCGTACGTCAAGGGCAAGTACTACTACTTCCGCGGGCGGCGCGAGGAGGCGCAGGCCGCGTTCGAGACCATCCCGGCCGGCTCGCCGTACTCGTTCCAGGCCCGCTACTTTCTGGCCACGCTGCGGGTCAAGGCGGGCGACAACGCGGCCGCCATCCCGATCCTCGAGAACCTGCTCACCATGCCCGCCAAGACCGACGAGGAAAAGCGGGTCCAGGAGCTGGCCCACATGGCGCTGGGCCGGCTGCATTACGACCGCAGCGAGTTCGCCCAGGCCATCGACGAGTATCAGAAGGTGCCGCGCACCTCGCCCCTGTTCTCGGACATGCTGTACGAGGTCGCCTGGACCTTCATCAAGAACGCGGGCCAGGTGGCCATCCAGCTCAAGGACGACCAGGGAAAGGCCAAGACCGAGCAGCAGAAGGAGTTCCAGAAAGCGTTCCGCGCGCTCGACCTTTTGATGCTGGCCAACCCCGACTCGCCGCAGGCGCCCGAGGTCCGGGTCCTGATCGGCAATCTGCAGGTGCGGCTGGGCCAGCTCGGGCAGGCACTCGACATCTTTGAAAAGACGCGCGACGAATTCGAGCCGGTCAAGAAGCAGCTCGAGCAAGTACTGGCGCAGCACGGCGACACGCAGGCCTACTTCAACGAGCTGATCGGCAAGAACCTGGAGCGGTTCGACATCGCGGTCTACCTGCCGCAGGCGGCGGTCAAGTGGGTACGCGCCGAGCCCGAGGTCGAGCGCGTGGTTCAGGTGGTGGGCGACATCTCCGACATGCGCAAGGCGGTCAAAGACTCCGAGAATCTGATCGGGCGGCTCGAGCGGGCGGTCAACTCGCCCGCGCGCGTCAACATCTTTCCCGAGCTGGCGGCCGCGCGCGAGCGCTCGCTGACCCTGTCGAACGTGCTGCTCGACGCCCGCCAGCGGCTGGCCAAGAAACGGCGCGAGCTGGCGGCGCCAGTGCTGGCGCCCGACGAGCAGAGGCAGCTCGACCAGCTGGGCGGCGAGCGCATGGGGCTCGAGCAGAAGCTGGCGCAGCTGCCGACCAAGGCCGAGGGTTACCGGGAGCGCGCGCAGAAGAGCCGCATGTATCTGGAGCAGCTCGACCAGCAGGGCTCCGAGCTCAACGTGATGATCCAGAGCATGAACGCGGAGCTGGTGGCGGCCGAAAAGTATTACAAGGACACGCGCGCGAGCCAGCGCATGCCGGCGGCCGAGTTCCAGAAGCTGGTCGACGAGAACCGGGCGAGCATCGAGACTTTGCACCAAATGCATGACCAGCTCCGCAACGACATTCAGGCGGCCAAGGAGACCACCGGCATCGGCGACGAGCTGGTGCAGGAGGAGGAGCAGGCCAAAAAGCAGCTCAAGGACGTGCTGGGCCGCGAGCGCGCGCTCATTGACAAGGCGGAGACGCGGATGAGCCCGGACGCCCGCACGAAGGTGTCGCAGATCTCGAGCATCCTCGAGCACGCGGGTCAGATCGACGCCACGCTGCAGGCCTTCGACGCCAAGATCGACCAGCTGGTCGAGGAGCGCCTGGTCGACATCAAAGCCGCCATCGCCGATGAGAAGGGACACATGGGCGATTACAAGACCAAGGTCGAGAGCTACGCCGGCGAGTCGGCCGACGTGGGCGGCGGCATCACCTACGCCAGCTTCCATAACGTGGCCAAGCGCTTCTACGACATCGTGGTGCATGCAGACGTCGGCATGATCGACGTGGCGTGGGCCAACAAGCAGGCCAAGACCGACTCGGCCGCGCGCATCAAGCGCCAGGAAGCCGCCGAGCTGAAGTTGCTCGACGACGAGTTCAAGGAAGTGATGCAGGAGGAGAAGTAGATCCTCCCATGGGGTCCATGCGTATGCGTGAAAGAATGAGAATGCTCGCGCTCGCGAGCGCGATCGCGTTGTGGCCGCAGGCGGCGCCCGCACAGCAGCAGCCGCCGCCGAACCCGCAGCAACCGGCCGCGCAACCGGCGCCGGCAGCCGCCCAACCCGCGCCGGCAGCCGCCCCACCGGCGCCGCCAGCCGCCCAACCCGCGCCGGCGCAGGCCGGCGCGCCGCCGGCAAAAAAGGTGACCGGCCCGCCCAAGATCGAGGATCCCAAGGCGCTGGCCGAGCTGCAGGAGGAGTACGAGCGTTTCCAGTGGGCCACCCGCGACTACCGGGCCACCGTCAACCACATCGTCAAGCGCGACTATCTCGAGCGGCGCCGCCAGATCGCACAGAAGTACGAGGCGCAGGCGCAGATCGAGGAGAAGGCCGAGCGCGAGCGCCGCATCCAGGCCATCCAGATGCACGAGGCGTTTCTGGCCAAATACCCCAACGACGATCGCTGGACGCCCGATGTCATCTTCCGCCTGGCCGAGCTCTATTTCGAAAAATCCGAGGACGAGTTCCTGACCGCGAGCGAGGACTACGACAAGGCGGTAAAGGCGGGCGCGAAGA
>DATFWX010000023.1:0-4782 GCA_035258845.1 Polyangia bacterium | reverse complement strand
TCGGCGCAAACCGGTCCGGCGCAGACTCACTCGGCGCAAACCGGTTCGGCGCAGACTCACTCGGCGCAAACCGGTCCGGCGCAGACTCACTCGGCGCAAACCGGTCCGGCGCAGACTCACTCGGCGCAAACCGGTCCGGCGCAGACTCGCCCAACGTAGCATACGCGCCGGGTCTGACAGCCGCCTCGGGTCTGAGCGCCCCCTGCGCGCCCGGCACCGCCTGCGCCTGCGCGCCCGGCACCGCCTGCGCCTGCGCGCCCCGGACCGCCTGCGCCTGCGCGCCCCGCACCACGGCCACGTCCGCCTCCGCGCGCCGCGCAAGGCGCGCCAGCTCGAGCACGTTTTCGCGCCGCAGGCGCCGCCCAAGCCCAAAAGCCCAACCCCAACCCCGAGCCCGGCGCACGCGCGCCGCCTGCTCAGCCAGGTGACGCCACTCGGCGCTCTTGCTGCGCGCCCACTCGGCCAGGCTCATCAGCCCGCTGCGCCCACCGCCACGGACACCAGCTTGCGCTGCTCCGCATCCCAGCGCCACGGGCAGCCGGCGTCGATGCGGACGCCGCCGCACCACCTTTCGGCGTGCCACTGGTCCCGGCCCGCCAGCACGGTCGCTCCGCGCTCGGTCAGCTCGAGCGCGCCGTCGGTCGAGCACAAAAGTGGCGCCGGGCCCGCGCTCAGTCGGTGCAAGCGCCCAAAGAAGATCCCATCCGTCATCCAGGGCCGTGCTTCCGCGCGCTGCATGGCCTGGTAGACCTCAGCCCAGCCGCGTGCGCCACCCGCCACCGCCTCGAGCAGCCGACGCTCACTGGCTCCCAGCCCACTCAAGCGCTCCGGAAACTCCTCCAGGTGCCGCCGCAGCGCCGCGCCCAGGTGCGGCAATGCAGGCGAATCACCGCTGGCCAGGTCGGCCAGCGCGCTCGGATCGGGCGCCGCGTAGGCTTGCCAGGCCCGGCCCGCCAGCGCGGTTTCGGTGGCGCCGATGGGGCGCCGCGCGGCAAAAGCGGCCACCAGCTCCTCCGGGCCCAGGTACGACACGCTGCAGCCCGGCCGGCCCGCCAGATCGCCTGGATCGACCAGCGCCAGACCGGCCCCGCACAGATCGCGGCCGTCGAACCACGACAAGAGGTACATCAAGATGCTCTGACAGAAGAGCTCAGGCCCAAACCACAGCACCACCTCGCGCGGTCCCGGCAGAAGCGCCAGTGCGCGGTCTTGCGCGATCAGCCGGTCGCGATGCGGGATGCGCTGGGCGGGCCCGGTCGTCTCCTCGTGATAGCGCGCGCGCAGGTCATACCAATCGTCGGCCGAAAGCCCCGCCGGCGTGGGGCCGTCGCACAGCACGTCGCACCATTCCAGAAACTCGCCGGCAACGCCCGCCTCGGCCAACCGATCGAGCAGGAGCCGGCCCCCGTGAACGTGCACCAGGGCGGGCTCGCTCATGCGCGTCCCGGGTCCCTCAGTAGGTCAGCCCCAGTGTGACCCGGCCGCCGATCCACTCGTCCTGCGTTTTCTGCGCGGTCATGCCGGTGGGCGAGGTGCCCGTGAAATCGGCGTGACGGATCAGCTCCTCGAACAGCGCCAGGATCTGCAGGTGCCACGGCAGCCCGAGGCGGATGCCGCCGTTGAACGCGAGCCCGTAGGCGTCGTTGTGCTCGCCGAACTGGCCGGCCGGGCCCAGGCTCCGAATGTCCTCGTACGCGCCGCCCCCGATCAGCGCGAACGCCGGCGTCAGAAGCGGCAGATCGAGGTCGAGGCCGCCGCCAAGATAGGTGTAGTCCGTGTTCGGCATGACCGTCGTCCCGCCGATGTCGAACTGCTGCTGGCCGTACAGGAAGGCCGGCCGCACGGTCAGCCCGGTCGCCCCGCCGAAGTGCAGCCGCCACAGGAGCCCCACCTCCCAACGCTGCGCCACCGTGTCGAACTCCTGCATGGTGCTCTTGACCTGCGACTTGAGCCCGACCGCGCGATCGAAGCGGCCGAACACGCCCAGGCCCCCCAGCGCGCGCCGGGTCAGCGGTGCCAGCGGGTACAGTGCTCCGCTCACGTAGGCCGACGGGTAGAGCGAGGAGTTGTAGGTGGGCAGAACGCCCAGCCCGGTAGCCGAGAAGGTGCGGGCCTGGAAGCCAATGCCCGCATCGAGCTCGATGACCTCATGGCCGGTGGCCTCGGCCATGGCCGTCTCGCCGGTGTCCTTGGCCGGCGCAGGCGTGGCCGCGGGCTTCTGGACCGTGGTGCTCTCCTCGGTCTGCGCGACCTTCTCCTCGCTGGGCTGGGCGGCCGACTCGTCGGGCGCCGGCTTGCCGGCCCGCGCCGTGTCGTCGGACGCCTCGTTCTTGGCCGCCTCGGCGCCGCCGGCGGCAGGCGATTCATTGGCGAAACGGGCCGCGCTGTCGCCAGCCGGAGCGCTACCATCCTTGCCCCGACGCCGGCCCGCTTTGGCGACCACACCGTTGGCAGCCGCCTCGCGAATCAGCGCCGCCAGCTTCTTGCCCACCCGCTTCTTGGTCCCGCGGCCGAGCGCCGGCCGGCTGAGCATGAACGTGACCTGATCGACCTGACGGCCCGAGATGGCCTCGCGCACCGTGAGCGTGACCTTCCAGCGCCTGCCCTTCTTCGCCACCTCGCCCTCGATCACCGCATCGGCTGAGGCGGCCGAGCGCACGCGGGCCTTGCCAGCGAGCGCGGCCACCACGCCGGCGCGCACGCGCGCTGCACCCGGCCCGCTAAACTCGCGCACAGCCACTGTTGGAAGCGCCCACGCGCTGACCTGCAAGGCCGCGACCAACACGACACTGCAAAGACCCCTCATAAGGGCGGATTTTATCAACTCTTGTGCCGATGTGCCGCTTCGAGTTTTCGGCAGGTTGCAGCGGGCCCGGGTGGGGGTCGAGACCTCACGTGTTGACAGTGGGATAAGGTGGTTGTAACGCTCCCATGGGGATGTCCGGCCTTTTCTCGCCCTCGGTGCTCGCACCCCCCCTGCTTGCGCCGGCCCCCGAGCCGGTCCGAGTCCTTGCGCACGACATCCTGGCCGGAAACGCATACCGAGATCTGTCCGAGGGTGGGGTGGTCGAGGGTGTCCGGCAGCTGGCGGCCGCGGCCTTCCGCTTCGCCGGCGCGTTGCCTCCCCTCGCGCGCGGGGTCGCCTACGCGACCGCTCTTGGCGCCCTGGTCGCGCTCATCCTCTGGGTCGTGCGCAGCCAGCGCGCGCTCTGGGGCGGGCTCACGCTTCTGGCCGTGCTCGCGGCCGGCCTCGCCGCCGCGGCTGCGCGCGGCGGCGCACCGCTGACCGATGGAACCCATCCGGGCTCGAGCTATGACGTGGGACTGCGCGGAACGCGCGCGCTCGCCCTGCTGCTGGCGCGGCTGGGCGCGCGGGTCGAGCGCGTGGAGCAGCCCTGGCCTCCTCCGCCGAGCGTGCGGGTGCTGCTCGTGCTGGCGCCCACCGAGCCGCCCGATGGCGCCGAGATCGACGAGCTGGGCCGCTGGATCGAGCGCGGCGGCACGCTCCTGATTGCGCTCGGCAGCGGACCCTTCGGCGAGACCTTGGGGCTCGATCAGGTGCTCGGCTTCGAGCTTCACGAGGTCGAGGTGTTCGGCCGGCTGCGCGCGCAGCCGGTCGGCGAGCGGTTCGAGGTCGAGCTGCCGGCGGGGCGTCTTCTGCGTGGGCGTGACCTGGTCGCGCTGGTCGAGGCCGACCGCGGCGCGCTGTGTGCGCGCCGCCCGCGCGGGGCCGGCAGCATCGTGGCCTGCGCGGGCGCCTTCCCATTTTCCAACGACGGCCTGGGGCAGGCCGACAACGCCGCGTTCGCAGCCCGCCTGATCGCGCGCGCCGCCGGCGGCGGCGCCATCGGCTTTGACGAGTTTCACCACGGCTATGGCGCGCGCCAGGACGGCGCCCGCCTGCTCGCGCGCAGTCCGGTCGGTTGGGCCTTGGTGCAGGCTGCGCTGGCGGCGCTTCTGTGGGCGCTTGCCATCGCGCGCCGTCTGGGACCCCCGCTGGCGGGGCCGTGGGCGCGGTCGGCGGGGCCGGATGCCCCGCACCCGGCGCGTGCGCTGGCCGATCAGATCGAGCGGCTGGGTGCGTGATGGCCGCATTCCCGCTGCCCACGACGCGGTTGGCCGCCCTGTGCGGAGCCGGCGCCGCGCTCCTGCTCGCTGGCGCGCTCGCGCGGCCGCTGGTCCGGGTGGCTCTAGTTTGGGACGGGGCGCTCGCGCTCGCGCTCGTGGTCGATCTCGCGGCCCGGCGACGTGCGCCGGACGCCCGCCGCCTGGTCCGCGGCGTGCTGGCGCGCGGCCGGCCGGTCCGGGTTGCAATCGAGCTTTCGAATCCTGCCGCCGTGGGCGCGCGGGTGGAGCTGTGCGAGGCCTGGCCGATGGGGTTTGTGCCCGCGCGCGTGGCCCTATCGGCGCGTCTGGCAGCGCGCGGACGGGCGCGGCTGGAGTACCAGCTTTTGCCCAAGCGGCGCGGCCGCCACCAGTCGGCGCCGACGGCAGCCCGCATCCTGGGCCCGCTTGGCCTGACCGCGCGCCTGGTCGAGCTCATCCCACCCGCGCGGGTGTGGGTTGTGCCGAACCTGCGCGCGGTCGCGCCCGCGCGCCCGCTCGGCGACCTGATCTTGCTCCTGGATCTGGGCTTTCCCGTGCGCGCCCATCTCGAGCGCGTGCTCGAGGTCGCGCTCGCGCGCGGCCTGGGCGCGGCGCGTCTGCGTCTGATTGCGTTCGCCGACCAGGTGCACCGTGACCTGGTGCCGGCGGGCGCGCGCGCGCTCGTGCGCGCGCTGG
>DATFWX010000022.1:0-12970 GCA_035258845.1 Polyangia bacterium | reverse complement strand
ATCGTGGTCGCCGACGTCAACGTCAAGGACTGCGTGGTGTCGGGCGTGGTGGTGGGCGACGTCACGGCCACGGACAGCGTGCACATCACCGACGGCGGCCGCATGGTGGGCGACATCAACGCGCCGCGCGTGATCATCGTGGCCGGGGCGGCCTTCCGTGGTCGCGTCGACATGGGGGACATGCAGGCCGAGCGGGCCGCCAAACCGCGCGCGGCCGCCAAGGCGGCGCCGGCGCGCGTCGACACCATCGCGGCCGTGCACGCGGCGCGCGAGGGCAAGGAAGAGGCGCCACGGCCCGTCCAGCGCGCGGCCGCAGGCCGTTCCGCAGGGGGGCGTCCGGCCCTGGCCGCAGTGGCGCCACGTATTGCAAGCGCACAGGGGGGTAAGCCGCCGGCACCGCCGGCACCGCCGCTGCCCGGTGGAAAGAAGACGCTCAAGAAGAAGTAGCAGCGCCAAGGTGGCGCTGGTCGCCGCGGCCTTGATGCTCGGTGCGGGTTGCGGCACGCCTGCGCCAAGAGCGGTCGATCTGTCGGGCGGGGACCGCAGCTACACGGCCGAGGACTACGGGCGCGTGGTCAACCGCTGGACCCGGCACGGCAGCCTGCAGAAGGACTTCGACCGGGTGGCGCCGTTCGACACCGCGCTCGACGTGCGCGCGACCTTCGAGGCCTGGGACTGGCGCTGGGCCTACGTCGAGCGCTACGCCGAGTACTACAAGCTGCCCGACGGCGAGAAGGACAAGCTGCGCAGCCAGCAGCTCCAGGAGGCCGAGCAGTTTCACGAGTTCCACGTAGCGGCCACCGCGTCGCGCTACGAATGGACCGATTTTGTGAACAAGAAGAACGCGGTGTGGCGGGTGGTGCTCTTCGATGACCGCCAGCGCGAGGTCGAGCCGGTCGAGCTTTACCCCATCAAGGTGCCGGTGGTGCAGGAAGTTGCGTTTTTCCCGTATGTGGGCGGGATCGACCAGGCGTTCCTGTCGCTGGTGCGCTTCCGCTTCCCGACCAAATTCGAGGACGGCACGCCGACCGTGAGCCCCGAGGCCCGGCACGTGACCCTCCGCTTCTCGGGCCCGCTGGGCACGGTCGATCTGGTCTGGGATACGGTGCTGGCCAAAAAGAAGTAGGGACCGGGCGGTCAGCTGCGTCGCTTGAGGTCGCCTGGGTGGCCGGGCTCGAGGTCCTCGAACGTGTCGACCTCCGGCGGCAGGTTGCCGTGCTCGTCGACCTTGGAGAAAAAGTCCTCTTCCAGATCGGTAAAGTGCATGTCGGCCGCACCCGATTTCGCGGGCGTGCGGGCGGCGGGCGGCCGCGTCACGGGCGGGGTTGGCAGCGGCGCCGGAGACAGAGGCGGTGCCGCCGCAATCGGCGGCGCGGCCGGTTGCGCAGGGGGCGGCGGGGTCGGTTGCGCAATCGGCGGCGCGGTCAGCGGTGCGGCCGGGACCGGTGGCCAGACCGGCGCTACCGGCGGCGGCGGCGCGGCCAGGGCCGGCGGCCAGACCGGCTGCGCGAAAGCGGGCTCCGGAGCGGCCGGCGGCGGGGGCATGGTCACGACCGGCGGCTCGGCCGGCTCCGCGCGCGGCGAGACCGGGGCCTGCGGGGGCGGCGGGGGCAGCACCACGACCGGCGGCTCGGAGGGCTCGGGGGCCGGGCGCAGCGGCGGCGGCGGCAGCGTGACGACCAAGTCGGCCGCGGGCGGCGGCGGTGTCGCGACCCGCGGAGCCAGCGCCTCGACTGGAGTCGCAACCGCCCCCGCAGCCGGCGCCAGCGCCGGAATCGGCGTGGCGACCGCGGACGGAGGCGGCGGCACCGGCGGGATCGGCGTGGCCACCATCGCCGGGCCAGCCGCAGGCGGCGCCGGCGGGGCCGCCGGTGGCGTCTGACCGAACAGCGCGCCGGCCTGCTTGCTGAGCAACGCCTCCATGCCGGGCCGGTCCACTGCGGGCGCGGGCGGCCGCGGCGCGCTCTGCCGGGCCAGCGCCTCCTCGATCCGGCGCTCGAGCGATACCTCGGCCTCGGGCGCGGCCTTGCGGCGCTCGCGCTTCTTGGGCCGCAGCGTCATCGGCGGCTCGGGCTGGGTGCGCCCGGCCGCACCCGCAGGTGGGCGCGCGTCGGCGGAAGCGGCAGCGCTCGCAGCCGGCCGCGTGCGCTTGCTGCGCGTGGGAGCGGTCGCAGCAGGCTCGTCGGCAGGCGGCGGCGCTTTGGGCGCAGTGCCGGGCGGACGGCTGGGCGGCTTGCTCAGCCACTCCTCGACCGCAGGCACGGGCGCCGGTGGCGTGGCCTTCTTCTTCTTGGGCAGCCGGGCCGGCGCGACGCCCGATCTGAGCTGAAGCGCGCCCATCTCGACCAACCGCGCGCACACTCGAATGGTGTCGAAGGGTCGGAACGGGCTGTCCTGAATCACGTCCGCCACCGTGCGATCGCCGTCGAACAGCCGGACCAGCCCGCTGACGTCGCTCGGGATATGTTGCACGACCTCGGCCACCCGCTTCAGATCCTGCTCATAGACCGCTTCGGTCGATCCGACCTGCCCGGCTGCATGCCGGAAATCGCGCAGGAAGCGCTCGCCCTCGGCCAGAAGCTCCTCGCGCGACAAGCCAATCTGCTGGCGCCGCAGCACCGGGGCAAAGCGCACCTCGAGCACAGCCTCCTGCCACAAGAGCAGCTGGTGAAAGGCGGCGATGCCGGTAAGGCTCCCGATCTGAGCGCTGGTCACCTCGCCTTCGTACAGCCGCAGCTCGCCCGAGCGCTCACCGCGCTCGACCGTGACGATCGCGCTGCGGCTGAGCCCACAGAGCGCACGCACGAGCGGATACAGGCCGAACTCGGACAGCTTCGCGCGCACGATCCAGTCGCCGCCCGGCTCCCGGTGACGGGCTCCCAGAAGCTGCGATGCGCTGGCCACGTCCTCGGCAAATGCGGGCAGCGGCAGATAGTCGACGGCGCCCGCCCGCAGAGCCTCCTCCCGGTTGACGCCGTCGCCGCCCAGGAAGAGGACCGGGATGCCCTTGTTCGACAGGGCTTTGCACAGATCGAGCGGCCGCATGCCCTCGACGTGGGCGCCCACGCAAGCCAGCTGGGGTTGCGAAAGCCGAGCGATCTCGATGGCCTGAACCCCGTTGGCGGTCGCCTGAACGGTGGTTCCGCGCCGCTCGACCTGCGCCGATAGGCTCTCGCGCGCGGCCATATCGCCGTGCGCCAGCAGCAGAACCTGCAAGCGAGACATTGTCCGCTCGGGCAGTATAGCTGGCGCGAGCGCGCTTTGGACCAACTTTTCGGGGGCACGGCCGAGCATGCATCCTCCCGGCACGGTCCCCTCGCGCCGTGCCGTTCATATCAGATTCGGTGCGACTCGCGCAAGCCCGTTGTAAGTGGTAAAAACGGCTGCGGATGTTGCTGCTCGAGATCGTGGACGGAGACGAGAAGGGGCGCGTGTTCGAGTTCGACGGCGCGGCCGGCCCCATCACGATCGGCCGCGCCCCCACCTGCCTGGTCGCGCTGTCCGACATCCACCTCTCGAGCACACACGGCGAAATCTTTCGCGAAGAGGATCGGTTCGTGTACCGCGATCTGCGCTCGACCAACGGGTCGCGCCTGTTGCGCGAGGGCAACCGCATCGACATCGATCGCGACCGCAGCGAGATCGCGCTCAAGGATGGCGATCAGCTCCTCTTGGGCGACCCCACCGGACCGGTTGTGCTGGCATGTCGGGTCACGGCCGACGAGGGCGACGAGGCGGCACGCGTGATCGCGGTCAAGCCGCTGTCCGAGCTGCCGGAGCTGTCGGGTCGGCTCGAGCGCGACCCGGGTGGCGCGGCCGCGCTGTATCCGCTGGTGCGCAAGATCGGCCGGCGGGGCCTCGATCTGCAGCGCGTGCTCGACGGTGTGGTCGAGGCCGTGTTCGAGCTCTTGCCGCGCGCCACCCACGTGTCGATCCTTCTGGCCGATGAGCAGGGGGGCGAACGCTTCGTGCCCATCACGGCGCGCGCGCGGGGCGGCGGTGTGGAGCCGGTCCTGACCAGCCGGGCCGTGATGCGCCGGGTGCTGCACGATCGGGCGGCAGTTCTGGCCGCCAACGCGCAGGCCGAGCTGGGCCAGACCGAGTCGATCCTGGGCGCCAAGATCCAGTCCACCATCGGCGCGCCGCTCTGGGACGGCGACGAGGTGCGCGGCGTGATCCAGTGCGACAATCGCGCCTCCGCCGGCATCTTCAAGGAGCGCGACCTCGAGCTCCTCACCGTTCTGGCCTCGAGCGCGGCGCTCGCAATCGAGAATGCGCGGCTGGTCGCCCGCCTCAAGGTGGCCGAAGAGAGGCTGCGCGGCGAGAACCAGTACCTGCGCGACCGCGCCGAGCGCCGCTTCACCGACATCGTGGGCGAGAGCGGCGCCATGCGCACGCTGCTCCGCCAGCTCGAGAAGGTGATCGACACGCGGGCGACCGTGTGCATCGAGGGCGAGACCGGCACCGGCAAAGAGCTGATCGCGAGCGCGATCCACCATCAGGGGCGGCGGCGCGACAAGCTGTTCGTGGCCGTCAACTGCGCGGCCCTGCCCGACAACCTGCTCGAGAGCGAGCTGTTCGGGCACAAGAAGGGCGCGTTCACGGGCGCCGACCACGACAAGAAGGGCCTGTTCGAGATCGCCGACGGCGGGACCCTGTTTCTGGACGAGATCGGCGAGATGTCGCTGGGCCTGCAGGCCAAGCTGTTAAGGGTTCTGCAAGAGGGCGAGGTGCGGCCGGTGGGCGCGACCACCTCGCGCGCGGTCGATGTGCGCATCATCTGCGCGACCAATCGGCCGCTCGAGAAGGACGTCGAGGCGGGGCGCTTTCGGCAGGATCTGTACTATCGGCTCAAGGTGTTTCCGATTCGCCTGCCGCCGCTGCGCGAGCGGCGCGACGACGTGCCCCGGCTGGCCGAGCATTTTCTGGCCAAATACACGCATGAGATGAAGAAGGCGGTCGCCGGCCTGGCCAAAGAGACGCTCGACCAGCTGGTCGCCTACGCCTGGCCGGGCAACATCCGCGAGCTCGAGAACGAGGTGCAGCGGCTGGTCATCCAATGCGAGGAGGGCGCATTCGTGCGGCCCGAGGATCTGTCGCCCCAGATCCGCAAGGTGGAGTCGCTCATGGGTCGCATCGCGCCCAAGAAGGGACCGCTCAAGGATCAGATGGAGGAAGTGGAGAGGTGGCTGCTCAGCGAGGCTCTGCGCGAGCACGGCGGCAATAAGACCAAGACCGCCGAGGCGCTCGGCATCACGCGCGAGGGCCTGCACAAAAAGCTCGGCAAGTACGGGATGGGCTGAGCGGCGTGCGCGAGACTTTTGGTCAACAGATGATGCTACCCGTCACCGGCCCGATGTCCACCCCCGTCGCCGAGGGCTTGTCACTACGCAGCGACGACGGGACGCGCAAGCTCGCCCAAGTCCTGTAGGTCCAGTTCGCACACCGCGATGCGCGGAGCGTCGCCGTGCGGAGACAGTCTCTCTGCAGCGACCCTGGCACGAGACCTGCTCCCCTTCGGTGACAGACCCCCTGGTCCTGAGAGGAGCTCGGCTATGAAGACACCGCGCAAGCTGATTCTCAAAAAGGAACGCATTCGGGTTCTCGGGAGTGACAGCCTGCGGGCGGCCGTAGGTGGCGACGATTGGGACGGCCCCTATGACGACGGGGCGGGCAACCTGCCCAACAACTTCGACATGAACTGGTGGAGGATGATGGACAATACTGTGGATTATCGCCTCGACGACGGAGGCGGATTAAGCGGGGGATTCATGAGCCTCGACTGTAGCCTCGGCTGCTGGGAAATCTAGATCAAGATGGGTAGGGAGTAGGGGCGGTGCGCAGCCAGGGCCCGACTGCGCACCGGGTGTCTCGATGTTCTCAGTGATTTCGCTGGCGGTGTATCCTGCGTACGATGCGCCTGCCCGTAGCGCTGCGCGGTCTGCGCCGCCGTAACCTGCAGCTGTTCTTCAGCGGGCAGCTGATCTCGCTCATCGGCACCTGGATGCAACAGGTGGCCGTGCAGTGGCTGGTATGGCGGCTCACCCACAGCGCGCCCGCGCTGGGTCTGGTCACGTTCCTGGGTCAGTTCCCGGTCTTCCTGCTGGGCACGTTGGGCGGATCGGTGGCCGACCAGATCCCGCGCCGCCGCCTGGTCGTGGTTACGCAGGTGGCCGCAACCGTGCAGGCGCTCGCGCTCGCCATCGTCACGCTCGCGCGCGTGGCCACGCCTGCGCTCGTGATGGTGCTCATCACGCTTCTGGGCATCATCAATGCTTTCGACATCCCGGCCCGGCAGGCGCTGCTGTCCGACCTGGCCGAGACCGATCTCGGCAACGCGATTGCGATCAATTCGTCGATTGTCAACGGCACCCGCATGATCGGTCCCGCCATCGCAGGCTGGCTGGTGGCGCTGGTGGGCGAGGGTTACTGCTTCCTCGGCAACGCGCTCTCGTACGGGGCCATCGTGGCCAGCCTGCTGCGCATGCAGGTGCCGGCGCAGGTCAAGGCCAGCGGCGCGCATGGCCATCTGCGCGCGGGCCTGCGCTACGCGGTGCGGACCCCCCACGTGCGGACGCTCTTGATGCTGGTGGCCACGACCAGCATGTTCGGGCTGTCCTACACTGCGCTCATGCCGGTGTTTGCGGCCCGCGTGCTGGGCGGTGACGCGCGGCTTCTGGGTACGCTCCTGGGCGCAGTGGGGCTGGGCGCGTTGGTGGCCGCGATCACGCTGCTGAACCAGCAAGGTCTGCGCGGTCTGGGCCGCCGCGTAGCCTGGGGCGCCACGCTGCTCGGTGTGGGCCTGCTCGGCCTGGCCAGCTCGCGCTGGGTTGCGCTCTCCGAGATCTCTCTGTTCTGCACGGGCGCCGGCTTCATGTTCCAGCTCACCTCGACCAACACGCTCTTGCAGACGCTGGCCCCGCCCGCGCTGCGCGGCCGCGTGATGGGGCTCTACTCGACGCTGTTCATCGGCATGACGCCGCTGGGTGCGCTGGCCGCGGGCTGGATGGCGGCTCGCATCGGTGCGCCGCGGACCGTCGGCGTGGGTGCGGTGGTGGTGCTGTTTGCGAGCGTGGCCTTCCACCTCGCGCTGCCGGGCCTGCGCAAGATCGTGACGCGCGATTACCCGTCTTTCTTCCCGCCCGAGCTGGCCTAAGCAAGCTGACGCTCCGACTCGTCGACTCTTCGACTCGTCGACTCTTCGACTTCTTCAAACGCCGGTGCCGCGGCGCAGCCGGTCGAGCCGCTCGGCCACCTCGCGCGCCTCGCTGTCCTTCTGGCGCGCGTCGGCCTCGTAGCGCGTGGCCATCAGAAAGAGCGCCACCGACATCAGGATGAACAGCACGAAAAAGGGCCACTTGTGCCCGCGCACGAACAGGTGCAGGCGCGTACGCGCCAGATACAGGCAGGTGCCGAACGCGCCCCCCGCCGCCACGTACGTGAGCGCCGCGATGCGGTGGCGCCACCGGCCCTGCCGGCGCCGGAGCGAAAGCTCGGCCTCGAGCTGCTGCTCGCGCGCGGTCATCTCAAGCGCGGATTGTGGCGCCGCTACGAGGCCGAAAGCAAGGCGGGCTTACACCGCCCGGCCGCCAGGTCGGCGTGGTGCACCGACCGGTTGCGGCCCGAGCGCTTGGCTGTGTACAGGGCCTGATCGGCCTTTTCAATCAGGATCTGCTTGTCGCGGCCGTCGTCGGGATAGCTGGCGATGCCGAGCGACAGCGTGATCTGGAAGCCGCCCTGATCGGAGGTGAACTGCTGCTTGGCCACCTCGAGCCGCACCCGTTCGGCCAGCTCGCGCGCGCCGCGCGCATAGGTTTCCTCGAGCACCAGCGCGAACTCCTCGCCCCCGTAGCGGGCGACCAGGTCGATCTTGCGCACGCTCGAGGCCAGAAGCTGGGCCACGCGCCGGAGCACCACGTCGCCGACCGGATGGCCGTAGGTGTCGTTGATCGATTTGAAATGATCGATGTCGCACAGGATGAGGGAGCACTTCTTGTCCAGGCGCTCGCTCCGATCGAGCATCATCGCGATCCGCTCCTGGAAAGTGCGGTGATTGTAGAGGCCGGTGAGCCCGTCGGTGGTCGCCATCTCTTCCATGAGCCGATACATCTTGGCGTTCTCGATCGAGATGCCGACCTGGTTGGCGATGACGCCCAGCATGTCGCGCTTGTCCTTCCCGAACACGCCCCGGCGGCGGGCGGCCAGCGTGAACGAGCCGATGGCCTCGTCCGCGCACACCAGCGGCAGCACCAGCAGGGAAGCGTAGCCGCGCAGCGCCTTGACCCGCTTGGTAAAGACCGGCGCTTCGTCGCCCTGCGCCCGTTCGCCGCTGACCGGCAGGTAGTGCTTGTTCTTGACCACCATCGCGGCCAGACCCGCGTTGTCCGAGAACGAAAGGCCCTCCAGCTCGCGCTTGCCGTCGCCTTCGACCCGGCAGATGGTGTGCTTGCGGGTGTCCTTGGCGCGCAGCGCGATGGCTGCAAAATCGAAGTCCACGATCTCGCGAGCCGCCCGCACGGTCACGTCGAACACCTGCTCGAGCGTGAGCGCCTGATTGAGCATCTCGCTGGCGCGGTAGAAGCGTTCCTTCTCGTACTTGGAGCGCTCGACCGCGGCGAACACGCGCTCGGATTGGATGGCGCGCAGGATCTGGCGGGCCGCGCCCTGGAGCAGCGCCTCGTCTCTGTCGTCGAAGGGGCGGCTCGAGCGCCGATCGGCGGCCAGGACGCCCCGCAGATGGCCCTCCTCCTCGACCGGTACGCCGACGAATGCGCCGATATCCTCGGGCCCCCGGTAGTAGGGCAGCTGGCCGCGCACGGGCTGGCGCAGGCTCACCAGCAGCCGATCCTTGACGATCGCGCCCAGCGCGCCCGCGTCGGCCGGCACATCGCGCTCGACCACCAGGTCCGAGTCGGTGATGAGCTCTTTGATCTTGAGCCGCTCGCCCGCGTTATCGAGCCACAGAAGCACGCAGGTATGCAGGTCGAGCGATTTCTTGAGCAGCTCGAGCGTGTAGAACAGCGATTGGTGGATGGTCTCGACCGCGCCCTGCGCGAGCTTGGCCTCCTCCTCGGCGCGCGTGCGGGTGCGCGACTCCGCCCCCAGCGCCGACGAGATCAGCCGGAAGTCGCGCGCCTCGTCACGCATGGCGCTGATTTCGCGCTCGACGCGTGCGCGCGCTTCGCGACGGCTGCGCCAGATCTCGGCGTGCAGGAACACCAGGTTGGTGAGCGCAAACACGCACAAGAGCACCACGTGCACGGCCGCCAGGTCGCGCTCGGGATTGGTCAGGACCTCGAGCCCGGCCGCGACCGCGCACAGAGGCAGCGAGGCCGCCGGCCGATGGAACGCCACCAGATAGGCCGACAGCAGATAGAGGAGCGGGTAGAGCGGCGAGTGGGCGCCGCCGGTCATCTCGAGGGCCGCGAAGGTGGCCACGAGCAGCGTCAGGCCCAGCTCGAGCTCGCGCAGGGTGTCGGCGAGCGTTGGCTGGAGGGCGGGCGGCGGGGCGCGCAGACGCGCCGCCAGCTTGCTGACCAAAAGAGCGCACAGGGCGCCCAGCGCCGCCACGTGCCAGAGATCGGCCGAGCCGCTCGCGAAGCTGGCCCGCAGGTCCCCGAAAAAGCCCCGCGCGTCGAGCCCGGCCAGGCCGAGCGCGATGAGGAGGCCCACGGACGCCGCCAGCGTGCGGCGCAACCGATACAGCGCGCGCTCCCAGCGTGTGCTCACGGCGGGGCCGGCTCCCCCCGCGCGGCGGCCGTGGCCGCGGGCGGGAACTGATAGATCACATCACCCTTCTTGACCAGCCCCAGCTCGTCGCGCGCCACCCGCTCGACCGCGCGCGGGTCGCCCTTGAGCGCGGCCGCCTGGGCGCGCAGGCGAGCATGCTCGGCGCGGGCCGCTTCGCTGCGCCGATGCAGGTCGGCGAGCGAGCGCCGCAGCTCGATCAGGCGCCGGAGGCCGGTCCGGCCGTAGATCTGATGAGGCAGGTAGCCGAGCGCCACCGCCAGCGCGCACGCCAGCGCGAGCCGAGACAGAAGGCGCGGTCCGGGAGCGGGCATGGGCGTCCGCATCCCATTCTAAAGATGGGTGAGAGGGTGTCCAGAAAACCGCCAAGTATGGGAAAGACAAGCACTCAGCGACGTGAAAACGGGTCGGCCCCCGGCCTCGGGCGTCGGGCCCCAGGTCTCGGATTGGGTGTCGCGTCGTAAGAAGCGCCCGCATCGACGCGGCTGCCGTCATGGGGACGGGCACGGGCACGCGCACGAACACGGACACGAGCACGGATACGGATACGGGCATGGACACGGACACGGCAGCTGGCCAGTCAGACCCTTGGGTGCGTGAGCCGCCACAGGACGGCCACGACACGGTCGAGCAGCGCGTCCGCGTCCTCGACCTGTTGGCCGCCGACGTAGCCCCAAGCGCATGCGACCTGGAGAGCGCTGCGCGCTTCGGCGGCGCTGCCGGCAGCGATGCGGTAATGCTGAAGGCGGTCGCGGCTCAGCCGTTGCGCTCCCTCGGCCACGTTAAGTGGCATCGACGAGGCTGCGCGGCGCAGCTGATCGGCCAAGTCGCGGTCGTGCCGTGCGAGCGCGAGTGCCGACGCAGTGTGCCGGCGCGAGCGCCGCCGTCGCGGCCCGAACAGCAGCCAGGCCTCAGCCGTTGATCGACATCAATCGGGTCAGGCGCACAAGCGTAAGAGGATGCCGCACCAGGCCCTGGATCTGCGTCACCCCGCCCAGGAGATCGCGCACCACCGCCTGCCCGGTCTGATCGTGGAACACCGGCAGCCCATAGCGGATGTCGATCAGCGAGAGGCTGGTGATTTTTTCCGAATCGGTCGTGATGGTGAGGTCGCGCCGCGGCAGCAGGCCGTCGTGGAGCACCACGGTGCCGCGCCGGAAATCCAGGGTCAGCGACACCCCCGCGTCGCGCGCGACGATGCCCACGCGCCCGTCGAGCGCCTCCAGGTCGCGCCGTTTGGCCGGACGCTGGGTCAGGTTCTCGCGCAGAAGGTCGGCCAGCATGCAGGCCAGCCCGTTTTCCTGGGCGCCTGGCGCCACGATCACCTCATCTTTAATAGGCGGCACGGTAGACCCCCAGCACCAGCTCCTGGTCGGCGGCGAATTTTCCATTATAGACGATCGCTCCGTCGCTCAGCGACTGCTCCGCGCACGCCAAAAGCTCTTCCGCGGGCACGCCGACCTCGCGCAGGCGCTGGGGCAGCCCGACGTGCGCGTTCAGCTGCGCCACCCGATCGGCAGCCTGAAGCCCGGCCGCCTCCGCCTCGAGGCCCCGCACATCGACGCCCAGCGCCAACGCCACGTCCCGGTAGCGAGCCGAAAGCTCGTCGTTGTTGAACCGCATCACGTGCGGCAGGCAGATGGCGTTGGCGGTGCCGTGGTGGACACCGTAGCGCGCGCCCACCACGTGCGCCATCGCGTGAACGAGCCCGACCCCCGACGCGTTGAAGGCCATGCCAGCTAGATTGGCCGCGATCAGCATCCCGCCGCGCGCGGCCAGGTTCTTGCCATCGGTGGTTGCGGCCTCGAGGTGGCGGGCGATAAGCCGGATGGCGGCCAGCGCCAGCGCGTCCGCCATCGGGTTGCGATTGATCGCCGTGTAGGCCTCGATCGCATGGGTCAGCGCATCCAGACCGGTGGCCGCCGTCAAGAGGGGCGGCATGCCCACGGTCAGCTCGGGATCGAGCAGCGCCAGGTCGGGCACGATGTGGTCGTCGGCGTAGTGCATCTTCTCGTGCGCCTCGTGATCCTTGACCACCGCGTACTGGGACACTTCGCTGCCGGTGCCGGCGGTGGTCGGGATGGCCAGATGCGTCATCTGCCGGCGCCCAAGCGCCTGCGAGCCCTGGTGATCGCGGATCGAGCCACCCTCGGTCAGGACGATGGCCATGCCCTTGGCGGTGTCAATCGACGAGCCGCCGCCCAGCGAGACCAGACCGTCGCAACCGCGGGCGCGCGCGAAGGCGGCGCCCCGGTCGATGACCTCGACGGCGGTGTCCGGGATGACGCCGTCGTAGACGCCCGCGCAGCGAGCGCCCAGCGCACGCTCCACGCGCCCGACCAGGTCGGTCTTTTCGCGCAGAATTTGATCGGTGACCACGACCGCCCGCTCGACACCCAGCCGCTTGGCCTCGAGCGAAAGGTCGCGCACGCTGCCGCAGCCGTAGATCACGCGCGTGGGCTGATAGAAATTGAACTGCAGATCGGGCTTCATCTTCCCGCGTTACTCGTCCAGAAACTTGGTTGGCACCGACTGCGTGGCCTCGACCAGCGCCTTGGAGGCAGCCACGAAGCGCACGATGATCGTCATTTGCCCTTTGAGCTCGAGCTTCTTTTGCATCATGCCCTGGATTGGATCGAGCTGTTTGCGCATGACCTGCTTCCAGCGCGCGTATTCGCCTGTAATGCAGAAGGGCGCCTGCTCGGCCTCGGCGCGCGCGCAAAGACGCGCGTCGCGGCAGACGCCCTGGTGCAGGTCGAGCCACAGCCCGACGTCCTCGCGGATCCCGATCGCGGGATCGGCCTTGGTCACGAGCGCGACCGGGCCAAAAGTCCAGTCCTTGCCCGCAGTCTTGTAGGTCGGGCTCTGGTTGATGGCTTCCTTGTATGCGCGCGCCCACTCGTCGCTCGGAAACACGAACATGCGCAAGGCGTACTATACGATCCGCGACCGGTCAACGCAGGCGCACGCAGGCGCGCGGCGGGCGCGTCTAGGGCTCGATGAGCGCAACGCCCTGCCCGCTCAGAGCCCACACGCGGCCTTTGATGTCGACGTCGACGTCGCGCACGTCGTCGTCGAGCAGGCCGGCCCGGTGGTCGTACACGCGCGTGCTGGCGCCGCCCGGCGCCAGCGCCACCAGCCCGTGATCGGTCGCCACCCACAAGGTGCCGTCGGGCGCCCGCGCCAGACCGCGCGCGCGCCAGGCCAACGCGCCCTCGCGCGC
>DATFWX010000021.1:0-57334 GCA_035258845.1 Polyangia bacterium | reverse complement strand
GCGTCCGCATTTCCCAGCGCACCACGTTCGCCCATTGGTTGATGAGGATCGGCAGATCGCGATAGCTCTGGGTCCACTTGGCAAACATCGCGCCGATGATGGTCTCGCTGGTCGGGCGCACGACCAGCGGCTCTTCCAGCTCGCCGGTCGGCACGAGGCCCCCGCCTGGCTTCGCCTCCAGGCGATGATGCGTCACCACAGCGCACTCCTTGGCAAAGCCCTCCACGTGCTCGGCTTCCTTCTCGAAGAAGGACAGCGGGATGAAGAGCGGGAAATAGGCGTTCTGGTGCCCGGTCTGCTTGAACATCCGATCGAGCGCGCGCTGCATGTTCTCCCAGAGCGCGTAGCCCCAGGGCTTGATCACCATGCAGCCGCGGACGGGAGCGTTCTCGGCCAGATCGGCGGCCTTGATGACCTGCTGGTACCACTCCGCGTAGTCGTCCTCCCGGGTCGGCGAGATGGCGTGCTCGGGCTTGCGAGGCTGCGGGGGCGCGGACGCTTTGCTCACGGGGAATCCTCCTCCATGCGGACGCGACCGCAGTATACTTCGAGGCGATGCGGGCGGGATGGGCGGCCGGAGCGCTCGCGCTGATGGTTTGGGCAGGCGGCGCCGGCGCGCAGGAAGCCGCGCTGGTCGGAGGCGCCCCGCCGGCCACGCCCGAGCCGGCGGCGGCTGCGCCCGCCCCGGGCGCGTTCACGCTTCAGCCCGAGCTGTGGCGCAGCGTTCCCAGCGCGCGCGGCTTCGACGAGGAGGTCGAGCTGGCGCCCGGTGCCCGGCGCGACCCCATGGGCGTCGGCTTCGCGGGCGCGCCTTCGTTCGAGAACCTCTATCTCATCGACGGCATCAACGTGACCTCGATTGTGATGAACCAGTCGACCCTGCGCGCGGCCGGGTCCGGGCTCAACCTCGATTTCATCGAGCGCATCGAGGTCGACACGGCGGGCTGGGACGCGGCGACCGGCCGATCGACCGGGGGCGTCGTGCGCGCGATCACCAAATCGGGCTCCAATCACTTCCACGGTGATGCCGCGCTCTACTATGACCCGGGCGCGCTGCGCGGCCGCGCGCTGCGGCCCGATGTGCCCGGGCAGTCGCTGTCGAGCCAGGCCGCGCGCGAGGCCGCCGACTACCGGCTCGATGTGTTCACCGATCTGGGCGGGCCGCTCATCAAAGACAAGCTGTGGTTCTATGTCGGCCTCGAGCCCATCTTCACGCGCACGAGCCAGGACCGCATCGTGTCCGCGCTCGTGGACGCCGACGGCAACGGGTACCAGGACGTGGTCGGCGGACGGTACGCGACCCGCGAGCTGTCGCGCTCGACGCTGGCTGACACGGCGAGCGAGCTCCAGTGGCTGGCCAAGCTCGACTGGGCACCCGCGCCCGCGCACCGGCTCGAGCTGTCCAGCTTCGGCTCGCCGACATCGGCCACGGACAACCGTATCCTGGGCGCCCCGCTGCGAACGACCACGGTGGGGGGCGCCGAGGATGAGCAGGCGCGCTGGGTGTCCGAATGGTTCGGGCGCGCCTGGCGTCTCGAGGCCGCGGTGAGCTGGCACCACGAGCGCAATGAGCATGAGCCGGGCGACCCAGTGGAGCGCACGGCGTCGGCTCGGTGGAACACGGATCCGGTGGCGTCGACCACGGGCCTCGACCCGCGGCAGGGCACGGGGCCGTCGCTGAGCTGGTTTCGCATGTACGAGCCCAATCCCGATGCGCTGGCCGCCTGCGACGTGGTGGGCTTCAATCCTGACGTGTCGCGGCCGGCCGATCCCACGAGCCGGCTTCACTTGATGTGCCCGGTGCCCGGTTACACGGTCGGCGGCCCGTTCGGGTGGGAGAATGATTCGGCCGACCGCCTGGGTGCGCGCCTCATTAGCACCAACCGCTTGGGCCGGCACGAGCTGCAGGCGGGCTGGGACCTCGAGCAGGCCAGCCTGCGCGACACGCGGCTGAATCCGGCCTTGGGCGCTCTGACCGTCGAGCAGAGCGGAAGCCGCAAGCTGGTCCGGCGGCAGGGATTTGGGTATCAGCTCGATCGCTTCTACGGTTTCGACGCTTACAACATCGTGCCGTACCCGTTTCAGCGCCACATGGTCGAGCCGGTGCAGATGCCAGTGCCCGATTTCAGTCAATGCGATCGAGCCGAGGACATCCCGAAAGACGCGGCGGTCTTCTGCGCGTCCACGCACACCACCAATCACGCCCTGTTCGTGCGCGATCTCTGGCAGCCGCTGCCGAATCTGAGCCTGGATGTGGGCGTGCGTTGGGACCGGCAGGCGCTGGCCGGCGTGGCCGACGACATCGACGCAGTTCTCGGCGACACCCCGATCGTGCTCGACAACTGGTCGCCGCGCGCCAGCGTGGTGGTGGATCCCACGCGGCGCGGTCGCGCGCGCGTGTATGGCTCCTATGCACGCCTGTACGAATCGATTCCGCTCGACCTCAACAATCGCACGCTCGGCAACGAAGGCATCGCCAATGTGACATTCCGGCTGCGCGACGACCCGATGCATCCCACTTGCCGGATCGACCTGCGCAGCTGCCCGTTCCTGAGCACCGCCTTCTCCGGTGGCAGCAAAGAGCTCCCCCTGCCCGATCTGAGCGGCATGTTCACCGATGTCCTCGCGCTCGGCGGTGAGGTCGACCTTGCGCGCGGCTTTACTCTGGGCGCGCACTACCAGCACCGCAGCCTGGACCAGATCGTCGAGGATGCCTCGGTCGATGGGTTCTCGCTCTACGTGATGAATCCGGGCACTCCCATCTCGCCCGCGCAAACAGCCGCGCTGCGCGATCAGGCGGCGCACGCGCAAGCGCTGGTCCAGGAGGCAATGCGCACGGGCGACATGCTCCGCGCCGACGAGTACACCGTTCTCGCGCGATCACTCGAGCAGTTCGCCGACTCGGCGCCTGCGCTGAGCAAGCTGCCCCCGCCGCGCCGCGACTACGACGCAGTGACCCTCTCGGTGCGCAAGCGCCTCACGCGCCGCCTGCTCGGCGTCGCCAGCTACACCTACGCGCGCACGATTGGCAATTATCCGGGCCTGTACGACCCCTACCTCGACCAGCGCGATCCCAATCTGAGCCAGCTCTACGACGACCCGTCCCAGCTCCCCAACCGGACCGGCCCCCTGCCGGCCGATGTTCCGCATCAGCTCAAGCTCGACGGCGCGTATCGCTACCCGCTGCGAGCGGGCGGCGCCCTCATCGCCGGCACGTCCCTGCGCATCCGGAGCGGCTCGCCGCGCAACGTGATTGGCTTCAACGAGTACGGCAGCGCCACCGAGTTCCTGCTGCCGGCGGGTGCGGGCGGCCGCAACGACGTGGTGACCTCATTCGATGTGCAGCTGGCCTATCTGCGCGTGCTGCCGCACAACCTCCAGCTGCAGGTGTTCCTCGACGCATACAACCTGCTGGGCAGCGACGCCGCCACCGCGCGCGACGACCTCTACACGCGCGACGCCACGTTTCCCATCGTGAACGGCCGCATGGCCGAGCTTGCGCACCTCAAGACCACCGACGGTGCGGTGGCCCGCCCGAGCGCCGCCTTTGGCCACCCGCTCACCTACCAGGCGCCGCTTCTGACCCGCCTGGGCGCCCGCCTGTCCTTCTGAAGAAGCTTTCGGCCTCCTCTTCTGAGGCACCTCAGCGCGAACGCGAGCATGATCACGAGCGGTCCGGGCCCTGCCCCGATCGACGAGCCGCCGGCCGCGCGGCAGGAGCAACCGGGGCCGCCTTCGAATTCGAGCCCGTTTTGGCCCACCGGCCCGACCAGGCCGCCGCCTCCACCGGTGCCGCCCGTGCCGCCGCCCCCGCCGCCCAGGGTCGTGGGGTCGCTCGCGCTTGCCGACAAGGTGGCGGGACCCGAGCGTGCGTCCTGGCAAGCGATGTCGCCGTCGAGCGCATTGGCGCTGCCTGATGAGCCGGCCCACAGCCGCACCGACGATTGCGGGTGCAGGCCCAGCGACTCCAGCACCGACCAGGGGAGCGCGAGCTCGACAAAGAAGTCGGGCGTGTTGCCGAAGCGCGACCCGCTCGCCCCCACCGTGAGCGCATGCGAGGCAAACGGGAAGCTGGCCACGGGCGGGGTGTCCGCCGGATCGGCCGGCGAGTTGGCGATCGTGACCGCGCTGTTGCGAAAGATCGACACCATGCGCGAAACCCCGCTCGCGGTGGCCAGGATCTCGTAGCTCTGCAAATTGCCATCGGTGTCGAACGCAAAGCCCCAGACCGACGGGCGCAGCGATCCGCCCGGCGCCGGGTCGTCGTCCACGCGCACACGCAGGTAGACGAACTGGGCGTCGGCGGCGCGGAAGCCAGCGGCGGCCCCACCGTCGCCGACCAGGTCGCGCTCGTTCAAGGCGGCCGGGTCGTCCCGGTAGGGATCGGTCATGACACCGTTGCCGCAGCGCAACGGCACCCAGGCCGAGTCGGGCGGGAAATTCTGCGCGCGCGCGAGCGTGGGCGCGGCGCCCACAGCGACCGCCAGGCCGAGCCAACGATGCCAGGTCGATGTGCGCCTATGCATTCGGTCTCCCTTCCCTCACTTCAGAATGACGAACTCGACGCGCCGATTGCGCGCGCGGCCGGCCGGCGAGCGATTGGGCGCGACCGGGCGCGTCTCGCCGTAGCCCCGGATCTGCAGGCGCTGGTCCGGCACCCCGCGCGTCAGCAGCGCGCGCCGTACGCTCTCCGCGCGCGCTTCGCTCAGCCGCACGTTCATGGCCGCGTCGCCCACGTTGTCGGTGTGTCCCTCGATCCGGATCCGGGCCAGCTCCGTGTGCTCTTTGAGCGCGGTCGCGATGTCGTCGAGCAGCGGATCGCTGCGCTTCTGGATGGTCGAGGATCCGGTATGGAACAGGATCTTGCCGAACAGGTGCACCTTGCCTTCGCGCACCACCACCTGGCCGCGCGGGCAGCCATCGGGCGTGCCCGGCGCGGCGTCATCCGGGCACTCGTCGCGTTCGTCGGGTATTCCGTCCTGATCGTTGTCGGGGTCCGGGCAGCCGTCGCTGTCCTGGAAGCCGTCGAAGTCCTCGGGCTCGTTGGGGCACTTGTCGTGCTCGTTGATGATGCCGTCGCCGTCCGGATCCTCGAGCCGATGGCGGTCGGGCAGGTTGCTGGCAAAGCGAACGCCGCCGATGATGCGAAAATCCGGCGTGCCGATGCCGTCGGTCAGCCCGGGCCCGCCGCCGACGTAGAAGCTCCACTGCGGCGTCGGCTTGATGATGAGGCCCGCCAAAAGCTCCAGCGGCGCCTCGGTGCGTCCGCCCCGGCTCGCCGACGGCATGACGGCTCCGACCAGCTCGCCCTGCAGATCGAGCTTGTCGGGAACCAGCGCAAAGGTGACGGCGGCGCCCCAGGTGAACTCGTTGCCGATGGTGAGATCCCCGATTCGGGTCTGCGCGCGCAGGCGCACGCCGAGGTTGCCCACCACGTCCCAGCGCTCGCCGCCCAGGCCCAAGATGAGCTTGGGCTCGACCGTGACCGAGTCGCTGCCGCGCAGCGCCTGCGGGTCGCCACTCGGAAACGACAGGGGGGTGGCCGCACCAATCGCATAATGGAAGCTCGGGCGGCCGTTTTCCCAGATCAGCACCTTGGGCACGAAGCGCACGTCGCCCAGGCCGGGGCCGGCTGCAATGGTCTGGCCGCCCGCCAGCACCGGATCGCCCTGATAGACCAGATCGACCGGCACGATGAGGGCCAGCTCGAGCAGGTCAAACAGGCCCAGCGAGGCGATCAGATCCAGGCTCAGCGCGTTGTCGAGTGGCACCGCGACCTCGACCCCGGTCGGCTCCTGGCGCACCACCACGGCGTCCTCGGCGTAGTGCAGGAACAACCCGGCGCCGAAGCCGAGGTGGCGCAGAACCAGGGGTCGCTCGATCCAGAATCCGCCCGCGGCCCCGGCGGCCGGCACGAACCGCTGGCCGTCGAAGCCGTCGGCGCGTGCGGGGTCCGCCGAGAGCAGGAAGAGCACCGCCAGACCGCCGCACGCGAGGTCCCGCAGGATCACAGCTCGGCCAGCGAGCGATATTCCCATCGCAGCATTTTATCCGGATGGCCGCGCTCAGAACAAGGCTTCCGTGCATCTTCGCTTGCCCCTCCGGCGCGTGTTAAGGTAGGGTGCATGACGGTGCGCTGGCGGGCGGGGCTGCTGCTGACGGCAGTCACGACAGGATGCCACATCAGCCCGCTCGAGCGCATCGGCGACCGGTTCGCGGAGATCGACGGGAGCCCGGGCGGCGACGGGAGCCCGGGCGGCGACGGCGCCGGCAGCGACGGCGCGGGTGGCGACGGCGCTGGGGTCGGCGACGCGGCGGCCCAGCTCTGCGGCGCAACGCCCTGCCCGACCGGTCAGGATTGTCGGGGCGGGATCTGCTGCGCGCCGCTCAGCTACGCGAACGACATCCGGCCCTGGTTCTCGTTCCGCTGCAGCGGCTGCCATTCTTGGACGGCCGCCACCATGGTCAGCACGAGCCCGAGCGGCCGCAAGTGCGGTCCGACCGGAGCCGGGATCAACTTCAGCTCGGCCTGGCGCCTGATCGCGCCCGGCCAGTTGGGAAACAGCATGATCTGGATGTTTGCGCAGGACTGCTGCGCGCCCGGTTGCGGCGCTTCCTGCGGTGACCTCTGCTTGAGCCCGCCCTGCTCGAGCGCGCTGCCGCGCTGTGGCAGCTCCGATCCGTTGTGCGATACGCAGCATCGCACGACCGACGACGAGCGAGCCCGGCTTCGCTGCTGGATCCTCGAGGGAGCGCCCGATAACTAATGGGGCGGGCGTGGGCGAGCGGAGTCCGGCTGCTGCCGGTGCTGGTGGTGCTGGGCGCGTCCTCACGCGCGCATGCGGTCGACTACACTTTCAGCGGCTCGGGCGCGCTCGACTATCGCGGATTCGTCGGCGGCGCAACCGATCGGGTTGACCCGAATGTAATCGGCATCAACTCGCTCGCGCTCGAGCTCTCGCACAAGATCGTGGTCGACGTGACCGAGCGCATCGGCGTTACGCTCAAGATCTGCTTCGGCTGCCACGGCATCGAGGTCGATCAGGGTTACGCGGAGCTGCACGGCTCCGACTTCTGGAACCTGCGCATCGGTCGCTTCAACGTGCCGATTGGCGAGTTCAATGTGCGCCACGACCCGGCCAACTACACGACCCCGTCCAAGCCGCTGCCCTACGCAATGGGCGACATGCTCTACTACACGCGCGACGACTTCAACCTGGGCGTCGTGCCCACACCCTACAGCGACGACGGACTCGAGGTGTTCGGCAGCGCGTGGATCGCCGAGCGCCTGCAGCTCGACTACACGGTGTTCGCGGTGCGCGGCTTTGCCGGGCAGAACGACCTCGACTTCGCGGCTTCGCGGCGCTTCACGGACAACAATCAGCTACCCAGCGTGGGTGCGCGCATGGTGGCCACCCTGGGCCCGGTCTCGCTGGGCGGCTCGGTCGCGGGCGGCACCTACGACAACCAGGACAACCTGGCCTACTACATCTTCGGCGGGGAGCTGTACGCTCGCGTGCGGCCGTTCGTGCTGCGCGGCGAGTACATCGTGCGCCGCACTGACATCGACCGCAACGCCCCCGGCTATCAGTTCGTGATCAAGGAGCCCTATTTTCTCAAGATCGGCTACTACGCGCAGATCGATTGGGAGATCAACGAGTGGCTGAGCCTGATCTATCGCTTCGACGGGCTGCGCCGCGAAGGCATCCCGCTGCCGGGCAGTCGCATCGACCAGGAGGTGGCTCAGATCCTGCGCAGCACGGCCGCGGTCGCGCTCCGGCCCTGGGGCGGCGTGCTCCTCAAAGCCGACCTCGAGTGGTGGGCCTTCTCCGGGGTCCCCTTTCCCGACCAGCCCGTCGTCCGGGTGGCGGTCATCTACAGTTACTAGCGATGCGCGCGACGTTGTGCCTGCTGGCGTTGACTGGTTTCGGGATCGCCCCGGCCCATGCCGCCTCCGATGCCAGGCAGACTTTCGAAGACAAGTGTCTGGTCTGTCATTCCAGCAGCCTGATCGAACGACGGCGGCTGCGGCCGGCGGCCTGGCGCGAGGTGGTGCACAAGATGCGCGCACGCGCGCCGCTGCTGATCGGTCGGGAGGACGTTCCCGTCATCGTGCGCTACCTGGTCCGGGAGCTCAAGCTGACCCCGCCCCGCGCCCCGACCGCAGCGCGAGTCGAGCGGCCGGCCGCCCCGGTTGCGCCCGTGGGCGCGGGCCCGCCGGTCGCAGCTGCCGAGCCCGAGGAGGCGGAGGAGGAGGGCGAGCCCGAGGCGCCCGGCGCCGGTCCGCCGGCGGGGGCGGCGCCCGGCCGAGCGACCGGAGCGGCCGCTGGCCCGATCCCGGTCCCGCCCGCACTCGCGCACGCGACCGAAGAGTTAGACACCGAGGCCGAGGCCCAGGGCCCCACGCTGCTCAAGGAGCGCTGCTCCAAGTGCCACACCCTGTTTCGCGTTTTCACCAAGATCGATTCGCTCGCGGCCGGCGACTCGGTGATTGAAAGGATGCGCCGCAAGACCGGCTCGGGCATCTCGCCGCGCGACGCCGACATGCTCAGGCGGTTTTTGCGCTCACGCGCGGCGCAGTAGTGCGTGCCCAGCAAGAACCCTCTGCGATTTCTCGGCTCTCAGCGGCAGCAGCGAAAGCCGATGTGCCCGGCCCCGCCCTGACCGGGTAGGAAGTAGTCGCGCGCGCGGCACGACACCTGGCCCGCCGATTGCTCCCAGAAGCCGCCCTTGACCACCTTCTGGGCCGAGCCGGGCTGGAACGGGCTGGACGTCCACTCGGCGACGTTTCCGCTCAGGTCTGCCACACCCGCGGGAGTGACGCAGCCGCGGCGGCTGCCCGCGGGCTGGGGGCCCTCGGTCTTGGCTCCGGACACGCATTGATCGGGCTGATAGACCAGGCCGTAGGGGTAAGTCAGGCGGTCGGCGCCGCCGCAGGCGCGTTCCCATTCCTGCTCGGTGCACAGGCGTTTGCCCGCGCGCCGGCATAGATCCTCGGCCGTGCTCCAGTCGACGCGCACGAGCGGCGGCGAATCGCGCAGGTTCGGATACTCGTAGCGATCGATCCAGAAGTCACCCACTCGAACCATGCCGGCCCGGCTGGCAAATGCGCCCGCCTGAGCGGCCCGGATCGCGGCTGTGACCTCGGCGTCCGGCGGCGCGACGGTCGCGCGCCGCTCGAGCAGCGGCAAGGCCTCCTCGAACCGCCCCGCGGCCAGGGCGGCCAGGCCGGCCTCTTTGAGCGCGCGCGCCAGGGCGCCGGCCAGCTCCCTCCACTCGGGACGATCGGGAAAGCGCGCCTGGGCGGCGGTCAGGCGCTCGGCGGCGCTGTCTCCAGGCGGTCCCACCAGGCTGTGCTGCGCAATGCGCTCTCGGATCACCTCGGCTGCGCGCGCGGCCGCCCGGTCCTGGACGCGCGCGCGCACGATCATCACCACCAGCCCGGCCGCCGCCAGCGCGACTGCGAGCGCGGCCAGACCGATCAGCACCCACGCGGCTCGCCGCCGCCCCGGGCCGACTGCGGTCAGCCAGGCGCCTCCGGAGTCCCCGCTGGACTCGGGGCCGTACGGAAGAATCGCCGGCGGCGCCAGGCGCACCTTCATACCCGGATCGGGCGTGCGCACGATGTCCACCACCTGCCCCTGGACGCGCAGAATCGTGGAGCCGTCGGCCGGCTGCAGGAGCAGGTGGACTCGGCTTGCCAGCGGCGCCGGCTCGTCGGTGGGAACGAACACGGGCTCTCCACCCTCCCGCGCGCCGTTCCAGCGTTCCAGCGCGGAGCCGTCCAGACCCGCCACCCGGACCGGGTAGGCTGCCGCCTCCTGCGCGCGCGCGGCCCCGAACAGGCGCCCCAGGTCGGCTTCTTCGGCCGCTTTCTCGTCGGCGAACAGGTGGCCCAGGAAGGCCTTGAGGCTCGCGCTCGGCAGGGTGCGTTGGATGCTCGCGAGCTCGCTCTCGAGCTCGCGACAGGTCCGCGGCCGGTCCCTCGGGTTGGGCCGAAGGGTGTGCAGGACGGTCCGCTCGAGCGCGCGCGGCAAGTCGCTCACCTGATCGCGCAGCGGCGGCACGTCGCACTCGCGCACCTTGGCCAGCGTGTCGAGCGCGGTGTCGGCCGTGAACAGAGTTCGCATGGTGAGCGCCTCGTACAGCACCACGCCGAGCGCGAAGACGTCGGTCTGCTGCGTGATCAGCTCGCCGTTGACCTGCTCGGGCGCCATGTAGCTGCATTTGCCCTTGACCCCGCCGGTCGTGGTTTGGAACAGGCGGTCGGCCGCCGTGGCGATGCCGAAGTCGACCAGCTTCACCTCGCCTTGGAACGAGAGCAGGATGTTGGTCGGGCTGACGTCGCGGTGCACGATGCCCATGGGCCGACCGTCGGGATCCTTGCGTTCGTGCGCGTAGTCGAGCGCCCGGCACAGCTCGACTCCGATGCCGACCACGAGCGCGGGCGGCATCCGCTGCCCCCGGTCCCTGAGCGCGGTCAGCACCTGGTACAGCGACCGCCCCTGCACATACTCGAGCGCCAGGTAATAATCGTCCCGGATCTGACCGAAGTCGAACACCTGGACGATGTTGGCGTGCTGGAGCGAAGCCGAGATGCGGACCTCGTCGAGAAACATGCGTGTGAAGGACTGGTTGGAGTTCAGGTGCGGCAACACGCGCTTGATCACGATGGGCCGCTCGAACACGCCGCCCTGCGAGACTCGCGCCAAGAAGACCTCGGCCATGCCGCCCACACCAAGGCGTCTGAGAAGCTGGTACTTGCCGAATCCAGGGATCTCGCCCATCGCCTGCGACCGACGGTCTCTTAGCTTAACGGGTGTGGCGGCGCGAGACAAATCCGCCACTTTCGACTACGCTCGCTCGCCGATGTGGACCTTTGTCCGCTTTTCCTTGCTGCTGCTTGTCCTGGCGGCGTCGGGCCGGGCGGCGGCGCAACCGTTTGCGCCCGATCTGTGGAAGGAGCTGAAGTGGCGCTCGATCGGTCCCTACCGCGGCGGGCGCACCAAGGCCGCCGTCGGCATCCCCGATCAGCCCCACGTGTTTTACGTGGGGGTTTGCAACGGCGGCGTGTGGAAGACCAACGACGCCGGGCGCACCTGGCAGCCGCTGTTCGATGAGCAGCCGACCGGCTCGATTGGGGCCCTCGCCATTGCGCCGTCGCAGCCGAATATTCTCTATGTCGGCAGCGGCGAGGGCTTGCAGCGGCCCGACCTGTCGACCGGCGACGGCATCTACAAGTCCACCGACGGCGGCCGCACCTGGCGTCACCTCGGCCTCCGCGACGGTCAGCAGATCCCGCAGATCATCGTCGATCCGCGCAATCCCAATCGGCTGTTCGTGGCCGTGCTCGGTCATCCCTATGGTCCCAATCCCGAGCGCGGCATCTTCCGTTCGCTCGACGGCGGGGAGAGCTTTCAAAAGGTGCTGTACAAGGATGCGGACACGGGCGGCGTGGACGTTGCGTTCGATCCGCAAAACCCCGACGCCGTGTATGCGGTGCTCTGGGAGTCGCGGCAGGCACCCTGGGAAAACGGCGAGTTCGAGGGACCCGGCAGCGGCCTTTTCAAATCCACCGACGGCGGCACCAGCTGGCGCCCCATTGGCAAGGGCCTGCCGAGCTTCGAGCGCGACGGTCTGGGCCGGATTGGAATTGCGGTCGCTCCATCGAGCCCCAAGCGAATGTTCGCAACCGTCGAGGCGCGTCGCAACAGGGGCCTGTATCGATCGGACGACGCCGGCGAAACCTTTTTTCGGGTCAGCAGCGACGAGCGTGTGACCGAGCGCGCGAGCGACTTTGCCGAGGTCCGGGTGCATCCCAAGAACCCCGACATCGTGCTCACGGCCAGCGTGGTGGTGTGGAAATCGACCGACGGCGGCAAGACCTTTGTGGCCCTGCGCGGCGCCCCCGGTGGCGACGACTATCATCGCATCTGGATCAACCCGAAGCAGCCCGACATCATGCTGGTGGCGTCGGACCAGGGCGCCCTCGTGACGCTCAACGGCGGCCAGAGCTGGAGCTCCTGGTACAACCAGCCGACCGCGCAGATGTTTCACATCGCCGCCGACAACGCGTTTCCCTATCGCGTGTGCGGCAGCCAGCAGGAGAGCGGCTCGGCCTGCGTGTCGAGCCGCGGCATCGACGGCGCCATCACGTTCCGTGAGTGGCACTCGGCCGGATTCGAGGAGTACGGCTATGCGGCGCCCGATCCGCTCGATTCCGACCTGGTCTACGGCGGCAAGCTGAGCCGCTACGATCGCCGGACCGGGCAGTCGCACGAGATTGGACCTATGCCGGTGCGCGAGCCCGGCTACCGCACCGTGCGCACCCAGCCGGTCGTGTTTTCGCCGATCGATCCGCACACGCTGTACTTCGCGTCGAACACGCTGTGGAAGACCCGAAACGGCGGGCGCACCTGGACGCGCATGAGCCCCGATTTGACTCGCAAGACCTGGGAACTGCCGAAAACGGTGGCCAAATATGCGAGCGCGCCGGGCGCCCGAGTGTGGCAGCGCGGCGTCCTGTACACGGTCGCGCCCTCGCGCGTCGACGCCGGCACCATCTGGGTGGGCTCCGACGATGGGCTGATCCATGTCACGCACGACGGCGGCAAGAGCTGGCACGATGTCACGCCGCCGGACCTTTCGCCGTGGGCCAAGGTGTCCCTGATCGATGCCAGTCCCTGGGGCGCCGGCACGGCCTATGCGGCCATCAACACACTGCGGCTCGATGATCTGCGGCCCCACATCTACCGCACGCACGACGGCGGCCGCACCTGGACCCCTATCACGAGCGGGCTGCCCGACGGCGCCGACGTCAACGTGGTGCGCGCGGATCCGAAACGCAAGGGACTCCTGTACGCGGGCACCGAGCGGTCGGTCTATGTCTCGTTCGACGACGGCGCGAGCTGGCAGCCGTTGCGGCTCAACCTGCCGGCGACCTCGGTGCGCGATCTGGTGGTCAAGGACGACGACCTGATCGCGGGGACGCATGGTCGCGGGATCTGGATCCTCGATGACATTGCGCCCCTGCGCGAGATCGATGCGAAGATCGCGCAGGCCGAGGTGCACCTGTTTCGGCCGCAGCCGGCCTGGCGCATCCGCCACAGCACCAACCCCGACACCCCCCTGCCGCCCGACGAGGCAACCGGCTCCAACCCGCCCGACGGCGCGCTCATCGACTATGCGCTGAAAGCGCCGGCCGCGGGCGCGGTCATGCTCGAGATCCTCGATGCCAAAGGTCACCTGGTGCGCCGGTTCTCGAGCCAGGACCCGGCGCCGCCGCTGCGCGACGAGGACAACATCCCGAGCTACTGGATCCGGCCCCCGCAGATCCCATCGGCCCAGGCGGGGCTGCATCGGCTGGTCTGGGATCTGCATTATCCGCCGCCCTCGGCGCTCGAGCACACGTACTCGTTGGCGGCGGTTCCTCACGACACGCCGCGCGAGCCGCGCGGGCCCGTGGTGCTGCCCGGATCGTACGTGGTCAAGCTTTCGGTGGCTGGCCAGAGCTACTCGCAGCCGCTGACCGTCAAGATGGATCCGCGCATCAAGACCCCGGCGGCCGGCCTGCGCCAGCAATTTGAGCTGTCGCAACGGCTGGCGGAAGCGCTGCAGAAGGACTCCGACGCGCTCGTGGAGCTGCGCAAGCTGCGGGCCGATCTCAAGCGGCAGGGTGGGGCCGGTGCGCCGGGCGCGGCCGGTTCGGCGGGCGCGGCCGACCTCGACAGCAAGCTGGCGGCGCTGGAGGGGACTCCGGCGCCGCGCTTTCAAGGCGCCGAGCCGACCCCGCCCAAGCCGGCGCTTTTGAGATGGAACGAGCGGCTGGCCAAGCTGCTCGAGACCGTGCAGGCGGCCGATCTGGCTGCTTCGCCTGCGCTGGCGCAGGCCGCCGAGAAATGCCTCAAGGAGGTTGCGGATCTGCTGGCGCGCTGGAACGCGCTGAAGGCCCCGGCTGGACGGTGAAACCAGCTGGCGGCTGGTGTCACATTCGAGAGGAGGTGTCACGTGCGTGAACGATCCATCCTCATCGCGATGCTCTTGTTGCCCGCGCTGCCGGTTTGCGCGGCCGAGGTCACCGGCAGCGGGCGCGTGGTCGAGCAGACCCGCACGGTCGCCGATTTTTCGAGCATCGAGGTGGCGTCCGGCATTCAGGTGCGTGTCGAAAACGGACCCAAGAGCGGGCTCACCCTGCGCGGCGAGGACAACATCCTGCCCCACGTTCGCACCGATGTCAGTGGCTCCACGCTGCAGATCGGATTCGAGCGCGGGCTGTCCGTGCACACGCAGGTGGGCGTGGTCGTGAGCATGCGGGCGCCGCGCCTGGACGGCATCGGCGCCAGCGGAGGGAGCGAGGTCCAGGCGGGGACGCAGTCGGGCGAGTCGCTCGAGCTTCGGGCCTCGGGCGGCGCGCACATCCGACTGTCGGCGGCGGTCAAGCCACGCAAGCTGCAGCTGCAGGCCTCGGGCGGCAGCGAGATCGCGGCCGAAAGCATCGATGCGGGGACGGTGACGGCCCGCGGTGCCGGGGGCGCAGTGCTGCGGCTGGCCGGCCGGGCGCAGCAGCTCCAACTCGAATTCTTGGGCGGGACTGTCGTGCGCGCGAGCGGGCTGACCGTGCAGGCGCTCACCGTGGATGGCAGCGGCGGAGGCGTCGCCAAGCTGCGCGTGACCGGCAGCGTGCGCGGCGCGCTGTCGGGCGGCGCCACGCTCCACGTGGGGCCCGGCGCCAATGTGGAGGTATCGACCTCCGGGGGCGCGGAGGTCGTGAAGAACTGATGAAAAAGATAAATCTCTCCGAGAAGTTTGCGCAGTTCCAGGAGCACTGGAGCCCGAAGGTGATTGGCGAGCTGAACGGACAGCAGGTCAAGCTGGTCAAGTTCACCGGGCCCTTCGTGTGGCACCACCACGAGGCCGAGGATGAGCTGTTTCTGGTCGTGCGCGGCCGTTTCCGGATGGAGTTCCGCGATCACGCGGAATTGATCGAGCAGGGCGAGCTCATCATCGTGCCGCGTGGCGTCGAGCATCGACCGGTGGCGGATGAGGAGGCGCAGGTCCTGCTGTTCGAGCCTGCCAGCACGCTCAACACCGGCAACGTGCGCAACCAGCGCACCGTCGACGCACCCGAGCACATCTGATCAACCTAGCGCGGGTGCGGCTCGGGCGCGCGCGCGAGCAGGCGCGCGATCGCTTCCAGCGCCAACGCCAGTCCGACCAGCGCCGCGCAGCCGATGACGTTGTACCAGAGGAAGCCAATGCTCGAGTACAAGAAGGTGCCGATCACGATCGTCTGCGCGATCAGGGTAGCCACGAAAACCGGCGTTCCGCGCACCCACTTGATGAAGAAGCCCACCAGAAACACACCCAGCATGGGGCCGTAAAAGATCGATCCGAGGATGTTCACCGCCTGGATCAAGTTGTCGAGCAGCGCCGCCGAGGCCGCGAACGAAACCGCCAGCAGCCCCCAGAACACCGTGAACAGCTGCGCGGCGCGCAGGTAGTGCCGGTCGCTCGCCTGCGGCTTGATGCTCCGCTTGTAGAGATCGATCACGGTCGTGGTGCTGAGCGCGTTGAGCGCGGCCGCGCTGGCCGACATGGCTGCGCAGAAGATGACCGCGACCAGGAGCCCGAGCAGACCGGCCGGAAATTGGTCGGTGACGAAGCGGATGAAAATGTAGTCGGCGTCCTTGAGCTCGGCCCGGGGCGCGGCGCGCCCGATCACGTCCTTGGTGTCGCGCCGGATGGCCTGCGTGCGCGCTTCGGCCGCCCGCAGCCGCTCGCGCGCCCGCACCAGCTCGACCGAATCGCCGTCGTGGCGGGCCGCCACCAGCGCCTCCAGGTCGCGCTTCTTGTCACCCCACGCGCCCGCGAACGCCGACTCGAGCGCGCGCAGCTCCGGGGCCGCGGGCGTGGCCCGCACGCGCTCGAGCTCGGCCTGGTTGAAAAACACGGGCGGCTGATGAAACTGGTAAAACACGAACACCAGCACACCGACCAGCAGCACGCCGAGCTGCATCGGGATCTTGACCAGCCCGTTCATGAGCAGCCCGAGCCGACTCTCCGACAACGTCGATCCGGACAGGTAGCGCTGCACCTGCGACTGATCGGTGCCGAAGTAGGCCAGCTGGACGAACAGGCCGCCGGTCAGGCCCGTCCACAGCGTGTAGCGCGTTCCCAGATGCGGCGACAGATCGACCGCTTTCATCTTCCCGAGCACGCCCGCGATGCCGAGTGCGTCACCAAACGAGACCTGCGGCGGCAGGCGGTGCAGCAGAAATCCGAACGCGGCCGCCATCCCGCCCAGGATCACGATCATCTGGTAGGTCTGGGTCTGATTGACCGCGCGCGTGCCGCCCGAGACCGTGTAGAGGATGACCAGAAGGCCAATCGCCAGGTTGGTGGCCTGCAGCGGCCACCCAAACACCGTCGACAGGATGATGCTGGGCGCATAAATCGAAAGCCCGGCCGCCAGCCCGCGCGCGATGAGGAACAGGAGCGCGGTGAGCTGCCGTGTCTTGCGGTCGAACCGGCGCTCGAGATACTCGTAGGCGGTGTAAACCTTGAGCCGGAAATAGATCGGCGTGACGATCGCCGCCAGCAGCACCATCGCAATCGGCAGCCCGAAGTAGAACTGCACAAACCCGAGCCCATCTTCGTAGGCCTGGCCGGGCACCGACAAAAAAGTGATGGCGCTGGCCTGCGTGGCCATGATCGACAGCCCAACCGCGTACCAGCGAATGTCGCGCCCGCCGCGCAGGTAGGTCTCGACGTCGCGCACGGCCCGCGATTTCCAGGTGCCATAGCCCACGATGAGCGCAACGGTTCCTGAAAGGACGATCCAGTCGAGCGAGCTCATGAGTAGGCCCGGCTGAGCAGCCCGAGCAGGAGGATGACAAGCGCCAAGGTGCCCAGCACCAGCCAGTACAGCGGGGCCCAGCTCGTAAGCGGAGGCGGCGGCAGCTCGGCGCGCTCGTCGGCGCGGTCGCCCGCGCGGTCGTCCGCGCGCTCGTCGCTATCGGCCATATGCGATCAGGTTGGCCAGCAGCCGATACGCGCCCGGCACCCCGGCCGGGAGCTGCCGGAAAAACGCCAGGCCCGAGTAGATGAAGGCGCCTTTGCCGTGGCGCGCCACCAGAAGGCTGCCTTTTCTCGCGGGCTCGCCCGGGTCGTTCATTGCGAGCGGCGTCTGGTAGTGCGGATCCCACGTCCCCGCGAAATACAGGCCCCGCTCCTGGACCCAGCCCTGGAAGTCGGCGGCCGTGATGCGGTTGGGCGTTCGCAGAAGCGCGTGCTCGGCCAGCGCGAAGCCGACGGCCGCATTCTCGTCGGTGACGCGGTCCTGTGAGATCTCGAACGGGTAGGGGCCGATGTCGGGCGGCGCCTGGCCGATCCGGTTGTTGGTGTTGTACTGCACGACCATGGTGCCGCCGGCCGCGACATAATCCATGAGCTTCTGGTGCAGGAGCGGGAGGCGGCGATTGGTGTTGAACGCGCGTACGCCGATCACAATCGCGTCGAAGCGGCCCAGCGGCTGGCTGGCCAGCGCCTCCTCGTCGAGCATGGTGACCTGGTAGCCGACCTGTGAAAGCGCCCCCGCCACCTCGTCGCCGGGGCCGGGAACGTATCCGATGCGGGTATGCGCTTTTGCGAGATCGAACCGCACCAGCTTGACCTCCGCTTCCGGCAGCACGGTTTGCAGGGGGATGTGCGCGTGATCGATGTGCACGATCCCGCGCGACAGCGCTTTGCCGCCCACCTCGGCCACCAGGCGCAGGGTCCCGCTGGTGTGGCCGGCCGGCGGCTGCAGCCGGAAGGTAACCGGGTGCTCCTGGCCCGCCTTGTCGATGCGAAAGCTCTGGCTGGGCGGATCGGCTTTGAAACCCGTCGGCAGTGCGGGCTTGAGGGTCCCGGCGGCGCCGTCCACGCTCGCCTTGAGCGTGACCCGCAGCGTGCGCGCGCTCCGATCCGGAAACATGAGCACTGCGCGCTCGGTATTGATCAGCACCTCGGGCACGATCTCGACCGCGCGCTGGCGCTCACCGGCCACCGGATCGGTCCACTTGAAGATGAGCGGGCGCGCGAGCACGAGCTTCTGCTCGCCGAACGAAACCACGAACTGGGCCTCGAGCGCGGGCGCGCTCTCGGGCAGACCGATCATGAGCGGGTCGCGCACCGTGTAGACGCCGGCCTCGGGCCGCTCGCCGAGCCAGTACGGATTGGAGTAGGGCGTGCTTTGCGGCACCGCCAGCGGGCGCTCGATCTGGACCGGCTCGCCGGTCGGCAACGGCTTCTTGACCGCGACCCGGCTGCCGTCGGGCAGGCGCACCTCGTCGAGCGACAGGTGGGCGCCCGAGCGATTGAGCGCGGTCAGGGCCAGCCCGAGCGGCCGTCCCGGCACCGCGCTCGCGTCGGCGGCCGCGGCCTCCAGCCACAAACCGGCGCAGCTTGCCAGCACGTCGTCCAGCTCCCGGCGCTTCTGCTCTTTCCACGGATTGGACGGAAGCGCGGCCAGCTCGGTGCGCGCCTCGAGCAGAACCGGGATCACGGCCTCGGGGCGGTCGGGCCGGAAATCGCTGCGTGCGCGCCGGAGCAGGTTGGCCAGCTTGTCGCTGCCGCGGACGCGCGCCCAGGTCAGGTCGAGCCCTTCGAAGATGCTGTGCCGGGCCGGCTCGCCGGCCAGGACCTGGAAATATTCCAGATTGATCCCGCGCGAGGGCGCCGCGCCGAAGCCCTGACTCTTGTGCATGCTGCGGCTGCGCGCGGCGATCTCGCCGTACGACAGCCCCAGCCAGGGGTTGTAGCCGCCGATGTCCATCTTTAGATAGGCCGACAGATCCTCGCCCGGCTTGCTGTTCCAGAGGAACTTGTTCCAGAGCAGGCGTCGGGCCTGCCAGGGTGCCGCGTGCGCGAGCTGATCGGGGCGGAAATGCGGATCGGCGGCCGCCCGGAAGGCGGCCTCCGCCAAAAGGGCCGACGCAGTGTGATGGCCGTGGGTATCGAAGCCCTTGCTCGGAAAGCGGCTCACGATCAGGTCGGGCTGGTAGCGCCGAATCACCCACACCATGTCGGCCAGCACCTCGTCGCGACCCCAGATCGCAAGCGTTTCGTCGGGCGTCTTGGAATAGCCAAAATCACGCGCGCGTGTGAAGAACTGATCGGCACCGTCGATGCGGCGGGCAGCCAGAAGCTCCTGTGTGCGGATGAGCCCCAGGAGCGGTCCCTGCTCGGAGCCGATCAGGTTCTGGCCGCCGTCGCCGCGCGTGACCGACAGGTAGGCCGCGTGCAGCAGCTTGTCGCCCACCAGGTAAGCCAGAAGGCGCGTGTTCTCATCGTCGGGATGGGCGGCGATGTAGAGCACGTTGCCGACCACGCCGAGCCGCTCGATGGCTCGCTCGAGCTCGCCCGCGTTCATCTGGCGCGGCGGCTCTGCGAGGGCGAGGGCGGCGGCCGCGAGGGCAACCGGGAATAGGGGCATGTCGTAGTGAGTTATCGTACCATCTCGGGATACGAGTGCACCGGTCGTTTCTGTCCGAATACGCAGCCGGCGCGCCGCAGGCGCTCGCGCTGCTCCCGCCCGGATTTGGCGATCCGGAGCGGCGGGTGGCCCGGGTGCGCCGGGCGGCCCAACGCACCGTGGCGCCGGCCCTTTTGGCCGAGCTGCGGGCGCAAGAGGCTTCGCTGCCCGCGAGCCCGGCCCGGCGCGCGCACCTGGACGCGCTCGCGCAGCCGGGCACGGTGGCCGTGGTCACCGGTCAGCAAGCCGGGTTCCTGCTGGGGCCGCTCTACACCTTCTATAAGGCGGCGACCGCGGTGGTTCTGGCGCGGGCGCTCGAGCAGGAAGCCGGCGTGCGCGCGGTGCCCGTGTTCTGGCTGCAGAGCGAGGATCACGATTTTGCCGAGATCGCACGCCTGCGCGTGCGCGTCCCCGGTGGGGCCGTGCTCGAGCTTGAGCTGTCGGCCGGCGACACCGACGAGCGGGTCGCGGTCGCGCATCGCGTGCTGGGCGGTGAAGTGGCGGCGACGCTGGATGCGCTCGCGGTGGCGCTGGGCGGGCTGCCGCATGGGGCCGAGTTCCTGGCGCTCGTGCGCGCACATTACCGGCCGGGAGCGAGCGTGGTGGGCGCGTTCGCGGGGCTGCTCGGCGCCGTGTTCGCCGACGAGGGGCTGGTGCTGCTCGATCCGCGCACGCCCGCGCTCGCGCGCCTGGCGCAGCCGGTCTACCGGACTGCCATCACAGCCTGCGACGCCATCGCGAGCGCGCTGGCCGAGCGCGGCCGCGAGCTGCGCGCGGCCGGCTTCGAGGAGCAGGTGCACGTGCGCCCGGGCTCGCCGCTCCTGTTTTTTCACGAGCGCGCGCCCGACGGGCCCCGCTTCCGGCTCGAGCCCAGCCGCGAGGCCTGGCTGCTCGCGGGCTCCAAGCCCAGCCGCACGGTCACTCGCAGCGAGCTCGAGGGGCTGCTCGAGCGCGACCCGATGCGCTTCTCCACGTCGGCTCTTCTGCGGCCGCTCGTGCAGGATACCCTGCTGCCCACGGCAGCATATCTGGCTGGACCGGCCGAGATCGCATATTTCGCGCAGCTTCCGCCGCTCTATGCCCAGCTGGGCCTGGAGCCGCCCATCGTGGCGCCGCGCGCGCGTTTCCGCTGCCTGGAGCCGGCCACCAGCGCGCTTCTGGGCAAGCTGGGCCTTCAGGCGGCCGACCTCGAGCGGCCGGAGAGCGAGCTTTTGAGCGCGCTCGGCGCGGCCGCGCCCGACGGCCTGCCCAGCCCGGGCGTTCTGCGCGAGCGGCTCCTGGGCCCGCTCGTGCGCGAGCTCGACGGCATGGCCGCGCTGGCGCCCGCCCTCGACCCCAATCTCACCGATCCGGTGCGGCGGACTCGGGACACGGTCGAGCACGCGGTGGGCCGTCTGGTCGACCGCTACGCGCGCGCGCTGGCCACGCGCGACCAGGTGGGCGCCGAAAGGCTGCGCAAGCTGCAGGCCGAGCTGTGCCCCAACGGGGTTGCGCAGGAACGCTGCTTCGGGCTGCCCTGGTTCGCGTGCCTGCACGGGGTGGGCGGCTTCAAGCGGCGAGTCCTTGCCGCCATTCGGCCCTTTGACGCGGCCGTCCAGGATCTCGAGCTATGAGCGGGCGCGCGCTTCGCATCGGCATCACCTGCTACCCGACGTTCGGCGGCTCCGGCGTCATCGCCACCGAGATCGGAATGTCGCTGGCCCGGCGCGGGCATCGTGTGCACTTCATCTGCTCGGACGTGCCGTCGCGGCTGGACCGGTTCGAGCAGAACGTGTTCTTTCACGCCGTCGAAGTACGCGACTATCCGCTGTTCGACCGCAGCCCTTATGCCCTCGCGCTGGCCTCCAAAATGGTCGAGGTGGCGCGCTGGGAGCGGCTCGACCTCCTGCACGTGCACTACGCCATCCCGCATGCGACCAGCGCGTTTCTGGCGCGTCAGGTGCTGGCCGAGCTGTCGCCTCGCATCCTGACCACGTTGCACGGCACCGACATCACGCTGGTCGGCAACGATCCGAGCTTCCTGCCGATCACGCGCTTTTCGATCCTGGCCAGCGACGCGGTGACCGTGCCGTCCGAGTATCTGCGCCGCGCAACCTACGAGAACCTGTCGATTCCGGCCTCGACTCCCATCGAGGTGATCCCCAACTTCGTGGACGAGGAGCTGTTCCGCCCGGCGGCGCGAACGGATCGGAGCCTGCTCGCGCGTCTGTTCGGGCGCGCCGAGCTGCGCGCGGACGATCCGGCCGCGCGCCTGCCGCTGCTTCTGCACAACTCCAACTTCCGGCCGCTCAAGCGGGTCGACGATGTGGTGCATGTGCTGGCGGAGGTGCGCAAAAAGGTGCCGGCGCTGTTGGTTCTGGTCGGTGACGGCCCCGAGCGATCTCGGATCGAGACCCTGGTGCGCGAGCTGGGCCTGGATGGGGCCGTCTGTTTTCTCGGCAACCAGCGCAACTTCGTCGAGGTGCTGCAGCAGAGCGATCTGTTCCTGCTGCCCAGCGTCACCGAGAGCTTCGGGTTGGCGGCGCTGGAGGCGCTGGCGTGCGGGGTGCCGGTGGTGGCGTCGCGCGTGGGTGGGGTGCCGGAAGTGGTGTGCGATGGCGAGGACGGCTTCCTCATCGAGCTCGGCGATATCGCTGGGATGGCGGCGGCCGTGCTGCGCCTGCTCGGCGATCGCGCGCTACATGAGCGCATGGCGCACGCCGCCCGCGCGCACGTGGAGCGGAGCTTCCGCCGCGAGCCGACGGTTGCGCGCTACGAGGCCTGCTACCGCCGGGTGTGCGAGTAGCGGGTCAGAGCTTCTTCTTCCAGTCGTCGAGCGCTTTCTTGACCTCGTCCTGGAAGAAGAAGGCGGGCGCCTTCTGGCCCAGCGCCAGCGCCCGTTCGGCCAACGGGTAGGCTTCCTTGTACTTGCCCTTGGCCGCCAGCAGCGAAGCCTTCGTCCACACGTTGAGCCAGTCTTCCTTGACCGCGAGCGACTTCTCGATCAGCTTGAGCCCGGCCTCGTAGTCTTTCTTCTGCTCGAGCATGTAGCGCGCGGCGGCGTTGTACTGGCGCCACACACCCTCCTCGATAGCGGCGATGTTGGCCAGCGCCTGCACGTCGGTGCCGACCTTGATCGGAATCGACACGCGCAGCTTCTCCCATTCCAGATCCAGTGTGGCTGCGTTCTCGGAAAATTCCGAGAACAAGAAGGTCAGGTGCTCGCGATGCGGGCACGCCCTGGGCTTGACCGCAAAGCGCATGAGATCGAGCTCCTGCTTGTAGCTGTCGGTCCCGCCCTGGTTGGGGTTCTTGTTCAGGATCACCGTCCACTCGTTTTTCGACGGGATCGTGAACACGGCATAGGTGCCGGCAGGCACCGCCTTGCCGGCCACCGTGGCGTCCTTGCTGAACGTGATCTTGGTGGCCGCGTTGGCGCCGGTTCGCCAGAGCTTGTCGTACGGAAGCAGGCCGCCCCAGATCTTGCGGCCGCGCACGGCCGGGCTGGAGTACTCGACCGAGATCTCGGTCATCCCAACCACCTGGCTGACCTTTCCGAGGGGGCTCGGGCGTGGCAGCTCGAGCTGCGCGAGTGCGGGGCTCGCGGCCAGCATCGGCAGCGCGAGCGCAATCCAGTACACGGTTCGACTTGTCATTTTGCTCCTTCGCGTCTCGCTCCGGCGCGGCTCGGCGGCTCGCTCCGCGGCACTTCGCTCGCAAGCCTCGAAACCCCGCGCCTGCGCTCGCCGCTCATGGCCGGGAGTGTACTCAGCGCGTGGGCCGGAAGCCAATCGCGAGGCTGAACGTGGGCGTGCCGGTCATCATCTCATAGGCGACGTCGACGCCGATGGTTGGTGTCGTCACCTTGGCCAGATAGATGCTCAGGCCGCCGCCCGGCCCCCAGTAGGGCACGCCGGGCCGGCCATCCTGCTTGTAGCGCCCGCCCTCGATCAGGCCCAGCACGGTGGCAGTGCCCCAGCTGCCCTTCCAGAACGGGATCTGATAAATCGCAGTCGCCGACAGGTAGCGGTCGGCCGGCACCAGGCCGGCCGGCAGCGTGCGCGTCCCTTCCAGGCCGCCCAGCCGATGCTCGAACACGAGCGGCAACTGCGAGCGCGCCCAGTACAGCCCGAGCTGCAGCGTGTGGTCGAAGATGGTCTCGGTCGTGTAGCTGGTCTCGGTGATCAGGTTGTCAAACGAGAGGTCGTTCTTTCCGACCGAGAACGCGTGCTGGTATTCGATCGAGCTGCGCAGGCCCTTGTCGTAATAGAGGCGCGCGCGGCGATCGTTGTAGATGAGCTTTATGCCCTGGCTCACCACGCTGCCGGCCACCGGCGCCTCCATAGCCGGCACGTGGATGGTGCCGACATCGGCCGACCGGAACGCGCCGGTCAGCGTCGGCGAGAATTTTCCGGCAATCGTGTAGCCGATCGAGTACTGCACGTCGTAGCGGTCCAGATCGAAAGACTGGAACGTGCGGCCGTCGGGGGTCTGGTTCTCGAGCAGGCCCGAGCCGACCAGCACGCTGAGCTTGCCGTAGAAGTTGGAAAACGCGATGTTGGGATCGACATAGCTCGCGATGGTGTACCAACCGCGATTGGAATAGATGCCGCCCAGCGCCCATCCCTTGTTGTAGCCAAACGCGTTCGACTCCGCGAGCACCAGCCCGGCAATCTGGGTATCGTTCCAGTAGATGAGCATGGGCACCGGATAGAGCGACCACTTCTCGGCCACCGTGATCCGGATCTCGACGCCGCCGCTCGCAAGCGGAACGAAGCCGATGTCGACGTGCGAGAAGATGCCCAGCCGCGACAGGTTTTCCCAGGTGGTGTGGGCGTCGAAGCGCGACAGGCGATCGCCCTCGTGAACGGTGACCCATTCGCGCACCACGGCCGGCTTGGTTCGGTGCAGGCCCTCGATGGTGATGACGTCGATGGGTCGGTCGCCATGAAGCGTGAGAAAATCGTTGCGCGCGCTCTCCACCACATCCGCGCCCACCGCAGCCAGCGTCGCACGCGGCAGGACGAGCAGCCCCAGGAGCACAAGGGCGCGCACGATGAAAGGGTGCCAGACCGAGGTTTAGGCCGCTTTAAGGGGAAGTAAAGAAGTGTGAACGCGGCTGCCCTTATCTCATCGCTTTTTTCGCAAACTCCACCACGTCGCGCAGAAAGCCCGCATCCACCTTGGCGTCGGGATCCGAGTAATCGGCGATGCTTCCGGTCTTGGTGACCGCAAACAAGTGGTTGAGCTCCGGGTAGAGCCGAAACGAAAGACGCCGGTTGCCGGCCTTCGCGATGGCGTCGCGCAAGATCTCGGCGTCCTTGACCGAGACCTGCACGTCGCGCGCGCCCTGCGCGATCAGCACCGCGATCGACTTGAGCTTGCGCGCCGTGGCCGCCGGATCGTGCACGAAATAGCTGTGCAGCCAGGGCGTCATCTTCTCGAGCGTGGGCCGGCCTTCGTCGTCGGGCAGCGGCTTTCCTTCCCGGATGGCCGCGAACCGCTCGCGCGAGCGCGCCAGCTCCTTTTCGATCTCGGCCGCGCTGGCGCCGCGGTTGCGCATCGCCTGCTCGATCTGGTCGAGGATCACCAGATCGAGCGTGCGGCCGGTACCGGCCATCAGCACCAGCGCGCGCAGCTTGCGATCGCGGGTGGCCACGACCGGCCCGATGATGGCACCTTCGGAATGGCCGACCAGCCCGACCCGCGCCGGATCGATCGCGCGCTCGGCGCGCAAGGCCTTGACGATGGCGCTCGCGTCGGCGACGAAAACCTCGAGCGAGCCCTCCTCCTGGCTGCCGGTCGACTTGGCGACCCCGCGATCATCGCACCGGAGCGACGCGATGCCGGCCTGTCCGAGCTCGATCGCGATGACCTTGAAGATGGCCAGCTTGAGACCGCCCGGCCCGACCGTGTCCTCGTCGCGATCCTCGGGCCCCGAGCCGGTGAAGAAGCCGAACGCGGGCAGTGGCCGCAGCGCGCCCCCGCGCGGGCGTTTTGTGAGCTCGGCATAGGCCTTCGGCAAGATCAGCGAGCACGCGAGCTTGGCCGGTGGGATGCCGGGCGCGGCCGGGACCTCGACCGTGCGCTCCAGCTCGACCAGCGACTCGGGCAGTTGGGGCTTCTTGGGCTCGCCCTGCTCGAGCAGCTTGCCGATCGCCTCCTCGCCCACGCGCGTGGCCAGGAGCGCGGCCAGCGGCTGCCGCACCGCGAGCAGGCGCGGGCCCTCGCAGACCAGCTCGAGCCGCTGCGATTGGGCCACGTCGGCCGCCAAGAGGGTCAGGATGCGCGCGCCCACCTGCCGCTGAGTCGCCGGCAGGAGGCGAATGGAAACCGCGGGAAAATCGATGAGGGTGACCGCCTCCGCGCGCGCGCGCACGCACAGCGGCAAAAGGTGCGCGACCACGCCATTGGCCACGAAGATATCGGCCGGCGTGGGCTCGCGTGTGGTCTGGGCTGGCTTGCCCGCTGCCTCGGCCACCAGCTCAAGCGTGCCCCCCACGCGCCGCAGGGTCAGCTTCTGGCTTCGCCCGCCCAGCGAGGCCTCGAGCTGGCCTCCGGTCGGCCGCCACGACGGGTCGGTGCGGAGCGTGCCCTTGGTCGCCATCTGGAGCGCGCCCATCTGGAGGCTGCTGGAGGTGCGCAGCGCGAGCCCGTCGGCGGTTCGGAAAAGCTCGAACTCTTCGCGGCCCGCCGGCTGGCCCTGCAGCGTGAGCAGAAAGGTGCCGCGATCGACGGTTTCACCGAGCGGTGCCGATGCGGCACCGGCGGCGGACCCGGGCGTGGCCGGCGGGGCGGCCGGTGCGGGCGCCGGGTGCTTGTGTGCGCAGCTGAGCAGCGCGGCTGCGCTGATCCATCGGAAAAGCCTCATGTCGCTTGATCTTCCCCGCGCTCGGGCACCGGTCAAGGCCGGTTGCATTGGGCGCAGCGTCTCGACTACGCTCGCGTCTCGCAATCATGAAGGCAAGCGCAAACGGAATCGAGATCGAGTACGAGGCGCTGGGCCGTCCCGAGCATCCGCCCATGCTGCTCATCATGGGGCTGGGCTCGCAGATGATCCTGTGGGACGACGACTTCTGCCGGTTGCTCGTAGAGCGCGGCTTTCGCGTCATCCGGTTCGACAACCGCGACGTCGGGCTGTCGACCAAGATCCACGCGGCCGGCCGGCCCGACGTGGTCGAGGCCTTCCTGGCCCGGCAAGCCGGACGACCGGTGCCGGCGCCGTACACGCTGGCCGACATGGCCGGCGATACCGTCGGTCTGCTGGACGCGCTCCGCATCGTGGCCGCGCACGTGGTCGGGGTCTCGATGGGCGGCATGATCGGGCAGGAGATGGCGATCCGGCATCCGACCCGCGTGCTCTCGCTGGCTTCGCTGATGTCGACCACCGGCGAGCCCGGACTGCCGGGACCCACGCCCGAGGCGACCGCAGTTCTGCTCGAGCCGCCGCCGCGCGATCGGGCGGCCTACATCGACCGCACGCTCCGCGTGTACCGGGTCATCGGGAGCCGCGGCTTTCCGTTCGACGAGCCCTGGATCTGCGAGCGCGCGGCGCGCTCGTTCGATCGGTCGTTCTACCCGGTCGGTTTCGCGCGCCAACTGGTGGCCATCTGGGCGGCCGGTGGGCGCCGGGCGGCGCTGGGCGGCGTGCGCGTGCCGACCGCGGTCGTGCACGGCCGCGAGGATCCACTCATTCCACTGCCGTGCGGTCTCGACACGGCGGCCGCCATCGCGGGCGCGCGCCTGACCGTGATCGATGGCATGGGGCACGACCTGCCGCGCGGCGCGTGGCCGCAGATCGTCGAAGCCATCGCGACCAACGCGCAGTCGAATTCGTAGCCGGTTTTTCCGTCCACGGCCGTCTTCTTGCGGGCCGCCGCGCTTGACTGACCAGAGGTCAGCAAAAGGCCTCGACGAACCAAACCGAGCCCTGATACCATGCCCGCGGGAGCCTAGGTGTCGCCCCTGCGCATGCTCACCGGTCGGAGGCTGGGCTGGCTCGGGCTGGTCGCGCTCGGTTTGCGCGGATTGTGCGGCTGCGTGGAACCGTCGCACGGCTCGCGCCTGTACGCCGAGTTCTACACGGGCTTTGGACCCGCCAGCGCAGTCCGAGTCCTGGGCGCAAGCGCGCCCATGAAGAACCCGCACTACGAGGTCTGGGCCACCCTGCGCAACGATGCCGTGGTCCCGGTGACGCCGTTTGCGGTCGTGCCCTCGGTCGATCCGCTGTCGCCCTGTCTGATGTACGACCGCAATGCAGAGCTCGCCCTGCCCGGGGTCCACGCCGGCGAGCACATGATGCAGCCGCCGCCGGCCAGCGACCCGCCCGCTGTGCGCGCGCAAAAGGAATGGCTGCAGGGGCGCATCCAGGCGCTGGCTGCCAACGTGCTGGCGGTGGTCACTCTGTCCGACGGTTTCGCGGCCCAGACCGCGCTCGATCTCGCACGCTGCCAGAGCAATTCCTGCTGGCTCGACCACGCCGCGCTGGTGCCGGGCACGCTGTCCGTGCAGCGCAACGGCAGCTCGCTCGCCCAGGCCACCTGCGCCGGCGCCGACATCCCACCGGCCGGGCAGTACTGCGTCGAGCTTTCGACCGGCCGGCTGCGCCTGAGCGACGCCGATCTGTCGGCTCCTGGGGCCACCATCTCGGCCCGCTATCGCGCGCATATGGTGTCGGCGGTCGCGAAGACCGATCCCATGACCTGGAGCAATGCCGACCGCCTGCGCGCGTGCGGGCTGGCCCGGCAGCGCACGGTCGGCGGTGCCCCCAATCCGGCCTACGACCCGGACTTCTACGTGGGCAGCCCGCTCGAGCTGACCGCGCCCGAGAACGGTGTGTTTTACGGGCTGGTCGACGGCTTCGACCCCACCGGCGCCCCCCGCGGCGGCGTGGTGATGAAGGTGCCGGTCGGCCTGGCTGCGCTCACGGAGCTCTTCATCACGGTCGAAGATCGCAGCGTGGGCGCGCCCGACCCGGCCCTCCCCGATCAGGTCGATGCTTTGTACCGGGGACCGCTGGTGCTCGACGGGCGAGCGGTGTGGACGGGTCCGGGCACCGAGAGCGGCGTGGCCGAGGTCGATCTGCGCGCGCCCGCCAACATCACGATTGGAGGCAGCGCGCCGTCCGCCCGAGTGGCCGTGTATGCGCAGTCGGAGTCGGATCAGCAGTTCTGAAGGAGGCGCGCGGAGAACCATGTTTTATCGAGGTTTGGGCTTGGGCTTGCTGCTGGCGGCGGCGCTGCCGGTCCCGGGCTGCTCGTCGCGGTGCGGCCGCGGCACCGTAGAAAATGCCAACGGCGACTGCGAGGCCGCCCCGGCTTCCACCTTCCCGCCCTGCGACCTCGACGCGGGCGCAACCCTGGTCGGGGGCGTCTGCGTGCCCTCGGGAGTCGGGCCCTCCTTCTGCGGCCCCAACACCACCTGGGATCCGGCGATGGGCAAGTGCGTGGGCAATCAAACCCAGAACCAGGGCTGCTCGAAAAGCTGCTCCGCGCCCAGCAGCACCAACTTCTGCGTGACCGGCACCATCTTCGATTTCGTCACTCCCGCGACCAAGATCATGCCGAGCGCGATGTCTCACGCGCAGGTGCGGATCTACGAGCCGGTGTCCTTCGTGAGCGGCGGGCCCACCACGCCGCCCGTCAAGACCACCGAGGTCGAGAACAACGGCTGCTACCTGGTCGATGGGCTCAACCCGTCGAGCTTCAGCGCGGCCGGCCTGGTCGCGGTCGCGATCGACGACGTGGATGCGTCGACCGACGATTTCGTGCTGGCGGGCGTGATCGCACCCGTGTCGCCGGGCTCGAACACGATGACCGACAGCTTCGCAGTCAAGAAAACCGACATCCAGAGCTGGCAGACACAGATCGGCGCGGGCATGCCCAGCGGCTGCACGGGCGGCCTGCTCGCGTGCGGCGTCTGGGCCGGACTCTATCTCGATGCCAGCGGCAACCCGATCCAGGGGGTCACGCCCACCGAGCCCGGAACCACCATCAACCCGGCCAACGTGTTCTGCTTCCGCGCGGACCGGATGCATCTGACGACCCAGGACACCACCGACGCGACCGGGCTGTGCATCATCAGCCCGGACACGGTCGGGGCCCACTCGGGCCAGTGCTCGCCGAGCTGCACCTGCACGGGCGGGCCGTGCACGCCCAGCTTCCCATCCCAGATGACCGGGACCACAACCGGCGTGGTCCTGATCCAGCGGATGCAGGCGATGTAGGGTCGGCCCGATGTCTTGGCGGGCTCGCCTCGCAGGTGGATGCGCGCTGGTGCTGGCGCTGCTGCTGCCCCCGCCCGCGCGCGCGCAGGACGTTCCGCCCGAAGTGCAGATGGAGCCGACCACCGAGGGGCCGGAGACCTCGACCGCCATCGATCTGCAGAACATCGTCACCACCGCAGCCAAGGGCGTGACCACGGTCCAGGAGGCGCCGGCCATTGTCACGGTCGTGACCGCCGACGACATGCGCAAGTGGGGGTATCGGACCCTGCAGGACGCGCTCACCGACATCCCGGGCTGGAATCGGCAGCCGGCCTTCGCGCTGGTGTTCGAGACCATGACCGTGCGCGGCCAGACCCAGTCGATGCTGTTCATGCACGACGGCATCTCTCTGTTCGAGCCGGTCACCGATCTGCACTCGGTCTCGCGTGCGGTGCCGCTCGAATCCATCAAGCGAGTCGAGGTGGTGACCGGCCCGGGCGGCGTCTTGTGGGGCGCCAACTCGTTTCTGGGCATCGTCAACGTCATCACCAAGGACGCCGATGACGTGCCCGGGATCGAGGCCAGCGCCGGATACGGCGACGGCGTGGGCGATCAGAGCGACCTCAGGGCCTACCTCATGACCGGGCAGTCCCTGTTGGGCGGGCGCCTCAAGCTGTTCTTGCACGGGTCGTATCAGAATTACGTGGGTCAGGAGGTGACGGAGCGGCAGTTCATCACCCACTCGGCGGAGCCGCAGCCGACCGGGCCCACGCTGTTCGGCAACTACCAGACCAGCGACCCCAAGCGGAGCTGGCTCTATGTCATCGATGGCAAGGCGACCGCGGGCCCGCTGTCGGCCTACTGGCAATGGGTGGATGGCGAGACCCGCACGCCGACCACGGTCAACTACGGCGCGGTCCAGCAGTCGACGCCCAACAATCTGCCCTGGGGCCCCAACATGACCACCGACCCGCTCGGGTTGGCCCGCGACAACGTGTTCAACCGCTGGGATCGCTACGGCACGCTCGCGTACCGGGACCGCTTCGGTGGCGCGCGGTTGGGCGTGGACGCCAAGGCCTACATCGCCCAGATGGTGGTCGACTTCGCCCGCATCCAGCAGTCGCCGGCTTCTCTGGTGGTGCCGGGCGGGGTGGTTTCGTCGACCCTCGCCATCTCGCAGCGGGCGGGCGTCACGCTCGACGGCGAGGTGCTGCTGCCCGCCAGCAACCGACTGCTCTTCGGCGGCGAGGCCTTTCGCGAGTGGACCGACGGTCAGGATCTCACGTTCAGCAACCCCGATCCGGCGCGGTCGGGCACCCCGCCCGGCACGCGCAACCCGTTCGCGTTTCCCTGCCCCTTCGACCCCAGCGGGATGCGCTACCTGCCCAGCTGTCCGATCGCGGTCGTGTTTCCGTCGAGCCGCGTGGTGACGGCCGGTTTCCTGTCCGACCAGTGGCGCCTCTTTCCGACGCTGCTCCTGGACGCGGGCGCGCGTGTGCAGGCGGGCGCGGGCCAGTTCGGCTACGACCCCCAGGTTCTGTTCTCGGGCGCCCTGGTCTGGAACTTCGTGCCCAGCTGGCACCTCAAGGCCAACTTCGCGCAGGGCTTCCGCTCGCCGGTTTTCGTCCACATCAACAGCAACGCCGCCGGTTTCAATGCCGCCGGCAGCCCCGACATCCGCAACGAGCAATCGAACGCGGTCCAGGGCGAGATCAACGCGCGCCTTTTGCGCGGCGTGCGCCGGGTTCGAGAGCTGACCCTGCGCGCCGACTACTCGTACTCGCTGATCGACGATCTCATCACGGTGGGCACGCTGGGCCGGTTCGTCAACTCGGGCCGGCGCGGCATCCACTCGGCCGAAACGCTGGCCCAGCTCTTTCTGCGCGGCGGCCACGAGATCCGATTCAGCTACACGTTCTTGCGCGTGCTCGACGCGGCCGAGGGTGTGGTGCAGTCGGTGCCCAGCCACGTCTTCACGGTGGGCGCGCTGTTCAATCTGGCCGAGCGGGTCGACCTGGTGAACACGCTGTGGTTGGCCAGCTCGGTTTTGGATCCCAACCTGGACGCGCACCCGAATTTGAGCCGGTGCATCCCGGGCCTGCCCTCCGAGCCCGCCAACTGCGGGGCCGACGCGACAATCACCAACGTGGTCTGGGATCGGCTGCCGGCACCGGCACTATGGAACCTGGGCCTGCGCTGGCGGCCCAGCACCGGCTTGGAGCTATCGGCGTTTGTGTACAATTTGCTCGACCAGCACTGGATCGCCCAGGACGCGATCAACGATCCCACTTTCGAACACCAGCCCTTGCTGGGAGCCGGCCGCAGCGCCTTCGCCAACCTGCGTTATCAGTATTGAGCAGCGCAGGCCGGGTGTATGCTCCGCGGCATGCGTACTCAGATGCATCCCTGGATCGTGCTTGCTCTGGTGGCCTGCGCGGGCACGAGCCCGAGCCCGCAGGCTGCCACTCCATCCGCGCCGGCGGCAGCCCCGACGGCGCCGGCCGCTCCCCAGTCCGCGCCCGCGCCCGAGGCCCCTTCGTCCGCGACCGTTGCCCCCGACGTTCCCAGCGGCAGCGCGGCTACGCGCGACGCCGAGCTGGCCAAGCAGGCGGCGGCCATCCTCGGCGTGTTCACAAACAACGACGTCGCTTTTTCGCGCGATGGCAAGCGCCTCGTGGTCGTGTCCGACCGCGACGGTCTGCCGCAGCTGTACGTGGCCGACGCGCGCCACCCCGACGCCGCGCCCACGCGCATCGTGGAGCAGCCCGAGCGGGTCTCGCTGGCGCAGGTGATGCCCGACGGCAAATCCGTGCTGTTCCGGTCCGACCACGGCGCCGATGAGAACTGGTCGATCTTTCGCATCGATCTGGACGGCAAGAATCTGGTCGAGCTGACTCCGGGCGCGAAGCTCAATCGCGACCGCCCGTTCGTGCCCGAGCGCGCGCCCGCCAACATGTTCTTCAGCGGACGCGCCATGAACGCCCCCGCCAGCTCGATCTATGCCGCGCCCACGGCCGCGCCCGGACCGGCGCGCACCGTGCATCGCGACGATATGCCGGGCTTCCTGCAGGCCGTCAGCCCCGACGGCAAATACGGCCTGTTCTTGCGCCTTCCCAACCGGTCGGAAAACTACCTGCTGGTCGTGGATCTCGTATCCGGGGCCACCCGGACCCTCTATCCCGCCAGCGGCAAGGTGTCGATTTCGGCCGCCGCCTTCTCCAGTGATGGGTCGCGCGTCTTCGTGGCCACCGATGGCGGCGCCGAACAGGGATTGCTGCTGGCGCTGGATCGGGCCACCGGCAAAGAGCTGGCGCGCTATGTCGAGACCCAGCCCCCGACCGGCGAGATTGAGAGCCTCGAGGTCGCCAAGCATGGGGACGTGATCGCGGTATCCGTGGGCGCGGGCAACCACAACGAAGTGCGGCTACTCGACGCACGCTCGCTCAAGCCGCGGGCGCGGGTTCAGGTACCGCTCGGCGCCGGCGCCGTCCGCACCTTCAGCGACGACGGCCGCCGCGTGGGCCTGATCTGGTCGACGCCTGGTCAGCCCTCGGACGCCTATTCGATCGACGCCAAGACCGGCCAGGTGACCCCGCTGCGCAAAGATGTGCGGCCGGCGCTCGCTTCGCTGCCGCCGCTCGAGGTGTCGGTGGCCGAGATCAAGGCATTCGATGGCGGCAAGATCCCGGTTCACGCCTTCCTGCCCACCGGCGCCGCGGGCACCCGGCATCCGGTCATCATGAGCTACCACGGCGGCCCCGCGGGTGCTTCGGTGATCCGCTGGAGCCCGATCGCGCGCTTCTTTTTGGCCCAGGGCTACGTGTGGGTGGAGCCCAATGTGCGCGGGTCGGGCGGCTTCGGGCGCGCGTTCGAAGAGGCCGACAACGGGCACAAGCGGCTCGACGCCTTCAAGGACATCGAAGCCAGCGCGCGCTGGGCGGCCGCGCAGCCGTGGGCCGACAAGAATCGCATGGTGGTCTTCGGCGGCAGCTACGGGGGCTACACCACCCTGGTTGCGCTCACCCGCTGGCCCGACCTATTCCGCGCCGGAGTGGATCTGTTCGGCATTGCCAGCCTCAAGACCTTTATGGCCACCACCAGCGGCGTGATCCGGCAGGTCTTCCTGCTCGAGTTCGGCGATCCCGACAAAGACGCGCCCTTTTTGGAGTCGATCTCGCCGCTGCGCGACGTCGAGCGGATTGTGGATCCCCTGTTCGTGTACGCGGGCGCGAACGATCCGCGGGTCCCGCGCTCGGAGTCCGACCTCATCGTGAGCGCGCTGCGCCGCCGCCACGTGCCAGTCGAATACATGGTCAAGGACAACGAGGGTCACTCGCTCTCGCACCGTGAGAGTCAGGTCGATTTCTGCGCGCGCGCCGCCCGCTTCCTAGAGGCGCACCTGGGGGCTCAGCGCAAATAGGCGTGACACTCGTAGCACCAGGTAAACTTCGCTTCCTCGAGCGGTAGCGACTTGATGACCGGGTGGCCGCTGGCCTTGGCGTGCGCGGTGTTGTGGCCGAGCTGGGATTCGCAGCAACCAACGTGGCCGCAGCTCGTGCATACGCGCAGGTTGACCGTGGAGCCGCATTCCTCGCACTGATTGGCACGCGGTGGCTCGACGCGGCCGTTGAAGTGGGTACAGGACGCTGTGGAGGGTTCCATGCTCGTGATCGTACCTCACGAACGGCGCCAAGTCCCGGGCGGCTTGCCGGTCCAGCGCTTGAAGGCGCGGCTGAACGTGGCCAGGTCAGAAAAGCCGAGTCGGTAGGCGACCTCGGCCAGCGGGAGCGCGCGGTCGGCCACCCAGGTTCGGGCCAGTCGCTCGCGCAAGTCGTCGAGCAGATCAGAGAAGCGCGTACCCGAGTCCTCGAGCCGTCGCTGCAGCGTGCGCGGGCTCATGCCGAGCGCGCGTGCCACTTCCTCCATGTTGACCCGGTCGGGCAAAAGGGAGCCCATCCGCGCGGCCACGCGCGCCGCCACGTCCTGGGGCGCCGGCTGTGCGCGCAGCGCGGCTTCGGCCAGCTCCTCCACCGTGGCCAGAAGGCGCGGGTCGCCCGATTGCGTGGGCGCGCCCAGCACGGCGGCCGGGAGCGCCACGCCGTTGTCGGCGCTGCCGAAGTCGAGCGCCTGCGTGCCAAAGAAGCGCTCCAGAGCTGCCAGCTGGGGCGGCCGCGCGTGCATGAACCAGACCCGGAGCGCCGCCAGTGGACGCCCGCTCTGGCGTCGGCACTGCGTGAGGGCAAGCGCGAGCGTGAGCTCGTGCAGACAGCGTCCGATCCCGCGCGGGTGGCCCGGCGTCGGTTGCCGGAACCGGCCTTCCTGGGCGTCCTCTTCGAACACGAGCGCCAGCTCGGCATGGATCAGGGCTCCGTAGCGGGCCAGCCGAGCCAGCGCCTCGCGCAGGGTCGAGCTCGCGTGTGCGGCCAGCTCGGCGAGCCCATAGCGCTTGAGCGGCAGCTCGCCGGGCAACCGGAGAGCCAGGAAAGGCTCACCCAGAAGCTGCGCGGCCGCCGCCATCAGGGCGTCCAGATCCAACGCGGTCAGCGCCGCCTGGTCGGCCTGCTCGACCGCGGGCTCGAGGCCGAAGCGGTTGCACAGAAGGGTCGGATCGGCGCCCCGCTGGCGCAGGTAGCGCAGGAGCGCCGGGATCAGAAACGTCGGCGAGGGCGCCTGCGTGCGCGGACGCGCCATGGCGCCCAGCATAGAGGTTTTGGCGGGCCGGGCAAAACCAATCGGCGTGCGCGGCCCTGGCGGGCTCGACGCGCCCGCGTTACAGAGACGGCATGAGCATCGAGATTCGACATCGAGATGGACGGGTGCTGTACCTGGCCGAGGAAGCGAACGATCTGTGCGCTGCGCTAGGGGAGGCAGTGGAGGAAGAGGTGGATCTGGCGGGCGCGCAGCTGGAGAACGCCGATCTGCGACGGGCCGAGCTGCGCGGGGCCCGTCTGACCGGGGCCAGCCTGGCGCGCGCCCAGCTCGGGCGGGCCGACCTGGAGGAAGCCGAGCTGACCAACGCCGATCTGACCGGGGCCGAGCTCGACGGCGCAAATCTCGAGCACGCGCAGCTCGAGCGGGCCCTGCTGGTCGACGCCCATGCGCGCGGCGCCAACTTCGAGGACGCACGTCTGGAGGGTGCCGACCTGTCGGGTGCCTTGATCGAGGGTGCCAACTTCGAGCACGCCGAGCTGCGTTCCGCGCGGCTTGAGCGCGCGCGCGGCGGGCGCGCCAACTTCGAGGACGTCGACCTCCGGGGCGTGCAGGCGGCCCAGGCGACGCTGGCCCGGGCCAATCTCGAAAAAGCCGACCTGCGCGAGGCCAAGCTCGCGGCTGCCGATCTGTCGGGCGCCAACTTGGAACGAACCGATCTGCGTGACGCCGATCTGTCGGGCGCCGATTTGTCGGGGTGCAACCTGGAGAGATCGGATCTGCGGCGCGCGAATTTCTCGGAAGCCCGTTTGAGCGAGGCCAACCTGGAGCGGTGCGATCTCGAGGGAGCGCGCCTGGACGGGGCCCGGCTCGACGGGGCCAACCTCGACCATGTGCGCGGGCGTCCGGGCGCGGGCGCGCCGCCGACATCGGGTCCCTACCGGTAGCTCAGCGGCTGCGCAGAACGCCCACCCGGTGGCACAGCGCGCGCGCCGGGCAGCTCGAGCAGCGCGGGGACAGGGGGCCGCAGTGGACGCGCCCGAATGCCACCAGGATGTCGTTGATGGTGAGCCACCAGCGCCGGGGCAGGCGCGCGCGCAGGACCAGCTCGGTCTGGTCGGGCTCGCGGGTGCGCACAAAGCCCAGCCGATTGCAGATGCGGTGCACGTGCGTGTCGACGCAGATCGAGGGCTTGGCGTAGCCCAGCGTCAGCACCAGATTGGCGGTCTTGCGACCCACCCCGTGCAGCGCCAGCAGCTCGTCGAGCGTGTCGGGCACGCTTCCGCCATGCTGCGCGATCAGCGTGCGTGCCAGCGCGCGCAGCGTCTTGGCCTTGTTCCGATAAAACCCGGCCGGGTAGATCAGCCGTGCAATGCGGGCAGCCGGGATGCGCGCCAGAGCGGCCGGCGTTTTTCCGAGCGCGAGCAGGCGCTCCGACGCCACCTCGGTCACCTCGTCGCGCGTGCGCAGCGAAATGATGGTGCTGACCAGGACCGCAAATGGATCCTGGCGCTGCGCGATGCGCGACACCGCGAGCTGGGCGGGCGCGCGCCCCACAAAGCGGGCGATGCGGGTCAGCGCAGCGCTCATCTGGCGCGGCGTCAGCGGCCCCGATCGAGCACGCACCCAGGCGCGAGCAGTCATGCGGCTCCTTTGGGCCCAACCATGGCGCCAACCATACGCTAGGATGAGGCCCATGCGCATCGGCGTGGATCTGGGCGGAACCAAAATCGAGGCCATCGCGCTCGACGACGCGGGTGAGCTGCTGCTGCGGCGGCGCGTCCCCACGCCGCACGACTACGCGGCCACCATTTCTGCCATTGCCGAGCTGGTCGAGGGCTTCGAGCGCGAGCTGGGCTGGCAGGACACGCGGGTTGGCATCGGGACGCCGGGTGCGGTTTCGCCGGTCACGGGTCTGATGAAGAACTGCAACAGCGTGTGGCTCAACCAAAAGCCGCTGTGGCGCGATCTGGGCGCGCGGCTGGGCCGCCCGCTCCGCCTAGCCAACGACGCCAACTGTTTTGCGCTGTCCGAGGCTCGCGACGGCGCGGCGGCGGGGGCGCGCGGCGTGTTCGGGGTCATCGTGGGCACCGGCACCGGAGGCGGCGTGGTGATCGATGGCCGCATCTGGAACGGCGCCAACGCGATCGCAGGCGAGTGGGGCCATAACCCGCTGCCGTGGCCGCAGGGCAGCGAGCTCGGGGGACCCGGCTGCTGGTGCGGCCAGACCGGCTGCATCGAGCTCTATCTGTCCGGACCCGGGCTGGCGCGCGACCACCAGGCCGCCACGGGCGACGAGCTTGCGCCCGCCGACATCGCCGCGCGCGCCGACCAGGGCGACCCGGCGGCGGAGGCCACGCTGCGCCGCTACGAAGATCGGATGGCACGCGCGTTGGCGACCGTGATCAATCTGCTCGATCCCGACGTGATCGTCCTCGGGGGCGGCCTGTCCAAGATGGCGCGGCTATACACGAATGTGCCGCCGCTGCTGGGGCGCCACGTGTTTTCGGATCAGGTCCAGACGCGCCTTCTGCCGCCCCGGCATGGGGACGCCAGCGGGGTGCGAGGTGCCGCGTGGTTGTGGGATTCGGCGCCGTGACCACTGCGCGCGACCGATTGTGACGACGACAGTCAGCGGCATGCCCACTCCACTCCCCGGTCGCCCAACGCAGGAATCATCACTTGCGTGCGTTGGAGCTGGCACCTGGATTGCGTTGGGCCCAATCGATGCTGCGCTGGGGTGTCACCGCTGGGTTCCTGGGTCTCTTGAGCTGCAGCGGGGAGCCGCGGCTGGGCACTCATGAAACGCTGCTGACCGTGTGCGACGGCGGCCAGTGCTACCAGTGCAACGGTACGCTCGGCACCAGCCAGCCCAGCGACAACCTGTATGTGATGACCTCGTTCGGGGGCGGATCCGACACCCAGTCGACGGCGTGCGGGGGCCGGCTGGCCGACGGGCAATGGTATTACGCCGCCGATCGACAGCGGTTCGGCTGCGGAACCCACCTGCGGGTCACCAATCCGGCCAACGGATCCTGCGTGGTGCTGCAGGTGGCGGACGCGGGCCCGGATCTATGCGTGGAGGAAGCGGCTGGGCGGCCGGTTCTGGACGCGACCCCGCTGGCTGCGATGGACCTGTTCGGGGCCGGCTCGCTGGGCTGGTCCGATGGGCGGGTGGTGCAGGTGGTGGTGGGCGACCCGCAAGAGCCGCTGGGCCCGTGCGGGCCCTCGCCGATGCCGGATGCCAGCCCGCTGCCCACGGACGCGAGCCCGCCCCCGCCCGATTCCGGCCCGCCGCCGCCGCCGCCACCACCCGACGCCAGCCCACCGCCACCGCCGCCGCCGGCGGACGCGAGCGTCCCGCGGCCCGACGGGGGCGGAGCGCCGCCCCCGCCCGACGGGGGTCCGCAATCCGGGTCCGGCGGCACCGGGGGCTCGGCAGCAGCGCCGGCGCCACTGTACGGCGGCTGCTCGGTCGTCTTCTAGCGGGGCCCGCAAACCCACCGTACTGGTACGGAGAAGCCCGGCAACGTGGACGAAAATGCAGCCCGGGCGGGCGGCACGACGCTTGCTGATCCTGGTGACATGACGCTGCGCGCGCTGTCCCTGCTGCTGCTCGCGCTCGCGCCGGCTTGCCACCATGGTGCGGCCGCGCTCGACATTCCGGCCGATCTGCGCATCCCGGTCGAGGTGGACGGACGAGCGGTCGCGCCCATCGACGCGGCCACGCTGCACGCGCGGGCCCCCGACTGGGCCGAAGGCGGGCGGCGCGCCTGGCGCCTTCAGACCCTGCTCGGCAGCGCGCTGGCGCGGCCCGGCTGCGTGCTCGAGGTCGAGGATCTGCAAGGCATCACATCCCGCTTCGTGGCGCCGGCCGCCAAGGGCGAGGGTCGCGAGGTCGTGCTCATGCTCAACCAGCATGGCGAGATGCTGGTCGGGCCCATCCAGCCTCGCGATCGGGCGCGCGCGTTTCACGGCCGCGGCGACAACGGTGGGCCGGCAGCCGATCTGACGCGCCCGCTCAAGGGCATCCGAGCGCTGCGCGTGCGCATCGACGACGCGCTGGCACAGGCGCCGCTCGAGCAGGCACAGATCGCACTGATGGTGGTGGTCGACGGCGCTCCGCCCATCACCTGGACGCGCACACAGCTGGCCGGCGTGCGCAGCCTGGCCGTCCGTGGCGACTCGGGCGAGGGCAAGCGGGAGGGTTGGTCGCTACGCGATCTGGTGTCCACGCTGGTGGACGACCAGGCGGCGGTGGTCCGCCTCAAGGGCGAGGGTGGCCGCGTGATGCCCATCGAGGCCGCGCTGTGGCGCGACGCGACCCGGCTGCCGGTGCTGCGCCTCAATCGGCGCGGCCAGCTCAAGTTCAATTGGATGTCGAGCGCCGGCCAGCCCGATCCGGGCGAGGGCCTGCGCGGGGTCAGCGAGATTCAGATCCAGCACGGCACCGAAGCGCATCCGTATTGATACGGTGGGTGCGCGGGTTCCAACCTGTGCACACGAATCCCCAGCGACACGCTCGCGGCCGCGCCCAACCTGCCGATTCGTCTTGCGGCACGCCGCTTGCTGAAGCTGCCCGCAATGCGCTTCCGTCTGCTCGCGCTGGCGCTCGCGCTGGCCCTTCCGGCCTGTAACCCGGGCGTCTACAACCCCGGCCCCGGCCCCACGCCCGACTCGGGACGGAGCCAGTCCGCGGACGGCTCGGGCGGGATGGGCGGGATGCCGGCGAGCGATGGCGCCCCGGCCAGCGCCGACGCCGGCATCGAGGCGGGAGCTTCCGGCACCGGTGTGTTCGGCGCCCCTTGCACCAGCAACGCCGACTGCCAGAGTATGGTGTGCTTCATGGGCGGACTGGGCTCGTACTGCTCGCTGCGCTGCACGACCGGCGCCGACTGCCCGATCCCGCCCACGCTCGGCCAATGCAACCTGCAAGGATACTGCAAGCGCTGATCGCGGCGCTCGTGGTGGCGCCCGCACCGAGCACGCGCGCGGCCGCGCGCGAGATCACCCTGGCGGCTGCGGCCAGCCTGCGCAACGTTCTGCCTCCCCTCATCAAAGCCTATGGCGGGCCCGCGCCCGTGGTCAGCTACGGCTCCTCGGGCGACCTGCGCAAACAGGTCGAGGGCGGCGCCCCCATTGACGGGGTGCTGTTCGCCAGCGCCGACCCGGTCGACGCGCTCATCAAAGCCGGCCTGGCCGATCCCGCCACGCGCCGGGTGATCGCGACCAACCAGCTCGTGCTGATCGGTCCCAAGGGCGGCCGGCCGCTCACGTTCGCGACCCTGGACAAGCTGCCCAAGGGGGAGCTGCTCGCGGTGGGTGAGCCCAACTCGGTACCGGTGGGCCAGTATGCGCGGGCGGCGCTTTCAAAGCTCGGCAAGTGGAAAGCGCTCGAGGGCCGCATGGTGTTCGGCGGCGACGTGGCGGCCGTGCTGGCTTACGCGCGCCGGGGCGAGGTCGCGGCCGCTATCGTGTACCGCACCGATATCCGCGGCATCGAGGATGTCGTGCTGCTCGACCAGGCGCGTGGCGACTGGGCGCCCCGCACCGAGATCGTCGTGGCCGTGACCAGGGGCGGTGACAGCGCGGCCGGCGCGCGCGCATTTCTGACTTTTCTGTCCACGCCGGTGGCGCAGAAGATCCTGCGCGAGCACGGGTTCGGCGCGCCCTGATGGAGCGCGCCTGCGCGCGAAAAGCTTGCCACCTCCCTCTTCGTGCATAGATTCACAACAGCGGAGGTGAGCCCATGATTGACTCGCTTCGCCGCTCGCTCTCCAACTTACGCGACGCACTGAGCGCGGCCAATTCGTCTGCGATCGAGCTGCATGCACCGCCGGGCCTGCGCCGTCTGCTCAAGCGTTCCACGCGCTTGCTCGACGCAGTCCTGCGGGCCGCGATTGCGCTGGGGCCGCAAGCCTTTCTGCGCGAGGCCAACTCGATCCATCCTGCGCTCACGCAGGCACGAGAGGCTCTTCTGGCCTGGCATGCCTGGATGGAGGGCGTCCGCCCGTCGGAGGCGTGATACATTCGTGCCACAGAGCAACGTTTGCGCGCTTACCGATCGCACTTCTCCGCACCGGGTATGATTGAGCTATGAGCGGCGCGCGCAGGGCCGGGGCATGACGGAGACTGCCGACCACACCTCCGGCCGCACCCGCACGCTCATTGTCTACGGGCTGATGATCGCCGCCACGGTCGTGGCCTATCTGGTCATTCGCCACGTCGGTGAGCAATTGCAAGCGCCGGCGCCCGCACCCGGTTCGGGCTTCGGCAGCGCCATCTCGCTGGGCCAGGTCAATGCGCTCATGCACGTGCTGCTCGCGCTGGTCGTCGTGATCGTGATGGCGCGCGCGGTCGGCAGCCTGTTCGCACGGCTGCATCAGCCGCCGGTGATTGGCGAGATCCTGGCCGGCATCATGCTGGGGCCCTCGGTTCTGGGTCGGCTCTCGCCGGCCGCCTCCGCGTTCGTGTTGCCCACCAGCGTGGCGCCGTTTCTGGGCGTGCTGTCGCAGGTCGGGGTCATCCTCTACATGTTCCTGGTCGGCCTCGAACTCGATCCGCGGCTTCTGCGCAAGCGCGGTCACGCGACGGTCGCCATCTCGCACGCCAGCATCATTGCGCCCTTCCTTTTGGGTACCCTGCTCGCGCTCAAGCTCTACCCGCGCCTGTCCTCGAGCGACGTCCCGTTCACCTGCTTCTCGCTGTTCCTCGGCGTGTCGATGTCGGTGACCGCGTTTCCGGTGCTGGCCCGCATCCTGACCGATCGCCGCATGCACCGCTCGCGCATGGGCGTGATTGCGCTTACCTGCGCCGCCGTCGACGACGTCACCGCGTGGTGCCTGCTGGCGCTCGTGGTCAGCGTGGTGCAGGCCCGCGCCGCCGGAGCAGTGCTGACCTTTGGCCTGGCGCTCGGCTTCATCGCGGTGATGATCGTGCTGGTGCGCCCGGCCATGACCCGGCTGGCGCTGCTGTACGGCACGCGCGGGCGGCTCACCCAGGGCGTGATGGCCCTGCTGTGCGTGGCGCTTCTGATGTCGGCGCTGGCGACCGAGCTGATCGGAATCCACGCGGTCTTCGGCGCGTTTGCGCTCGGCGCCGTGATCCCACACGACAGCGGGATGGCGCGCGAGCTGACCGAGCGGCTGGAAGACCTGGTGGTGGTGCTGCTCCTGCCCGCCTTCTTTGCCTTCACGGGCATGCGCACGCAGATCGGCCTGGTCTCGGGCGCCAGCCAGTGGGCGCTGTGCGGCGTCATCATCCTGGTCGCTTCGGTGGGCAAGTTCGGGGGCAGCCTGGTGGCGGCGCGCCTGACCGGTCTGCGCTGGCGCGACGCGTCCGCGCTCGGAATCCTGATGAACACGCGCGGCCTGATGGAGCTGATTGTGCTCAACATCGGGCTCGAGCTGGGCGTGATCTCACCCACCCTGTTCGCAATGTTGGTGCTGATGGCGGTCACCACCACGCTCGCGACCACCCCCATCCTCCACCTGATCACCAGCCGGGCCGGGCCCGAGCGGGCCGCGGCGGCGCTCGATCAGATGCGCCCCGAGCCGCGCCGCAGCGGGATCCTGGTCCCGCTGGCCAACCCCGAGGGGCTGGTGCCGCTGGTCAATCTCGCGCTCGCGGCCACCCGGCCCGATGAGCCGCCGCCGCGTGCGCTGGCCCTGGTTCGGCGGCAGCGCAACGGCATCCGCTCGGGCCTGCGCGAGGTCGAGCAGCGCGATGTGCCCCGCGCCGCCATCCTGACGCAGGCGCTCGATCATGCCCGCAACCGGGGCGCCCGCCTGGACGGGCACGCGCTGTGGACCGACGATCCGGCCGCCGACATCCTGCGCATGGCCGACCAGGAGCATGCCAGCTGGATCATCATCGGGTTTCATCGGCCCGTGTTCGGCCATGACGCGCGCGGCGGCGTGGTCAAGGCGGTGCTCGAGCGCGCAGCCGGGCAACCCGCCCACGTGGCGATCGTGATTCACCGCCACGACCGCAAGCTGGAGCGGCTGTTCGCCGTGGTCGACCACAGCCGCGACGGGCGCGCCGCGCTCGAGCTGGCCACCCGCCTGGGCCAGCAGCGGGACGCCAACCTGCAGGTGATCGTGGTGCCGCGCGAAGGCATCGAGCCCGAGCCCGAGCTGACCGCGCTGCTCAAGGAGGCCGGCCGGCGCTCGGGACGCTGGCTTCACACCGATGTGCTGAGCGAGCGCAGCCAGTTCCAGCTCGCGTTCAAGACGGTCGGCGATCTCGTGATCATCGGGGCCAGCCTGGCCGATCAGCTGGGCCTGCCGCTCGATCTGGCGGCGCCGGGCGACGATCGGTGTGTGGTGGTGGTCCAGGGTGGAACCCAGCCCACGCTCGAGGACGAGGCAGCCGAGGAACCGGCTTCGGCGGTGGTTGCGCCCACCAGCTGACGGCGCCGGGCGCAGCGCCGGCCGGGTTCACATCGGCAGCTTCGGCGGCACCGTGCTCTTCCAGCTGTCGAGCTCTTCGATCCGGCTCAGCCACGCCCCGACGTGCTTGAACTGGCGCGGCTCCAACCCCACCCAGGGCGCGAGGGCCAGCATGGGCGCGACCGTTAGATCGGCCACGGTCAGCTTATCGCCGACCAGATAGCGCCGGCCCTCGAGGCAGCCGTTCAGGACCGCCCCGAAGAACTGGAACTGCTCCTCGCCCAGCTTGACCTGCGCCGGATCGGGCTCGCCGCGGCCGAACAGCTTCTTGAAGATTTTCTCGGAGAGCAGCTTGCCGATGGCGGGCGTAAGGTGCGCCAGCTCCCACGACTGCCAGCGCGCAATGTCGATGCGACCACGCCGATCCTCGGGCAGAAGGGTCGTGCCCGGCTTCGTCCCGGCCAGATGGAGGCAGATCGCGTTGGACTCCCACAGCCGCAGGTCGCCGTCGGTGAGCAGGGGAACCTTGCCGTTGGGGTTCAAGGCCAGGAACTCGGGCGTCTTCTGCTCGCCCTTGAGCAGATCGACCAGCTGCTCCTCGATCGTGAGACCAAGCTCGCGCGCGACCAGGCGCGGCTTGCGCGAATTCGGCGAAACCGGATGGTAATAGAGCTTCATGGCGGTCTCCTTGGTTGGTTCCAGGATCATCGAACCGGCCGGCGCCGGATCGACAAGTTTTCTTCACTCGCGGCTAATGCGACGGAATAATTTTGGATTCGCTCAGGGGCAGGGATTCGTGGGTGGCGGGCAGCCGGGCCCGGAGCGGGGCGTGGCGCTGCCTGCACCCATCCCGCACCAGGGCGGCAGCTCGACCGGCAGGCCGCTCATCTGATAAGGCGAGGTACCGGGGGTCAGCCAGTACGGATGGTTGAACGCGAAGCCCCAGAGCCCCGCGTACTTGGATTCCCCGGGCTGCGCATTGATCGGCGGCTCGACATGGCCGCAGTTGTGGATGCACTCGATCATGAAGTGATTCTCTTGCGTGAGGTGCGTCTCCAGCTCGCGCGACGCGTTCGAAAAGTCCATGCCGATGCCGAAGCAGCCCAGGAAGTCGCGCACTCCGTCCATGGTGGGGGGACCGTCGCCGCCCCACAGCACGATCCCGGGCAGGTGGCGCATCGAGCCACTCCAGGGTTTGATGATCGAGGCGCCGACGCCACCCGAGAGCGAGATGAAGGAAGCCAGGCGCTGGCTGCGTGCCTGCGCCAGCTGATCGGTGAACAGTGCGCCCGCGCTCACGCCCACGGTGGATACGCAGCTCGGGTTCACATTGAACTGCCCCTGCACACAGGCCTGCATGTCGTCGAAGAACCTGAACTCCTCGTCCATGCGGCTGGACGGCTGCGTGATGTCGAAAGGCCAATCGAGATTGAACGAGCCCAGCAGCGTGGCGCCCTCGGAGTAGGGCAGGACGGCGATGAAGCGCTGTTGATCGGCGGCCTGCTGGACCTCTCCTTTTTGCAAGAAATCCTCGGGGCTGCCGCGCAGCCAGTGCCACATGAACAGGAGCGGCAGACGCTCGCTGGGCTGCAAGTTGGCGGGCAGCACCATCAGGAACGAGCGCATGTGGCCCGTGCTGATGATCGGATTCATGCCGGCGACCAGCTGAGGACAGGTCCCGCCGCTATACGGTGGCGGGGGCTGCGGTTGGACGGCGCCTGGAGGTGGCTGGAGGTCACACAAAAAGCGCGCGGTCGCCCCGTCCGGCGGCGGGCTCGCATCTCCCCGGTTGATGACGTCGCCCGGGCTCCAGCTGTCGACCGGGCTGCCTGAGTCTGGGAAGGGGGCAGCGTCCGCGGGGCGGCCAGAGTCAGGCGTTCCCGGCCCTGACGCCACCTCCGCGGCGCAGCCAACAGCTACCAAGCCAAGCCCGAGCCAAAGTCCTAAGCCAAGCCCACGCACGCGCATACTGCCGTCGGGAGTGGAGCAAGTCTCGCGCCGACCGACAAGTACTTGTCATCGCTGTCCACACAATATCCGACTGACCATTCTTGGACAGCCAGTTGCAGTATGATCGTGCGATGACTGCGGTCATCAGGCCGCTCGTTGTCGCGTGGTGGATGATCTTGTCAACCGGCTGCGACGGCGATCTCGGCTCCACGCCCCGCGATGGCGCCCTGCCCGACGGTCCCGCGGGCGCGGATGGCAGCGGCTCCGGGCCCGACGGCGGCAGTCCGCCGCCCCCGAGCACCACCTGCACGATCCCGATCCGGGCCCAAGATGTCTCGCGCCCGACCTCGGTGGTCGGCTCGGGCACCCCCGCCTCCTGTACCGAGCAGGCGTTCGCGGGCGCGGTCCGGGCGGGCGGGGTCATCACCTTCAACTGCGGGGGCCCGGCCACCATCCGGCTGAGCGCGGAACAGGAGCTGCCCATCGACAAGGACACCATCCTCGACGGCGGCGGCATCATCACGCTCGATGGGGGCGGCACCACGCGTCTTCTGCGCTTCTACTCGCCCAACTACCGGGCCACCCGGACCAGGGTGGCGCTGCAGCACCTGACCTTGATCGGCGGCAAGGCGACCGGCACCCCGATTCCGCCCGCACCGCCCCCGTGCTCGCAGGGCTTCAACATCGACGGCGGTGGTGCCGCCATCTTCGTGCGCGACGGCATCCTGCACGTCGTCGACGTCACCTTCCGAGGCAACCAGGGCGCCCAGCGCGGGCCCGACGTGGCCGGGGCCGGCGTGTATGCGGTGGGCTCGCTCGAGGTCACGATCGTGGGCAGCCGATTCGAGGACAACACCGCCTCCAACGGCGGGGCCGTGGGCTCGCTCAACAGCAACCTCACGCTGGTCGGCAATGTGTTTTTGCGCAACCACGCGACCGGGAGCGGGGCCAATTACATCGACCCGCAATGCGCGGTCGGCGGCGGCGAGAGTGGCGACGGGGGCAACGGCGGCGCGGTGGTGATGGACGGCGGTGAAGAGTTCGCGGTCACGCTGTGCGGCAACGTGTTTCAGGGCGGCCAGGCGGGCGCGCTCGGGGGCGCGGTGTTTCGTACGCCCGACATCAATCGCCAAACCACGCGCATCGATCAGTCGAGCTTTGACGGCAATGCGGCCAAGGGCGGGGGCGCGCTCTACTTCCACAACAGCGATCTGTTCATCAGCGCGAGCACCTTCTCCAACAACTCGGCGCAGGGTGCGGGTGCGATCCAGGCCGACGACACCAACATCGACTTTACGAATCTGACTTTTGCCGGCAACAGCGCCCTGATGGGGATCGGCGGCGCGATGTCGATCTTCAGCGGCGGCGGTACCATCACCAACTGCACGTTCGCCAACAATCACTCGGACGGCGGCGCGGGCTTCTTCGCGGCCGCCATTGCGGGCGGGCTGCGCTTCATCATCAACAACAGCATTTTCTGGAACAACACGTCGCGCGACGCCAATTCGCCCATGACGTGTCAGGGCGTGAGCGACGGCACGGCCACGAGCGATCTACAGTGGCCGCAGAACCATCTGGTCGGGGGCGCGCCCGATGACGCGTGCGTGACCGGCATCCGCTTCGCCGACGCCAACCTGGGCGCGCTCGCCCCCAACGGCGGCCCCACGCAGACGATGGTCCCGCCGGCTGGCAGCCCCGCGCTCGGGATTGGTCGGGCCTGCCCGCCCACCGATCAGCGCGGCCAACCGCGCCGCCAGCCCGACGGTTGCACGGCCGGCGCGGTCGAGGTGCCGTAGCTACCCGGCGGCGTGCACGCGCGCGGCCGCCAGCACGTCGGCCAGGCCGGCCCAGACGGCCTCGAAACCGGCCTGCACCATCGCCTGCCGCTGGGCCCGGTTGACGCTGAAATCGAACGAGTGCACGGGCGAGGTGACGTCGACGTAACGAGCATAGGTCGCATCGTCGATATGCTTGCGGTCGTTGGCGTCGATCAGGTTGGCCACGGTCGCGAGCACGATCTGGAGCGCCGAGTTGCTGCGGGGCGCGCTGTAGGGCGAGCGCACCTTGACCCCGAGGACGGGCCGGCCGTCGTGCAGATGCGGCCAGTCGAGCGCGAAGTCATAGCGCACGGTGCCGTCGACCCACACCCCGCGCTCCGACGAGAAGGGCTCGAACACGACCGGCGTGGCCGCGCTCGCATACACGCCGTCGACCAGCGAGAGCGTGGGCGTGGTGGAGGCGTGGCACACCAGCGTCTGCTCGTGCGTGAGGTCGCTGACCACGGCGCCAAACTCGGGCACGTCGGCGAAAGTGCGGGCGCCGAAGTAGCGCCGCAGCAGGGCGCGCAGCGGCTCGCCTCCGTTGACATAGCCGCGGATGGGCAGCAGCGCCAGGCCCAGCAGGCTCCACGAAGCGACGCTGCGGAAGTCAGTGTTCTCGACCAGGCGCCGGATCTCGTCGAGCGGCACGCCGACCTTGAAGAACGCGCCCACCAGCGCGCCGCCCGAGGTGCCGACCACCTGCCGCACCGTCACCCCGGCTTGCCCGAGCGCTTCGAGCGCTCCCACGAACACCGGGAAGCGCACGCCGGAGCCGCTCAGAACGACGTGGGCTTCGCTTTCCATCTGCGATCTTTCGTGTGCATGCGAACGGGCGTGAGCATGGCATAAGGGGGCCGCCGGCCGCTATCCGTATGATTCGCCGCGGCTGCGCGTGCGGCCAGCCGCGGGCCCGACCCCGCGCCTGCGCGCCGTTCGTGATCACGCGCTAGACTACCCGGGCATGCTTGCCTGCACGCTGGCGACGGCCTGGGCGCTCCTCGCTCCGACGGCGCCGCGGACGACCCTCTATCTGCAGCCGCTGGGAGCGGCGCTGCCGGACCCGGACGTCGCGCTGGTCGCCACCGCGCTGCGCGAGCTGTACGGGCTTCCGGTGCGCTCGCTGCCCCGCATGGATCTGCCGGCGGCGGCCTTCTACGCGCCCCGCAAGCGCTGGCGCGCCGAGAAGCTGCTGCCCTTTCTGGCCGCGCGTCTGCCCAAAGACGGCGTGCGCGTGATCGGGCTTACTGGCGTCGACATCTCCACCAGCAAGGGCTCGATCGAGGACTGGGGCGTGCTGGGCCTGGGCGAGATCGACGGCGGCGCCAGCGTGATCTCGTCGTTCCGGTGTGCGCGCAAGGCGAGTGGGCCCCTGCATGCACGCCAGCGTCTGGCCAAGGTTGCGGTGCACGAAGTCGGCCACACCCTGGGTCTCGATCACTGCACGAGCGCGGGCTGCCTGATGAACGACGCCGAGGGCCGGGTCACCTCGACCGATCAGGAATACGATCTGTGCGCGCGCTGCCGGCGCCTGCTGCGCGCGGCCGGGCACGAGCTGCCGGACGCGCCGCGGATACCATGGCCCCACCCGTAGCCCAACCGTGGCACGGCGCTTGCTCGCACGTGCCAACGCGATCCCGTGCGCGCGAACCCCCTCAATTCACGAATCGGCGCTGACCGATGGCTGAACAGTCTCCGAGAATCGGAGAGGCCCGACCGATGAATCTAGCTCAGCGGGGCTGGCTGGTTCCCGCGCGCCGGCTGCAGCAGGTCGCGCTGGTGCTGGCGCGTCACGGCTTTGGTGAGCTGGTGTCCCGGATCGGGATCGGCCTGGCCGGGTTACCCAAAGCCGCCGCCGCCGAGGCGCGCGCCGCCCGGGCCGACGATCGCTTGCCGCTGCGCGTGGCGCGCGTGCTGGCCGATCTGGGACCGACCTACATCAAGCTGGGCCAGCTTCTGGCCACGCGCGAGGACATCTTCACGCCGCCGGTCACCCGTGCGCTTGCGAGCCTGCACAGCTCGGTCCGTCCGCTGCCGCCGCGCACCGCGGTGCGCGCGGTCCGGCAGGCGCTGGGTCGACCGCTCGATGATGTGTTTGCGCATTTCGATCCGCTGCCGCTGGCTGCGGCGTCGATCGCGCAGGTCCATCGCGCGCGCCTGCGCGCGGGCACGCCGGTGGTGGTCAAGGTGCAGCGGCCCGGGCTCGCCCGCACCATCGAAGCCGATCTGGCCATCATGCGGCTGGTGGCCCGGCTGCTGGCCGAGGCCTCGCCCGAGATCGGGGCGCTCGATCCGGCTGCGCTGGTGGCCGCGTTCGAGCGCTCGATCCACGCCGAGCTGGATTTTCGCAACGAGGCCGCCAACGCGGCCCGCCTGGCCGCGTTGCTCGGCGACGCCGACGAGGTGTGCGTTCCGCGCATCCACGCCGAGTGGACGCGCGCCACCTTGCTGGTGATGGAGGAGGTCCAGGGGCGCCGACTGTCGGACCTGGCCCCGCCCGAGCGCGGCCGCATACGAGTGCGCCTGCTGCGGGCCTTCGTGCGCCAGATCCTGGAGCACGGGGTGTTCCACGCCGATCCGCACCCGGGCAACCTTCTGGTGCGCGAGGGCCGCGTGGTGCTGCTCGATCTGGGCGCCGTGGAGACGTTGGAGCGGCCGCTGCGCCGGGAGCTTTCGCGGCTGGTGCGGGCGCTCGTGCTGGGCCGCGGCCCCAAGCTGGCCAGCGCAGTTCTGGCCTTGTCGCCCGATGGGCGCGCGCCCGGCATCGATCGCGGGCAGCTCGAGCGCGACGTGATGGCGCTGGTCGCGACCAGCCGCCAGGCCGGCACCGGTGCGCGCGTGCTCACGCAGATGGTGGCTCTGGGGCGGCGGCATCGCCTGCGCATGGAACCGGCTCTGCTCGCCCTGGTGCGCGCGCTCGCGTTGCTCGACGGCGTGCTGCGCGGGCTCGAGCCGGCGCGCGACCTTCTGGTCGACCTGCGGCGCGAGGTTGCGCGCTCGGTTCTGCGCCGCCTGCGCCGCGCCCTGACCGCTCTGGCGCGCTGGTTTCGACGGCGTTTCAGCCCGGGGGCGGCTGCGGGCCGTTGACCAGGCGCATTGCGAGCGTGCTCGAGCAGTGCGGGCAGTCGCGCAGCTCCAGGGCCGGGCCGCTGACGCCCAGCCAGACTGCCACGAAGCGAGTGAAGCGGCGGAAAACCTTCAGGTTCCGCTTGATTCGCCGGTGGTACTTCTGACTGCACCGCATGTGACTGGATCATCGGCCGCGCGAGCGCTTTCTTGAGCTAGGATGAGCGCGTGACCGGGTTGGCTCATCTTCTGCGGGCGCGCTGGCGCAGCCGGCCGGTTCCGATCTGGTATCACCCCTCCTACCGGCTGCCGTTGCCAGCGCTCGACGAGCCGGGCAGCCTGGACCTGCGGCGCGCCGACCTGGCGGTGTGGTATCTGACCGCACGGCGCCTGCTCGACCCGGCCGACCTGCGCACCCCGGTGCCGGTTTCGTATGCGGATCTGGAGCGCGTTCACATCGGGCCCTATCTGGAAGGCCTGGCGCGGCCCGACATGCTGGCCCGCATCTTCGCCGTCGATCCGTCGCAGGTCGTGGTCGACGAGGTGCTGCGCACGGTGCGCATGGCCTGCGGGGGCACGGTCGCGGCTGCTCGCGAGTGCCTGGCCGCGGGCGGCGCTGCGCTCAACCTCCTGGGCGGCTTTCACCACGCGGCGCCCGATCGGGGCGGTGGGCTGTGCGCGTTCAACGACATTGCGGTGGCGCTGGCGGTGCTGCGTGCGGACGGATTCGGCGAGCGCGCGGCCGTGCTCGATCTCGACGCCCACCCGCCCGATGGCACCGCGGCCTGCCTGCAGGGCGACCCGCTCACCTGGTTGGGCTCGCTGTCGGGCTCCGACTGGGGCCAGGTCGAGGGCGCCGACGAGGTCCTGCTGCCGCCCGGTATCGACGATCCGGCCTATCTGGCCGCGCTCGAGGGCCTGCTGGCGCGCATGCCGCGGCCGCACCTGGCCTTCGTGGTTGCGGGCGGCGACGTGCTGGCGGGCGACCGATTCGGGCGCCTGGGCCTCACGCTCGACGGTGCCCGCCGGCGCGATCTGCGGGTGGCCGAAGCGCTCGACGGCATTCCCACCGTCTGGCTGCCCGGCGGGGGCTACCACGATGACGCCTGGCGCGTTCTGGCCGGCACCGCGCTCGCGCTCACCCGCGCCTCCACCGAGCCGGTACCGAGCGAGCCCGATCCGATGAGCCTCCATTTTGCAGCCATCTCGGCCGGGCTCGAGCCGGCCCGGCTGCACCAGCAAGGCGAGCTGACGCAGGAGGATCTGGAGGCGCAGCTCATGGAACGGCCGCATCGCAGCCCCAGCCTGCTCGGCTATTACACGGCCGACGGCATCGAGTACGCGCTGCATCAATTTGGCGTGCTCGCGCTGCTCGAGCGGCTGGGTTACGGCCGCTTTCGCGTCGTGATCGACTCGGTGGCCGGCCAGGGCGACCGCGCGCGGCTGTTCGGCTGCGCCGCCGGCGGCACCGACGAGCACCTGCTCGTGGAGTGCGCGCTCGACCGCGAAAAGGTGGGCCCCGACGAGCTGCTCTATATCCACTGGCTCAGCCTGCGCAACCCGCGTGCGCGTTTTGGCGAAAAGCGGCCCCGGCTGCCCGGTCAGGAGGCGCCGGGCCTGGGGCTGGCGCGTGAAATGGGTGCGCTGCTCACGCGCGTCGCCGAACGGCTGGGGCTGGTCGGGTTGGCCTTTCGGCCCGCCTACTATCACACTGCATACGTTGCGCGGCGCCGGTTCCGCTTCATCGAGCCGGCGCGGCAGGGCCGATTCGAGGCGCTCACGCGCGACCTCGGGCGCCTGCCGCTGGCCCAGGTCACCACTGCGGTGGCCGAGGGTCGCGTGCAGATGAACCAGGCGCCGTATCGCTGGGAGCCCGACCTGATGGCGTCCTTTCGCGAGCCGCGCCCCATCGACGAGGCAGAAGTTTCCAAGGAGCGCGAGCGCGTGCGCTTTGCGCTCGCAGCCGAGCCCGGAGGATCTCATGGCTGAAACGGTTCCCGAGCTGTTTCTCGCGCGCATCGCGACCTCGCCCAACGCGGAGGCATTTCGCGTTCCGACGGCCGCGGGCGGCTGGGAGAGCCTGAGCTGGCACGATGTGGGAGAGCGCGTGCGCGCGCTCGCGTGCGGCCTGCATGCGCTTGGGGTCGCCGCCGAGCAGCGGTGCGCGATCCTGTCGGGCACGCGGCTGGAGTGGATCCTGGCCGACCTGGCCATTTTATGCGCGGGCGGCGCCACCACCACCATCTACCCGTCCAACACGCCCGACGAGTGCGCATTCATCCTGTCCGACTCGGAGACCGTGTGCGTGTTCGCGGAGAACGACGCGCAGGTGGCCAAGCTTGTCGCTGCCCGGGATCGGCTGCGCGGCCTCAAACACGTGGTCACGCTCGACGGCCGGGCCAGCCCCGACGGCTGGGTGATGACGCTTCACGACCTGGCCGAGCGCGGGCGCACCTGGGACGGCGCACACCCGGACGAGTTCGAGCGCCGGGCGCGCGCGGTGCGCAAGAGCTCGCTGGCGACGCTGGTCTACACGTCGGGCACCACCGGCACGCCCAAGGGCGTCGAGCTGATCCACGACTGCTGGGTGTACGAGGCCGAGGCCATCGCGGCGCTGAAGCTTTTGCGCCCCGACGACCTGCACTATCTGTGGCTTCCGCTCGCGCATGTGTTCGGCAAGGTGCTGCTGGCGGCGCAGCTCGAGGTCGGGTTTCCGACCGCGGTCGACGGACGCATCGACAAGCTGGTCGACAACCTGGGCGCGCTCCATCCCACGTTCGTGTGTGCGGTCCCGCGCATCTTCGAGAAGCTGCACAACAAGATCGTGGCGGGCGCGCAGGAGGGCAAGTCGTCCAAAGGTCTGCTCGCGCTCCAGCATGCGCTCGCGCGTCGGCTGGTGTTCGACAAGCTGGCCGCGCGGCTGGGCGGCCGGCTGCGCCTGTTCATCTCGGGCTCGGCGCCGCTGTCGCGCGACATCGCCCAATTCTTCCACGCCGCCGGGGTCTTGATTTGCGAGGGCTACGGGCTCACCGAGTCGAGCGCGGCCAGCGTGGTCAACCGGCCCGATCGGTATCGCTTCGGCAGCGTCGGGCTGCCGCTGCCCGGCACCGAGCTGAAGTGCGCGCAGGCCGACGGCGAGATCCTGATCCGGAGCCGGGGCATCATGCGAGGCTACCATCGCCAGCCGCAGGCAACCCGCGAGGTGCTGGACAGCGAGGGCTGGCTGCACACCGGCGACATCGGCCATCTGGACGCGGATGGGTTTCTGTTCATCACGGACCGCAAGAAAGATCTGATCAAGACCTCGGGCGGCAAGTACGTGGCGCCACAGGAGCTGGAAAACAAGCTCAAGGCGCTCAGCCCCTATGTCAGCCAGGTGCTGGTGCACGGCAACAGCCGCAACTTCGTGAGCGCGCTGGTGACGCTCGACCTGGAGGCAGTCAAGAATTGGGCCGGGGAGCACGGCCTGGGCGCGCTGCCCGACAGCGAGCTGGTGGCCCACCCGGACGTGCGCACGCTGGTCGAGCGGGCGGTGGGCGATCTGAACGCGGGCCTGCCCAGCTACGCGACCCTCAAGAAGTTTGCCATCGTGCCCGGCGACTTCACGGTCGAGGCCGGTGAGCTGACGGCCAGCCTCAAGCCCAAGCGCAAGGTGATCGAGGCCAAGTACAAGGACACGCTGGACGGGTTTTATCGGGAAGCGCGCGCCTCTACCGCGGCCTGAGAATCAGAAAGTACTGGTAGGGCAGGAAGGTGGGCTCGGCGTCCAGGCGCAGCCCGGCCGCCTCGGCCTGCTTCAAGAAATCCTCGCGCGCGACCTTGTGCTCGAGCGGCGGTCCGACCGGCAGCTCGCGTTTGTGGAAGTCGATGTTGACGATGCGACCGCCGCGCTTGAGCGAGCGGATCAGGCGGCGCAGATAGGCCGGCCCGTCGGGAAAATGGTGATAGGTGTCGACGATCAGGATGAGGTCGCAGGCGCCCGCCGGCAGCAGCGGGTCGGCCGGCAGCGACAGCACGGGCGTCACGTTGCGTGCGCCCGCCTGCTGAATGCGCGTGCGCAGCACCTCCAGCATGCGCAGCTCGACGTCGACCGCCCACACCTGGCCGCGCTCGCCCAGCTCGCGCCCGAGCCGCAGCGCGAAGTAACCCGGTCCGGCCCCGATGTCGCACGCGACCTGACCGGGCCGAAGCGCGAGCGCACGCACGACCTCGGCCGGCTTTTGCCACCCGGCGCGGGCCGGGTCCTCCATCTTGGCGATGTAGTCCGCCAGATCCTCGGGGTTGCCGTGCTGTCCACCGTGTGCGTGACCCGCCATCTGTGCCATCAGGATCAGGAGCCATCCTAGCATGTGTCCATGTTACCCTGGTCGGGGCCCGATCGATGCCGCGTCGCTATCTGGACGCCCTGACCGCAGTTCCCTCGACGCTCGCCTACGGGCTGCGCACCCGGCTCAAGGCGGGCTACTCGGTCGCCGATTTTCGCGCCGACCTGATGGCCGGGCTGGTGGTGGGCGTGGTTGCGCTGCCGCTCTCGATGGCGCTCGCGATCGCGTCCGGGGTGGCGCCGCAGTATGGCCTCTACACCGCCATCGTGGCCGGCGTCGTGTGCGCGCTGCTGGGCGGCACCTGCTGCCAGGTCACCGGGCCCACGGCGGCGTTCGTGGTCGTGCTCGCGCCCATCGTCGGCAAGTTTGGCCTCGGCGGCTTGCTGATCGCGGGCGCGCTGGCGGGCCTGCTGCTCATCGGAATGGGCGCCGCCAAGCTGGGCCGCCTCATCCAGTACATTCCGCATCCGGTCACGACCGGCTTCACGGCCGGCATCGCAATCGTGCTCGCGACCCTGCAGCTCAAAGATTTTCTGGGGCTGCAGCTTGTGCGCGCGCCCGAGTCCTATCTCGACCGCTGGCAGGTCATGTGGCAGTCGCGCGCGAGCCTCTCGGTCTGGGAGATCGCGGTCGGCGTGCTCACGCTCGTGCTGTTGGCCGTGCTGCCGCGACTCATCAAGCGCATCCCGGCGCCGCTGCTGGCGCTGGTTCTGGCCGGGGTCGCGGCTGCCGTGGCCGCGCGCTACGTGCCCGGCTTTCACGTGGCGACCATCGGCTCGCGGTTTCACTCGGTGGTGGGCGGGCGCGAGGTGGCAGGCATTCCACCGCTGCCGCCGCTGCCCCTTCTGCCCTGGCGCATGGGCGGCGCGGGCGGGCAGCCCCTGCACCTCGACTTCGCAACCGTGCAGGCCCTGCTGTCGGCCGCCTTCGCCATCGCGATGCTGGGCGCCATCGAGTCGCTATTGGCGGCCGTGGTGTCCGACGGTATGGCCGGAACCAAGCACGATCCCAACTCGGAGCTGCTCGCGCTCGGGCTGGGCAACCTCTTGTGCCCGTTTTTCGGCGGCATCGCGGCGACGGGCGCGCTGGCGCGCACGGCCACCAACATCCGCGCGGGCGCGCGCTCGCCCATTGCCTCGACGCTGCACGCGCTGTTCGTGCTGGCGTGCACGGTCGCGCTGGCGCCGCTGGTCGGCTACCTGCCCATGGCGGCGCTGGCCGCGCTGCTCTTGATGGTGGCCCGGAACATGGCCGAGGCGCGCCACTTTCTGCACATTCTGCGGGTGGCGCCGCGCAGCGACGCCATCGTGCTGATCACCTGCTTTTCGCTGACCGTGCTGTTCGACATGGTGCTGGCGGTGTCGGTGGGGGTGGTGCTGGCCGCGCTCCTGTTCATGCGCCGCATGGCCGAGCTGACGCACACCAGGCTGGATGCGGGCACCATGGCCAAGCTCGACCTGCCGGCCGGCGTGCGGCTGTACGAGGTGGCGGGCCCGCTGTTCTTTGGCGCAGCCGAGCGCGCGATGGGCGTCATCGACGTGGTGCCGACCGGCCGCGAGCCGCAGGCAATCATTCTCTACTTGGGACAGGTGCCCGCGATCGACGCGACCGGCCTGGTGGCGCTCGAGAGCGTGCTGGCCAGGCTCAAGAAATCGGGGCACAAGGTGATCCTGGCCGGTCTCAACCCGCAGCCGGCCCAGGTCATCGCGCGGGCCGGCCTGACGCCCGAGCGGGGCCGCTTCGCAATCGCGCCCGATCTCGACAGCGCGCTCAGCCTGGCCATCCTGCACGTCGCGCGGCCGGGCGCGGAGGTCTCGGGCCGCGCGACCGCGTGACTTGGGAGGGTCTCCATCACGCTGCGACATTTCTGTCGGAGAGCCCGCCGCGCCTCTGAGCCAAGCGATTGTTATCGCGTCGGGTATGCGGGTTGCAGAGCAGCGAGGCATGCTGCGACTGAATCTCTTATTGGTTACCTGTGCGGGAATGCTGTGGCCCCGAGTGACCCACGCACAGACGGTAGAAGAAGCCCGGGAGAAAATGCTTCTGCACGCGGGTCAAATGCCGTCGGGCTCCAATCTCCTGTTGACCGATTCGCCGCCGATTCGAGAGGCCAAGAGCCTCAAGGAGACCGGAATCGTGATCACAGTGATTGGTGCGGCGGCAACCACGTTCGGTTGGGCCTGGATCGGCTACGAAGCCGCGCACCCTCCCAACTGCAGACCAGCATCCAGCGCCGACCCGCTCAATCTTGGCCCCGCTCTTTGCGATGCCTTCAGCGGTTTTCGCTACGTGGAGCCGGCGACTGTCGTGCTCTTTGGGGCTTTAGTCGGAATCGGGGGCGGCATGCTCTGGCATCGCGGCGCCAAGCAGCTTGCCCGTGCGCGAGCCCATCTGTCGGCTGGTCCCGGATCGGTCGCTCTGACGCTCCGATGGTGATTCGC
>DATFWX010000020.1:0-15092 GCA_035258845.1 Polyangia bacterium | reverse complement strand
ACCGCACGCTCGACCAGGTTCTCCAGCTCGCGCACGTTGCCGGGATAGTCGTACTCGCACAGTGCGCGCAGCGCGTCGGGCGCCAGAATGGGCACCGGCTTGCCCAGCTCGGCCGCGTAACGCTCGGCAAACAGGTGCGCCAGCAGCGGGATGTCGTCGCGCCGCGCGCGCAGGGGCGGCATCTGGATCTGGATCACGTTGAGCCGGTAATAGAGGTCTTGCCGGAAGGCGCCGCGCTCGACCTCACCCTCGAGGTCGCGGTTGGACGCCGCCACCACCCGCACGTCCACCTCACGCTCGGTCGAGCCGCCCACCGGGCGCACCGAGCGCTCCTGCAGCGCCCGCAGAAGCTTGACCTGCAGCGCCATCGGCAGCTCACCAATCTCGTCGAGAAAGAGGGTCCCGCTGGAGGCGGCCACGAACAGGCCCGGATGATCGCGATCGGCGCCCGTGAAGGCGCCGCGCAGGTGGCCGAACAGCTCGCTCTCGAGCAGCGCTTCCGGAATGGCGCCGCAGTTGACGGCCACGAACGGCCCGTCGGGGCGACTGCCGATCTGATGGAGCGCGCGTGCGACCAGCTCCTTGCCGGTGCCCGATTCGCCGGTGATAAGCACGTTGGTCTTGGCCGCCGCCACCTTGCGCACCAGATCGAACACGCGCGCCATGGCCGCCGACTTGCCGACCAGGCGGTCCAGGTGGTACTGCCCCTTGAGCTCGGCCCGCAAGAGGCGGTTCTCGCGCACCAGCGCGCGCTTCTCCATCGCGCGCGCGACCACGACCTCGATCTCGTCGACCTTGAAGGGCTTGGTCAGGTAGTCGTAGGCGCCCCGCTTCATGGCCGCGATGGCGGTTTCGGGCGTGGCGTAGGCCGTGATCACGATGACCTCGGTCGAGGGTGCGCGCTTCTTGACCGCGTCGAGCACGTCGAGACCACCGGAGCCCGGCATCTTGAGATCGGTGACGACCACGTCGAAGTCGCTATCGCCGTCGAGCTTTCGGAGCGCCTCCGGACCGCCCGAAGCCGGCTCGACCGCGTAGCCGGCGCGGCGCAGGCAGATCGACAGGAACTCGCGCATCGAGGCCTCGTCGTCGACGATCAGGATGCGTCCCGACACCTCCACGGGCCGATCGTTACATGCCCGGTCGCGGGCGTCAAATCGCGACCCGGAAGGCCCGCATGCTACGATGGGCGCGACCTATGCGCGTCCACATCGCGTGGGCGATCGGGCTTCTGCTCGCGGCCGCGGCGCTTTATCTGCCCGGCCTCGACCGCCCGTTCGCCAACAGCGACGAGGCCATCTTCGCCGAGATGGGGTGCCAGATGCTGGCGCACCATGACCCGCTGACGCTGCGCTGGCAGGGCGAGCCTCAGCTTCTGCGTCCACCCGGCAGCGTGTGGCCGCTGGCGGGAGCGATCGCGCTGGCCGGCCCATCGGAGCGCGCGATCCGGAGCGTGGTCGCGCTGGAGGCGGCGGTCGGGGTCGCGCTCGTGTTCCTCCTGGGCGCCGCCCGTTATGGAACCGCAGTCGGGGCGTGCGGCGCCGCCCTGCTGGCGACCGCGGATCGCTACTACGTCTATGCGCGCTACATCGAGACCGACATGTTGCTTACGCTGCTCATCGTGGCCGCGTTCCTGTGTTGGCAGCGGGGCTGGCTGTACGGCTGGGGCGCCTGCCTGGGCGCGTGCCTCCTCACCAAGCAGGTCGTGGGCGCGCTGCCGCTGGTCCTGCCCGCGCTCGACCTGCTCGGGCGCCGACCGCCGCCGCGACGGCGGCTTCTGGGTGCGCTCGGGCTCGCGCTTGCGCTGGCGCTGCCGTGGCACCTTTTCGAGTGGAGCCAACACGGCGCGCGGTTCTGGGACACCTTTCTGCTGCGGAATATCGGTCTGCGCGCACGCGACCCCATGCATGGCCAGCACACGACGCCGCTCTACTACGCGCACATGTTGTGGGCGCGCGAGGGGCCGATCGTGCTGGTGGCCCTTTTGGGCACCTTCTACGCGGCCGTGCGCCGGGACGGCTTGCTCCTGGTGTGGCTTTTCGCTGCGCTGGTGCCGCTCTCGCTGGCCGCCTCGCGCTTCGACTATTACGCGCTCATTGCGTATCCGGCCCTGGCGCTTGCCGCCGCTCGCGTGACCACGCAAGGCGTGCCCAGGCTGGGCCCCTGGCTGGGCGCGGCCGTGGTGGCGGTTTCGATCCTGGGCCACATCGTACCTACGCGCCGCGAGCAAGAGCCCTGGGACGCGCAGATGCGCGGGCTGTCGCAGATCGCAGGCCGGGTCAGCCGGCCCTACGACCTCCTCGTGGTCATCGATCAATTCGCCTACTCGCCGCGCTTTTACTCGCAGCGCTACAGCATCAAGATCGGCCTGCGCGAGCAGGACGATCCGGGCCTGCCGCTTCTGCCGGGGCCGGTCGAGCCCGTCGCTCGGCTGCCGGCGCTCCTGGCGGCGCATCCGCGCTGGTTCGCCATCACGCCCAAACGCGACCTTTTTGCGTTGCACACGCTCGGCACCGTGTACCGGGTGGCCGAGAGCCGCGACTATCTGCTCCTGTCGAGCCTGCGCGGACCGGCCCCGTGAGCGCCCGCGGTCGGCTGGCCCTGGCGGCCGCGCTGGCGGTGGGCGCGGGCGCGCTCTATCTTTACCGCGTCGATCGTCCGTTCGGCAACAGCGACGAGGCCATCTATGCGCAGACGGCCCGCGAGATGGCGCAGGACGGCGACCTTTTGACCCTGCACTGGCAGGGCCGGCCGGTTCTGTCGCGACCGCCGCTATCGGTGTGGCCGCTTGCGGCCGCGGTGCGGCTGTGGGGGCCGCGCGACCTGGCGCTGCGGGCGGTGGTGGCCCTGGAGGCGGCGGCCGGCGTGGCGCTGCTGTTTCTGTTGGGTGCGCGGCGCGGCGGCACCGCGGTCGGCCTCATCGCGGCCCTTCTGCTGGCAACGTCCGACCGCTATTACGTGTATGCGCGCTACATCGAGTCGGAGCCGCTCCTGTGCGCGCTCGTCATCGCGGCCTTCTTGTGTTGGCAGCGCGGCTCGATGGTGGGCTGGGGGCTGTGCCTGGGGGCGGCGCTCTTGACCAAGCAGATCGTGGGCGCTCTGCCGCTGCTGGCGCCGTTTCTGGATCCGAATCGGGTGCCCTGGCGCGCCCTCGCGCGCGGCCTTGCGGCGGCGGCCGCCTTGATCGTGCCCTATGCCATCGTCCAGTGCGTTCGCTATGGCGTCGTGTTCCCGCGCGTGCTTTTGGGCGCCAACGTCATGGCGCGCTCGATGGCGCCCATGCACCAGAGCTCGGGCCCGGCTTTCTATTTCCAGATGCTGTGGCGGCGCGAGGGCCCGCTCGTGCTGGTGGCCGCGCTGGGGCTCGGTTTTTCCCTGGCCAAGCGCGACTTCCTGCCGGCGGCGTGGACTCTGGCCACGCTGCTGCCATTTTCAATTGCCGCCTCACGCTACGACTACTATGCGCTCCTGTTCTACCCGGCGCTCGCGCTCGCGGCCGCGCGCCTTCTGTGCGCGCTCGTGCGCGGCTATCTGGCCCTGCCGGTGGTCGCGCTGTGGGCGGCTCTGCACCTTCTGCCGCACTGGCCGGGGCCGCCGCCGCCCGAGGATCCGGAAACCGGGCTGCTGGCACAGAAGATGGCACAGCTGAGCCGCCCCGACGATCCGCTGGTGATGATCGATCAGCTGCCGTACTCGGCGCGCTACTACTCGCAGCGCCGGACCGTGCAGGTGGTGCTCGATGCGGCCGAGTATCGCGAGACCTCGCTGCTCCTGCCGGCCGAGGTGGTGCTGGCACCGGATCCGGTGCCGTATCTTCAGAAGCTCGCGCGCTGGTTTGCCATCGTGCCCCACGTCGATGGGGGCAAGCTGCGCGGGCTCGGTCCCGTCTTTGTCGTGGGCGCGACGCCGACCTATCGGCTGATCACGAATCTTTCCGCGCGATGACGATCAGAAAGCCGCCCAGGCGCCGCAGCGCGGGTGCGTCGGCGGCCCAGGTTTCGAGCGCGCCCAGGACGCGGCCTAAAAGCGGCAGCTTGTGGAGCTGCGGCAGCGGCGTCAGCACGCGCACACCGCGCACCCCCAGCACGGTCACGCCCGGAGGCAGGTACCGCTTGACGTCGCCGAGCGTGTCGAAGCGCGTGAAGACTGCGTCCTCGCGCGTGCGCTCGCTGATGGGCCGGGGCGGCCGCAGTCGCCGCACCAGATAGCGCAGGCTGCGCGGGTTGTAGAACTCCAGCAGCAGGTGACCACCCGGCCGGGTCACTCGGACCAGCTCGGAGAGCGCCCGCTCGATGGGCTCGACGTGCGCGAGCACCTTGAAGCTGTAGACCAGGTCGAAATGGTGGGCCGGAAAGGGCAGGGCGCACAGGTCGCTCTGCGCCACTGCCAGCCCGCGCTCGTCCGCGCGCGCCAGCATGCCGCGCGACAGGTCGACCCCGTGCGCGCGGCGCGCCACCAGGGCCACTCGCTGCAGGATGAGCCCGCTTCCGCAGCCGGCCTCGAGCACGCCCGCGCCGGCGCCATAGCGGCAGGCCAGCTCGGCTTCCAGCCCATCGATGAGAGCGTGATAGCCCGGTCCCGCGCGCTCGCGCTCGTACCAGTCTGCAAACTCGTCGTAGTATTCTCGCGCTGGGCGCTGCACCACGTTCGTGGGGTAGCAGAGGCGGGGCGCGAAGTCAAAGCCGCCGTGCGGACTTGACGGTCGAGCGGGTCGCCTTTACCGTCGAGCTGGGTGCACCTGGGCGGGACGCTCCTAGTGCTTCTATCGCTCGCGCTCGCGGTGGAGCTGGGGCAGGCGGTCGTGGAGCGCTCGCTCGGCGAGCGCGAGCCGCTTTTCGCGGGCGCCCTCTCGTTCGTGCTCGGGCTCAGCGCGCTGGGGCTGCTCGGAAACCTGCTTCTGCGCACCACCTTGCGGATCGACCTCACGTTGGCGCTTCTGCCCAGCCTGCTGGTGCTGGCGCGCATTCTGGTCGCGCGCTGGCGGGTCCGGCCGCAGGGTCCGGAGGCTGCGCCGCCGCTGGGCGGGCGTGCGCGCGCGGCGGCCGCTCTCTTCGCGCTGGCGGCGGTGCTGCCGATGGCGCTGGTTCTGCGTGCCCACCACCCTGCGGATGAGTGGGAGACCCATCTGCCCCTTGCGGGCAGCATCGCAAACGGGATCGTCCCGCTCGTGCACCCTTATCTGCCCGACGCGCCGTTCGCCGGCGCCTTCGGGTTCGATCTCCTGGCCGCGCTGGCCGGCTACGGAACCGGGTTGCCGCTCGATCGGGTCTTCGCTGCGCTGTCGACCCTCTTGTTTCTGGCGAGCGTTCTGGGTGCCGCGAGCTTTTTGCGCGCGCATGCGGGCGGGCGCCTGGAGCCGTTTGCGCTGGCGGCGGGGCTTTCGTGGCTGCTGCCCGGCATTTTCTTGCCAAAACCGATGGCGCTCGGCCTCGCGGTATGGGTGGCGACACTGCGCTTGATCGGGTCCGCCCAGCGTACGGGCGACCTCGCGGTGGCCGCAGCAGCCGGCCTCGCGTTGGGCTTTCTCGGGCTGACCGAGGTCGCCCTGTTTACCATGACCGCAGGCGCGATCGTGGCGTGTGGGTTCGCCCGAGCGCTCGTCGAGCGTCGCGTGCTCGGACGCGCGCCGCTGGTTGCGCTGGTTGCGGTCTCGACCGCGGTCGCGGTCGCGCTCGTGGGCGGCGGGCTCGGCGGGGGGCGCGCCTTGGCGTGGCAGCCGCTTCTGGTCGGGTTGGGACTCTTCCTGGCGCTTTCACTCGTGCGTGCAGCGGCTGGGCGCCCGCGCCCGTTTGCTCTCGCGGCCGGCCTGATTGCTCTTTCAATGGGCGGCCTGGCCGCACCGGGGCGGCTCCATTTCCTGCGTGTGGCCGCGGATCCCGAGCCTGCGCCTTCGGATCCGCAGCTTGCGCTGGATGCCCAGGTCACGGCTTGGCTCCGCAGCCACGCCGACGTGCACGACCGCGTGCTGACCTCGAGCATCTATCCGTCGGCCCTGGGCGGCCTCCTGACACCGCTGCCCACGCAGCATGTCGACCCGCTTCCGCCCGCCTACCCGCCGGCCATGGTCGACCAGGTGAGCGGCGCGGTCGAGCGCGCCCTGCGCACGCTCGATCCGGTCGGGTTGGCATGCTTGCGGATCCGCTGGATCGTGCTGGGCGAACAGGACCTGCCCCGGCTCGCACCCGAGGCGCGCGCGCGACTGGCGCAAGCCGAGCCGTTTCGCAAAGTGCTGGACGTGGAGCGCGGCCGCCTGCGCCGCCAGATTTACGAGTACGAGGGCGGCCCGCCCCCGGGAGGCAGATAGTGGGCCTTCTCGCGCTGGCGGTGCTGGTCGCGCTTGCGGTCGAGCTGGGCCGGCACCTTGCCACCCGCGTGCTGGGCGAGCGCGAGCCGCTGGCCATCGGTGCGCTCGCGTTCGTGCTGGGTCTGGCCGCGGCCGGCCTGCTCGGAAATTTCCTTCTGCGCACCACGATGCGGATCGATGTGGCGCTGGGCCTTCTGGGGCCGCTCTTGCTGCTGGCGCGGCTGGCCGCGGCGCGCTGGCAACCAGGGGCCGCCGCGGCACCCGCGCCGCTCGACGCGCGCAGTCGCGCCCTGGTGGCCGTGCTCGCGGTGGCCGTGGTGACGCCGATGGTGCTGGTCCTTTCTGCCAGCCATTTCTGGGACGAGTGGGAGTGCCACATGCCGGTGGCCGGCAGCATCGCGCGCGGGGTCTATCCGCCGGTCTACCCATACCTGCCCGACCTGCCGCTCAACTATCACTTCGGATACGACCTTCTGGCCGCATTCGCACGCCGCTTGAGCGGCGCCCCCATCGATCGCGTGTTCGACGGGCTGTCGGCGCTCCTGTTCCTGGCTTATTTCCTGAGCGCGGGGGCGCTTCTGCGCCGGCACGCGGGCGGGCGGCTTTCGCCCTACCTGTGCGCGGCCGCGCTGGTGTGGCTGGGCGGGCTGGCCTGGCTGCGCGCGCCCGGTGCGGACGACCTGGAGCCTTTGATTGGGCGCGCCGCGCTCGACGGCTACCCGGCGCTGCCGCCGGCCCACAACTACTTCTTGCAGAAGCCGATGGCGCTCGGTTTGCCGCTGTGGGTGTCGGTGCTGGCCCTTTTGACCGAGGCCGATCGGCGCGCCGACTGGAAGGTGGCCGCGCTGGCGGGCGCCGGCCTGGGCTTTCTGGAGCTGAGCGAGTTCGCTCTGTTCGTGGCCACGGCGTGCGGTGCCGCGGCCTGGGCGCTGGTGGCGCCGCCGCCCGAGGGCCGGACGCGCGGCTCGAGACTGCTCACCATGCTGGTCGCACTGGGCGTGGCGCTGCTCGTAGGTGCAATGAACGGCGGCTTCATGAGCAATCCGCGCGGGCATGGGCTCGATGTGCGGGTCGCGCTGCGCCTGCCGTATTTTGCGCGCACGACCGCCGATCAGCCGAGCCCGCTGTCGCCCTATCTGTGGCAGCTGGGCTTGCCGGTGCTGGTGGCGCCGCTGTCGGCGCTGTGGGCGCTGCGGCGCCGACAGCCGCTGGCGCTTCTGGTCCTGGCTGTGGCCGCGGGCAGCTTCGCGATCCCGCACTTCTTACGATACCGGCACTCGAGTGACGTCGAGAAGTTTTTCGTGATCGCGGCCATCGCATTTGCCCTGCTGCTGGCGCTGGCCTGGTTGGACCTGGCCACGCGAGGGCGGCGGGGCCCGGCCTGGCTCCTGAGCGCCGTGCTGGGAGTTGGGCTCACCGGCGCAGCACCGATGTGGGTGCGGCACTTCGTGCGTGTGATGCCAGAACAGGATTTTGGCCGGTACGATCCACACTCGGAGCTGGATGCCGAGGTGGCGCGCTGGCTCGACCAGCACAGCGCGCCCCACGAGCGCGTGCTCACCTCGAGCATCTTTCCAGCCGCCGGTGGCCTGCTCACGCCGATCCCGCCCTGGCACGGCGTGGCGCGCGCGCAGCTCGAGATCCACGGCTACGATCCCCGGTGGATCGCATTCGTCGGCGATGCCGTGGAGCGCGCGCTGCGAACGCTCGACCCCGAGGACCTGGCGCGCCTGCGCATCCGCTGGGTCGTGATGGGTGATGAGGACGCAGCCCTGGTGGGACCGGAGGCGCGCGCGCGGCTGCGCGAGCCCGGTCAGTTCCGGCGCGTTTTTCAGCTGCGCCGCGGCAGCTGGTTCCGCGTGATTTACGAGTACGCGGGTGCGCCCGCGGTTGCGGGCGCGCCCGCTGGTCGATAGTCTGAGCGCCATGAGCGGCGAGCGCAGGCGCGGGGTTTCGAGGCTTGCGAGCCGAGTGCGTACACAGAGAAGCGCGCCCGGCTCGTCCGAGCCAGCCGAGCCGCCGAGCCGCGCCGGAGCGAGGCGCGAAGGAAGAAAATGACCGCGCTGGTGCTCGTGCTCGCCGGGCTGCAGGCCGCCGCCTGCGCGGCCGCGCTGGCGGCGGCCGCGCGCGTGAGCCCTTTGCCCGCGGCCGCGCTCGCGGGCGCCCTGTGGGGGGCGGCGGCCGGGCTGGTGCTTTCGCGCGCGGCGCTGGATCGGCTGGGGCGCGCGCGCGTCGTGCCGGGCGCGGCCGCGGGCGCTGGGCTCCTGGGCGCGTGCGCGGCCGGTCTGCTCGCGCAGTCGGGCGGGCTGGCTGCGCTGGCGGGGCTCGATCCCTCGGCGCTGCGGCTGGTCGTGCTCGCGCTCGCAACCGCGCTTCTGTGTGCGCCCGCCGCGGCCACGCTGGGCGTGGCCACGGGCGCACTGGCAGCGTCGGCGGCGCCGGAGTCGGCGCCGCCGGCGGAGACCAGTGCTTCCGTGCCAGTCTCGTGGGTGCTCGCCGCCACGATAGGCGGCGCCGCGCTGGGCGCGGCGGCGCCGCTGCCGCTCGCAGTTGTGGTCGTGGGCGCGCTCGTCGCGGGCGCTCTGGGTTGGCTGTGGTGGCAGCGGAGCCCGGGCGCGCCCGCGGGCGCGCCCGCGAGCCCGGGTGCGCCGGCGCCCGCGCCGGCGCCGGCGCCGGCTCTGCCGGCTTCCGACCATGTGCGCGCCGCCCTGGTTGGGCTGGCTGTGTCCAGCCTTGCGGTCGGTGCCAGCCGCACGGTGGAAGCGCTCACCGCGCGCGCCTGGCCCAGCGCCGCCGTTTTCCTAGCCGCGGTCGCCCCGGGGCTGCTGTTGGCCCGCGCGCGCGGGCGGTCGCCCGCGCGCGCGGCCACTCGGGCCGCGCCGGCGGCGGCGCTGGCGCTGACGCCGCTCCTTCTGGGCCTGCTGCCCGCGGCCGTTCACTCCGGCAGCGGCGCGGGGCGGGTTGCGCTGGCGCTGGCGGCGACGCTGCCGCTGGGCGCTGCCTGCCTGCTGGCCGCGCTGGCGCCGCCGGCGCCGCCGGCGCCACCTGCGACAGCCGCGCTGGCCGCGGCCCTGGCCGCGGCGGCGCTGCCGCCGCTGCTCGCGGAGCGGGGCGTGCCGGTGCGCGTGCTCGACATCAGCGCCGTCGTCTGTGCAAGCGCGTTGGCGCTGTGGGCGTCCCGGTGGCGGCGGCTGCGCATCCTGGGTCCGCTGGGGCTGGCCGGCCTGCTGGCGCTGGTGCCGCTGCGGCCTCGACTGGGTGAGCTTTCTGCGTGGCGGCTCCAGGCTGCGACCACCGGGTTCTCGGCCGACGGTCGGCACGCTGCGGTCGTGATCGCCGACGGCGACCTGTACGTGGGCGGTCGGCGGGTCGAACGTCGGGTTGCCGGCGAAAGGCGTCCACCCGAAAGCTTCGCCTTCGCCGCCGTCCCGTTCGCGCTCCGGCCGCTGGCGCGGCGCGCGCTGCTTTCAGGCGCGCAGCCGGGCGCGCTCCAGATTCTCTTGCGCACCCCGCTCGACCGAGTCGACCTTTGTGAGCCCGAGCCGGCGGCGCTGCAGGCGCTGGCCTGGCTGGCGCCGCGGTCCGCGTCGGGGCCGCTGTCCGACCGGCGCGTGCGCGTGCTGGCGGCGCCGCCCGCGCTCGCGTTGGCGCGTGCGCGCGCGGCCGGCGTCCGGTACGACCTCATCTATGGTCGCGGGCCCGTCGATCCGGTCGGGCTCGCGCACGCGCGTCGGGTGCTGCTGCCCGAGGGCCTGCTCGTGCACGCGTTGGCGCTCGATGAGCTCGGCGAGCGCGCACTGCGGCGCGCCCTGGCTGCGTTTGCGGCCTCCTACCCCGCGCTGCTTCTGCTGAGCCCGGATGACGCCACGCTGCTGGTGCTGGCCAGCGAGCGTCCGCTTCGACTCGATCCGGCCACGCAGATGCAAGCTCTCGGTGACGCACGACTGCTCGGCGAGGCCAGCCGCGCCGGGCTGCACGAGTTCGCCGACCTTCTGGCGCGTGTGCTCGGCGACCGCGATCTGGCCCGCACGCTGGGCGAGCAGCGCTCGCATTCACGGCCCGGCCTGGCCCTGGGACCCATCCTGGGACCGCATGCGGCGACTGCGGTCCCGAGGGCGGAGCTTCTGGCTCCCGGCGCCGACATGGGCGTCGTGCTGACCGCCTATGCCGAGCGTGTGCTGGCAGGGGTCTCTACGGGCGAGCTGCCGGGCTGGCGGGCCGGGCCCGCGCTGGCAGCGGCCGATCGGTACCTGCCCAGCGCCACCCGCGCGTGGCTTTCGGCGCGTCTCTTGCGGGTCGAGGGTCGCGACGAGGAGGCGCGCGCCCAGCTCGAGCAGGCCCTGCGGCTGGCGCCCGACGACGTCGACGCGGCGCGCGAGCTGGGCCGGCTGCTGCTCGATCGGGGCCAGGTCGACCCCGCGCGAGTGCTCCTGGCGCGCGTGTGGGCGCGCACGAATGCGCCCGCGGACCGGCTCACGCTCGCAGAGGCCTTGGTGCTCGACGGCGATCCGACCGCGCGCCTGCACCTGGACGAGCTCGTGCGCAGCGAGGCGCGTGCGCACTTCTGGCTGGGCGTGCTGGATGCACACGAGCAGCGGGTGCCCGACGCCCAGCTCGAGCTCGCCGCCTACGCGCGCGCGGCCCCCGACGACGACGAGGTGTTCTACGAGCTGGGCGCGCTGGCCTGGCGACAGCGCCACTTCGCCGACGCGCGGGCTGCCTTTCAAACCGGAGCGCGCAACGCAGCTCGCGCGGCGGCCCTGGACACGAGGCAGGGAGCGCGCCGGTTGGAGGCGGGCGACCCGCTGGGCGCGCTCGTGTTCCTGCGCCGCGCAGCCGCACGTGACCGGTTGGCACCAGCCCCCCGGCGCGAGCTGGCGCGCGCCCTTCACGCGCTAGGCCGGCGGGCCGCCGCGCAGAAGGCGCTCGACGAATACCTGGATCTGGTCGGCCGGGCCTCGCCGCAAGCCCGCGCGCTGCTCGAGGAGCTGGGCCGGACGCGCTAAGCTTCCTTACGCCCGCAGGGCGAGCTGTCCAGCGGGGGCTGGAGCAGGGCTACCCCGGCGGCGAGCTGGCAGAGCTCGAGCGCGCGGCCTGCCGCAGCACCGCGGCGCTCTCGGCGACCCCCTCCTTCCAACCCACCTCGGCCGCCAGCTCACGCGCTTCCTGCACCTGCGACAGGGTCGTGCGCCGCACCCGACCGCTCTTTAGCTGGGTCTTGACCTCGGCCAGAAGCAGCTCGGCCGTCGACTTGCGATCGCCCAGCTTTCGGATCAGCTCGAGCCCGCGCTGCCGGTGCGCGGCGGCCTGGTCGGGCTGCTCGGCCTCGTCATACAATTCGCCGAGCAGCGTGGACAGGCGCGCCTCACCGATCACGCTGCCCACCCGGATGGCGTGCCGGAGCGCGTGCCCGGCCACCTCGACTGCACCGTCGACGTCACCGGATTGCCGCAGCGCCTCCGCGTGCCGACCCACCAGCCGCCACAAGACCTCCGGGCCTGCGTTCGCGGTTGCGCCCTCGCCGCCCGTGCACAGGGTGACGCCCTCGGTCAGCTCGGCCACCGCGGCATCCAGGCTGCCGCGCTTCATCCACACATTGCCCGACTCCAGGTACAGCTCGGCCAAAAGCGTCGGGTCACCAGCCCCGAAGCCGGCGCGCAGCCCGGCCCGGAGCTCACGCTCCGCCTGCTCGAGCTGGTCGCGCGCCGAAGCCAGCCGCGCCAGCGCCAACCGCACCCGGGCCTCCCTGATCGGGTGGCCTTGCGCGTAGCGCAGCGCCTCCGCCAGCACGCCGGCGGCTCCCACCATGTCGCCGGTCCAATACAGGGCCTCGCCCAGCTTGACCGACAGCCGGACGTAGGTCTCCTCGGCTTCCATGATGCCTTCCATCATGGCCCACCGCTGCAGCTCCAAGGCATGCCGGTAGTGGGTGGCCGCACCGCGGTCGTCGAACTCGCGTTGCGCTCGCTCGCCCGCCCGCTCGAGCAGGGGCACGGCCCGCCGCTCGCGGGTCTCGTAGGCGTGGCGCGCCATCACCATCGGCGATGCATTCTTGTCCTCGAGCACCGCCCACAGCCGCTCGTGCTGCGAGCGCCGCACCTGATCGGGCATGCCTTCGTAGGCCACCTCGACGAACAGCTGATGCATGACGCGCACGCGCTCGGGGGTTGCGGTCACGAAGCCGCGCGCCTGCAAGAGAGCGATCGCGGGCGAGGCCGGCTCCACGCCCAGCGAGGCCACGAGCGCATGGCTGACGTCGCCACCGGCCAACGCCACCGTCTGCAGCGCCATGCGCGCGTCCTGGGGCAGCCGTGCGATGCGCTGACCGATGGTGTCGGCCAACGTGGGAGGAGGCTCGCTGCCTCCTTCGGCCACGTAGCGCAGAAGCTGATCGACATGCAGGGGCAGGCCGTGCGAGGCATCCAGGATGGCCTCGAGCAGGGTGTCCTCGATTCCGCCCAGCGCGCGGCGCGCGAGCTCGCGCACCTCGGCCGGGGCCAGACGCGCCAGCTCGAGCTCCAGAAAGCCGGTCGGCCCGGCGGCGTGGCCGTTTTTCTGCTTGCGCGTGGCCAGCACCACCAGCGAGCCCTCGCCCGGGTCCTCGAGCAGCCGGTCGATGAGCGAGCGCGAGGGCGCGTCGTAGGCGTCGACGTCGTCGAACGCGAGCAGAAGCGGCCGCTGCTTGGCTGCATTCCAGACCAGCCGCAGCAAGCTGGCCCGACACTCGCGGCGCCGGGCCGCATACTCGAGCCCCGAGAAGTCGCCGACCAGCCCGAACAGCTCGGCCAGGCCGGTCAGGTCGGCCGCGTGCAGCCCCACCCGGTCGAGCGCCGCCTCCAGCATGGGCAGGGTGGGCTTGCCGGCCAGGCCGAGCAGCTCGCGTGCCAGCTGCCGCACCGGGAACCACGGCCGCGCGACCCCGGTCGGATCGGGCGCCGTGCGGAAGCAGGTCCGACCCTGCGACTCGGCCGTGCGCAGGGCGTACTCGAGCAGCGCGGTCTTGCCGGCTCCGTCGGCCCCCGCCAGCGCCAGCCCGCGCCCGCCCGCCGCGGGTGCAGAGAGCGCGGCCAGCTTGGCCCAGGCGGGCCGCGGCAGGTGCGGCAGCGGGAACTCGCCGCGCGCATCCAGCACGCCCGGCGCGGGCGTGGGCACCCGGGCGCGGGTCGAGCGGCCACCTGGCAGCGGGGTCTTGCGTTGCGCGCGCGTTTCCACGAGCAGCGCCGCGTGAAGCGCTGCCTTCATGGCGGCCGCCGACGGGTAGCGCGCGCCGCGCTCCTTCTCGAGCGCCTTCAGGATCACGGCCTCGATGCTGGCATCAATCGGGAGGTCGGGCCGCGCCTGGCGCGGCGGCACCGGAAGCCGCTCGATCTGCTTCTGCATGATCTCGATCGAGGAACCGCCTGTGAACGGCGAGATGCCGGTCAGCATCTCGTAGAGCACGATGCCGAGGGCGTACAGGTCGGCGCGCCCGTCGATGTCGTCCTCGCCGCGCACCTGCTCGGGCGGCATGTACTCGGGTGTGCCGCAGGGGCCACGGAAGGTTTCGAAAGGCTCCTCGCGCTTCAGCTTGGCAATGCCGAAGTCGAGCACCTTGACGAAGTCGCCGCCCGCGCGCAGCGACTCGATGAAGATGTTCTCGGTTTTGAGGTCGCGATGAATCACGCGCGCCGCGTGCGCCTCCGCCAGGGCGTCGAGCACCTGAGCCAGGATGCCGACCGCACGCGCGCTGGGCAGGGGCGCCTCGTCCGCGATCAGGCGCGCCAGGGTCCGCCCCGGTAGATACTCCATCACGATATAGAGCACCCCGGACTCGGTCTGGCCGAAGTCGAGGATGGAGACGATGTTGGGATGGTTGAGCCGGCTGACCGAACGCGCCTCGTCGTAGAAGCGGCGTACCATCTCGCTGTCGGCCGCCAGGGTGGGGTTCATAATCTTGACCGCCACCGTGCGACCAAGATTTGTCTGCTCGGCCCGGTAGACCGCGCCCATCGCGCCCTCGCCGAGCAGCTCCTCCAGCTTGAATTTTCCACCGACGCTGGCGCCGACCAGGGGGTCGGGCCCCTGGCTCTTGGCGTTGGCGAGGTCAACGCCACAAGCCGGGCAATGCTTGTGCATATCCCAGCATGTGGCGCCGCAACCTGGACACTGTTTCAAGCAACCCCCCAGACAGCTACCGTGTAGAGAAACATACGTCGCGCTACCCCCAATTGTCAACTCTGTTACAGAAAAATTAGGGAGTGTAAGGACTTAGGCAGCGGACAAGATTTTGTCCGACGAGGCGGTCAGTCAGGCTGCCGCGCAGGCATTCTGGCAAGTGCTTGTCGCACCAAAAATATGCACAGAATCGCGAACATAGCCAGACCGATCAGGTCGCCGCCCAGGCCCAACCGGTTGTAGTAGCCGTGCCCCACGTTCAGTAGCTGGTTGAGCCCCTGTTTGAGCTTGTCGCCAAAGCCCACCAGGAGAGCGATTGCGATGCCGGCCAGCGAGCCGCCCGCGACCAGGCCGGTGGCGTACAGCATGCCGGGACCCACCTCGCCCTCCTCGGCCTTGTGGCGCATCCGGTCGGCCAGGCGCTTCATGAGACCGCCAATCCAGATGGGCGATGTGGTCGAGATCGGAAGATACGCGCCGACCGCCCAGGAGAGGGCATGGGCGCCCGCCAGCTGGGCCATGAAGGCCGCGAAGACACCGACCAAAACCGGTCCCCAGGGCAGCTTCTGGGCCAGCAGGCCCTTGATGACCGTGGCCATGAGCGTGCCTTGCGGTGCCGGCAGCGCCGACGAGC
>DATFWX010000019.1:0-19578 GCA_035258845.1 Polyangia bacterium | reverse complement strand
GAAGGCAATGTGATCGGGCTCGTGCGCGGATGACCGGCCCGAGCCGGTAGGTGCGATCGCCGTCTGAATGTGATAACACTCCACCCCGTGATGACCGACCGGCGCTTGATTGTCGTCGGCAGCGGAGAGGTCGCGGAGCATCTCATGCGGCTGGCCGACATGCTGGGCTACCAGAGCGTCATGTCGGCGGGCGACGATCTGCCGCCCGACTTGTCGGCGCGCGATGACGTCGTGGTCACGCTCGACGACGGCGGCCGCGCGCGCGACCTTCTGCGCCGAGCAACCACGCGCAATTGCGGCTACATCGGTCTGGTGGCGCCGCAGCGGGAGGCGGTCAAGGCGCTGCTCGCACTGTCCAAAGAGCGCATCCCCAAGCAGCGGCTCGACCGCGTGGCCGCGCCGGCCGGCCTGGGCATCGGCGCCCAGACTCCGGGCGAGGTCGCGGTGGCCGTCGCTGCCGAGATGGTCGCGCTGCGCCGCCAGGCGGAGCCGCGCGGCGGCCGCAAGCGGGCCGGCCCCGGCGGCCGCAACGGCAGCAGCGGCGACCATGGCAGCGGCAGCGGCAGCGGCAGTGGGAACGGGCTGTCATGACGCTGGCCAATGACGACCTCGCATTTCTGCAAGGCATCGCCATCTTCGGCGGCCTGATTGGCGACGCCCTGGAACGGGTCGCGTCGCGCCTGCAGCATCGTGAGGTGGCGGCCGGTCAGCTCCTGGTCACCGAGGGCGAGCCGGGGCGCGAGATGTTCGTCATCCGCGCCGGCGCGGTCGAGGTGTTCAAGGCGCTGGGTCCGGTCGAGACCCGCCTGGCGCTGCTGCGCGCGGGCGCCTGCTTTGGCGAGATGGCGCTCATCGACATCCAACCCCGCTCGGCCGGCGTACGCGCGGTCGAGCCGTCGACCGTGTGGTCGCTGGCGCACGCCGACCTGTCGGCGCTGTGGAAGAGTGACCCGCAGTCGTTCACCATGATCGTGATGAACATCGCGCGCGAGATCAGTCGGCGACTGCGCCGCGCCGACCGCCTGATCGCGTCGATCCATCGCGTGGTGGCGGGCCTCGAGCCTGAAGGGTAGGCAGGGTGTCGATCGCTCCGCAATTGCCCCAGGTCCGGCCGCTCTCCGCCAACGATGCCGACGAGGCCGGCGACATCCTGTATCAGGCCTTCAGCGTGGTCTATGATCGGCGCAGCTTCCGGCCTCCGTTTCCGTCGCCGGAGGCGGGCGCGTGGCTCGTGCGCGCGTACCTAGACCTGGATCCGCAGGGCGCGGTGGCGGCCGCGCGCGGCCCCCGCCTCGACGGGCTCGGCTTCGTCCATGTGCGCGGTGCGGTGGCCTCGATCGGCCCGGTGGCGGCGCGGCCGGGTGCGCCCGGCGGCACCGGTCGCGCCATCATGGAGCGGCTGCTCGCGCTCGCCGATGAGGCCGGCGCGCGCACGGTGCGGCTGTTCCAGGATGCCTTCAACCCCGACTCGTTCGCGCTTTACGCGAAGCTCGGTTTCGCGGCCCGAGAGGCGGTGGCCTACGCGGTCGTCGATCGAGCGCGCGCGGCGCGGAACGCTCCCGCGGCGGCAGCGGCCCCGGCGGGCCGCATCCGGCAGCTCAAGACGCGGGATCTCGAGGCCGTGCTGCGGCTCGACAAGAGCCTCGGCGGGGCCGACCGTCGCGTCGACTTCCAGCTGATTCTGCAGGCCGGGGTCGCATTCGGTCTCGTACGGGGCGGCGACCTGACCGGGTTTCTGTTCGTACGCGAGGGCGCGGCCCGGGTCGCGCTCGCGCCCGGTGCGGCCCGCGAGCCGCTCGACCTGCTGGCCCTGGTTGCGCACGCGGCCGCCGAGTTTCCGGGCCGGGCGCTGTCGGCGCGCGTGCCGGCCGCGCCGCCCGAGCTCCTGCGCGCGCTCCTCGGCCTGGGCTTCCACGTGGATCACCTGGGAAATCTCATGGTGCGCGGCGCCGACGTTCGCTCGGGCACGCACCTGCACGCCATGTTTCCGGAGTCGCTCTAATGATCAAGAAAGTGTGTCAGCTCTTGCAGCATCCGCGCATCGAGCGCCGCTGTGCGGCCGCGATGGTGCTGGGGGAACTGGGTGACAAGGCGGCCGCGCCGGCGCTGATCGGTGCGCTATCGGACGGGGACCCGCTGGTGCAGCTGTACGCGCTGGAGGCGCTGGACCGCCTGGGTGCCGGTGCGCAGGCGGCCAAGCAGATCCTGCCGCTTTTGGAGTCGCACGACGATCAGGTGCGCACGCGGGCCGCCGCCATGCTCGCCGGCAGCGGGGCGCGCGCGGCCGAAGCGCTGCGCCGCGAGCTGCACCCGGACACCCCGATCGCGCGCCGCCGCACGGCCGTGCACGTGCTGGCCCAGCAGCGCTCGGCGGCCGCGCTGGACGCGCTCCTGGGCGCATTCGCCGACGAGGCGCTGGCCGAGCATGCTTTAAACGCGCTGCGCGCGGAAATCGATGGGCTGGAGGCCAAGGAACGCAAGCTGATCGCCGATCGCGCCGAGGCTCTGCTGGCGCAGGAGAAGAAGCATCCGCGCGCGGCCGCCTACGCGTTGCGCCTGCTGGGCTACCTGGGTGACCCGGCCACCGTGCGCTCGATCCTCGCGCATGCGGGCGGACGGCACCCGCCCGAGGTGCGCGCGGCCGCGCTGGCTGCCTTGCGCAGGCCGCTCGCCCACATGCACAACGGAAAGCGCGAGGACATCGCATCCAAGCTGCTGTCGTTTCTCGACGACGAGGACGCGACCGTGGCGCGCGAGGCGCTCGACACCCTGCAGGGCCTGCCGCTTCCGGACGCGGCCGCCAAGGAGCTGCTCAAGCTGGCCTCGTCGTCGCGCCATGCCGACACGCGCCGGTTCGCGGTCGAGCGGGTGGGGCAGGCCGAGGTGGGGGCGCGCGAAGCAGCCGAGCTGGTTGCCAAGCTCGATGCGCCCGATGCCGCCGTGCGCGACGCCGCCGCGCGCTCGCTGGCGCGCGTGGAGGCAGCCGCGGTGCCGCTGGTCAAGGCGCTTCTGGCCGCCGACTCGGCCGATCGCATTCGCCGCCTGACCGGCATTCTGCGCGCCCATGCCATCAAGCTGTCCCCGCCTCTGCGGGCCACGCTGGCCGAGCGCGCGCTCGCCCTGGCCGACGCCGCCGATCCGCTGGCCGAGCCCATGCTCGAGGTCCTGCGCGCCGCCGACCCGAGCCTGTACGCGGAGCGTCTGGCCGCACGCGCCGACAAGCTGCGCAAGGCCAAGCGCTGGCACGACGCCTGGTCGGCGCTGCGCCCGCTGGTGCGCGCGGGCGTGCCGCTCGATGAGAACACGCGCTACCTGATCGCAGTGGTGGGCCTCAAGGCCTCGGGCAAGGATCTTTTGCGGGCGGCTCGCTCGACCGACCCGGCGCTGGCCCAGCTGGTGGCGCTCTTGGGAGACGGGGTGCCGGTGGGGGCGCGGCTGCGCAAGGAGCGCGACCTCGAGCCCGACGACCTGTTCTATGTGGGCTTCAACTTCGTGGAGTCGAGCGACCCGGACGAGAAGGACTTTGGCGCCGAGCTGCTCGAGCACCTGGCCGAATCCTCGCCCCGCTCCAAGCTGGGCAAGAGCGCCCGCAACAAGCTCAAGCTCGCCGGGGTCGAAGTGTGAGGTAAGCCCTCGAAGTGATGCACGCTTTGGTGCCAAATAGCTACCTCTTGCTGCACCATCCCGTGCATCACGCAACTTATCGAAATCACTTTAGCCCTGCGCGTCATGCCACCATGCCACCATGGTGGCATGCACCAAACGGTGCAGCCGAGCTTATATAAGCTTAATTATTTCAAATAATTAGGTGTGCGCATGGGGTTTGCACACCGGACCCCACATGGACCTTGTCCGCACCATCGAAGAGATTGCGACCCGGGGCGCGCAGGCGGCCTGGCGGGTCGTTCAGTCGGTCAATCAAAAGTGGGAAGGCAAACCGTTCCAGCCCAAGTGGGCGCCCGCGCCGCTGCTCAAGTCGCGTGAGCGCACCTTCCCGGTGCTGGGCTGGCCGCGCGAAACCGACTCGCTGTGCCCGACCTGCGTCAAGGAGACGCGCGATCTGATTCTGTCGGGCAAGAAAGATCTGTCCTATCTGACCGAGGGCAAGCCGGGCGAGATCAAGGCTCAGATCATCGAGCGCGACGGCCAGGTCTGGATGGTCAAGGACTGCCCCAAGCACGGCCGCTTCGAGGACATGATGGCGGTCGACGCGCGCTTTCTCGAGCGCATCGAGCGTCTGTACCCGGGCCGCGACTTTCTGGCGCCCAAGACCCCGCTGCGTGACCACGGCAGCTCGACCATCCAGTACGGCCGCGGCAGCGTGCTCACGGTCGATCTGACCAACCGCTGCAACATGATGTGCGATCCCTGCTTCATGGACGCCAATCAGGTCGGCTACGTGCACGAGCTCTCGTGGGACGACATCAAGAAGGTGCTCGACGACGCGCTGACCATTCGGCCGCGCCGCCAGATGTCGGTCCAGTTTTCGGGCGGCGAGCCCACCATCAGCCCCCACTTTCTCGACGCGATCCGCTATGCGCGCGAGGTGGGCTACTTCTGCGTGCAGTGCGCGACCAACGGCATCCGGTTCGCGCAGGAACCCGGGTTTGCCGAAAAGGCCAAAGAGGCCGGCTTGCGCCTGGCCTACCTGCAGTTCGACGGCGTGGGCAACGAAGCCAACAGCCACCGCAAGGTCGGCAACCTGTTCGACGTCAAGCTGCGCGCGATCGAGGAGCTGGCCAAGGCCAAGATCGACGTGGTGCTGGTGGTGACGCTGGTCAACGGCGTCAACAACGATCAGGTGGGGCCGATCCTCAAGTTTGCGGTCGAGAACTCGGACAAGGTCACGGTGGTGTCGTTCCAGCCGGTCTCGTTCACCGGTCGCGACGAGGACATCGACGACGAGACCCGCCGCAAGCAGCGCTACACGCTGTCGCACCTGGCGCACGACGTGAAGAATCAGCTGGGCGCCACCGATCCGCAGCGCGACTGGTTCCCGCTGTCGGGCCTGGGCCCGTTCTCGGACCTGGCCGATCTCATCATGGGCAAGGAGGCCGACTTCGGCAGCATGAAGTGCGGCTGCCATCCCAACTGCGGCATCGGCACCATCCTGTTCGTCAACAAGAAAACCAAGCAGATGGTGCCGCTGTGCGACTTCTTGAACATGGAGCAGCTGCTGCGCGACATCCAGGAGATCACCGACGCCAACCGGGGCAAGGCGCTGACGGTGGTGCAGCTCGGGCTGGCCGTGCTCAAGAACTACGTCCCCGAAAAAGCGCCGCCCGGCTACAACTTCCTCGAGCTGGTCAAGCAGCTCATGTCGCAGGCGGGCTATCGGGGCGGCCAGACCGGCGCCAGCGAGGGCGACGCCGACCAGTTCGAGTGGCGCGTCATGTTCGTGGCCGGCATGTGGTTCCAGGATCTGTTCAACTACGACTTCCGGCGCACCGAGATGTGCATCATCCCGTACGGCACCCAGATGGGCGAGATCTCGTTCTGCGCGTACAACACCGGCGTCGGCTGGCGCAACATCGTCGAAAAGATGCTGATGAACGCGACCGTGGCCGACTGGTACCGGCAGCACGGGCGCCACAAGGTGTATGCGGGCGGCAAGAGCGTTCCGCTGCCCGAGTTCGACAATCCGCTCACCACCCGCATCCCGCAGCTCGAGCCGCGGCGCTCGCGGGGCCTGCGCATCGTCGCGAGTAGCGACGACCAGCAGCCGGCCGCGCCCGCCAACGTCCGCAGCTGCGGCGGTTAGCGACCTCCTCCCCCAGCCAGCCTCACTTAGCCTGCCCGCGTCGTCCCGCGGGATGGCGCGGGCTTTTTCGTGGTCGGTTATACTCTCGCTTGTGAGCGGCAGAATTGCGCTCGCGACGGGGCTCTTCTGGGGCTTGCTGGTCGGCTGCGGCGGCGGCCGGAGCCTGCCCGCCGACGGCGGCGGCGGCCAGGGCGGCAACGCTTTGGACCAGCAACTGATCGCGGACGTCGATGTGCTGTTCGTGATCAAGGACTCGCGCGAAGCGACCGTGGTGCAGCAGAATCTGGTCGCCAATTTCCCGGCCTTTGTGGCCGGCTTGCGGAGCAGCGACAATGGATTGCCCAACCTGCACGTGGGCGTGACTACCACGTCGATGGGCGCGGGCGCCTTCACTGCAACGGTACCGACCTGCCAGACGCCGGATCTGGGCAATCTGGTCCACGACGTGCGGGCCGCGACCGACCCGGTGTGCACGAGCGCACGCATCAGGGCCGGCGACCACTTCATCGTCGCCCTCGCGAACGAGTCACAGACCAACTATTCGGGCAACCTGTCCGATGTGTTCCGGTGCATTGCACAGGTCGGCTCCTCGGCCTGCATCTTCGAGCAGCCGCTCGCAGCTGCGCGCGCAGCGTTAGGCGATCCGACGATGGGCCTCCAGGCGCCGGCCGGTAATCAAGGTTTTCTGCGCGATGCGGCTCTGTTGGCCGTGATCCTCGTCGATGATGAGGACGACTGCTCGGTGCCCCCCGACTCGATGTTGTTCGATCCGAGCCAGACCATGCTCAGCGATCCGCTGGGCCCGCTGGCCTCCTTCCGCTGCACCGAGTTCGGCATCACCTGCGACGGTCTGACTGCCAACAATGGCCGCATTCCGCGCACGGCCGGCGGCCCCTATACGGGCTGCCGTTCCAACGACGCGCTCGCGCAGATCGATCGCCTCCACGCGTTGACTCCGCTGCAGTTCTTCGTCGACTATTTCCAGCGCGTCAAAGTCCTGCCCGGGCACCTGGTGATGGCTGCGCTGGCGGCACAGCCGGAGCCGTTCGTGGTCGGGGTCGAACCGATGACACAGTTTCCCGGCCTCGTGGCCAGCTGCGCGGCCTCGAACGGCATGCTCGGCTTTCCGGGCGTGCGCCTCAGGCAGCTCGTCGACGCCTTCGGCCCTGTGGGCTCGATCAGGCCGGTCTGTCAGAACAGCTATCAGGATGCGATGGTGGCCTTCGCGCAGCTGGTCGGGAGCCCGCTGCGCACTTGCCTCCAGGCCGTGCCGGCCGACGTGGCGAATCCCGGCCAGCCGGTGCCGCGCCCGGGGCTGGACGGTGCCGTCGATCCCAATCGAGTCTCGTGTACAGCGGCCGACGATGCAGGTGCCATTGCGCCTTGCAACCCGGCCGGCCAGCCTGCGGGCACCTGCTGGGCCTTGCTGAGCGCGCCCGACTGCGCGACCGGGATCCGGGCCGCCGTGTGCCGCAATGGCTTTGCCGCCATCAGCTCTGGGCAGCCCTGTCCGCCCGGTCCCAACTCCACCCCCGATGGCGACCATGTCATCCTCCACTGCACAACGCCCCCGTAACGCGAACGTGATATGAGGCCAGCGCGCAACGGTGCGACGAGCTTTCTTGTCGGGGCGTATACTGTGGTCTGTGAGCGGCAGAATTGCGCTCGCGACGGGGCTCTTCTGGGGCGTGCTGGTCGGGTGCGGCGGCGGCCGCAGCCTGCCCGCCGACGGCGGCGGCGGCCAGAGCGGCAACGCATTGGATCAGCAACTGATCGCGGACGTCGATGTGCTGTTCGTGATCAAGGACTCGGCAAGCCAGGCGGAAGTGCAGGCCGACCTGGTCGCCAACTTTCCGGTCTTCCTTGACGGCCTAGGGGCGAACGACAATGGCCTGCCCAATCTCCACCTGGGGGTGATCACCACGTCGATGGGCGCGGGTGCCTTCACGGCGAGCATCCGGGGCTGCCAGTATCCCGACTTCGGCAACCTGGTCCACGACGTCCGGGCGGCCATCGACCCGGTCTGCTCGACCGTACGCATCACGGGGAGCGAGCATTACATCGTCGCGCTCGCGAACGAGTCGCAGACGAATTACTCGGGCAACCTCTCGGATGTGTTTGGCTGCATTGCCCAGGTCGGCTCCTCGGGCTGCGGCTTCGAGCAGCCGTTCGCTGCAGCGCGCGCGGCGTTGGGCGATCCGCAGATGGGCCTCACGCCACCTGCGGGAAACCAGGGTTTTCTGCGCGATCGGGCTCTGCTGGCCGTCTTAATGTTCATGGACGAGGATGACTGTTCGGTCCCTTCCGACTCGATGCTGTTCGATCCGAGCCAGAACATGCTGAGCGATCCGCTGGGCCCGCTCGCCTCCTTCCGCTGCACCGAGTTCGGCATCACCTGCGACGGTCTGACCGCCAACAATGGTCGCATTCCGCGCACGGCCGGCGGCCCGTACAGCAACTGCCATTCCAACGATGCGCTCGCACAGATCGATCCTCTCCACGCGCTGACGCCGCTGCAGTTTTTCGTCGATTACTTCCAGCGCGTCAAAGCTCTGCCCGGGCACGAGGTGCTGGCCGCCTTCGCGGCACATCCACAGCCCTTCTCGGTCGCGGTCGATCCGGTGACGCAGTTCCCATCCCTCCTCCACAGCTGCTCGTCGTCCAATGGCCCTATCGGCGATCCAGCCGTGCGCATCAAGCAGCTCATCGACTCGCTCGGAGATCGAGGCTTCTTTACCTCGGTTTGCCAGAACAGCTATCACAATTCGATGGCGGGTCTCGCGCGGCTGGTCGGGGCCCCGCTGCGCAATTGCCTCCAGGCCGTGCCGGCCGATGTGGCGAATCCCGGCCAGCCCGTGCCGCTCCCGGACGGTGCGGTCGATCCCAATCGAGTCTCGTGTACAGCGGCCGACGGTGCAGGCGCCATTGCGCCCTGCAATCTGGCCGGTCAGCCGTCGGGCACCTGCTGGGCCTTGCTGAGCGCGCCCGACTGCGCGACCGGGATCCGGGCCGCCGTGTGCCGCAATGGCTTTGCCGCCATCAGCTCTGGGCAGCCCTGTCCGCCCGGTCCCAATCCTGCCCCCGAGGGCGACCGGGTCGTCCTGCACTGCGCGACGCCCTGAGTCAACCACGGTGGTAGCGCCGCCAACGCAGTTGGCGCCACACGCGCGCGCGATGGAAGCAGATCAAAGGCTTGCACGATCTGCGCGCAGGCCCACGGCTTGCTCCTAGCCCCCCATTGCGGATTCCCGCGCATTGAGATATCGTGCGAGGCGGACGGCCAAGGAGCGAGCCATGAAGAGCACTTCGGGAAGGTTCATCGTCGGCTTGAGCGGGCTCGTGGCCCTGTGGGCCTGTAACGATCGCAAGATCCAGACGCCAAGCCCGGTGCCAACCGGGACCTCGCAGAACTTCTTCGAGCAGAACATCAACAATAACCTGGATGTTCTGTTCATGATCGACGACTCCTCGTCGATGACCACGGTGCAGCAAAACCTGGTCGCCAACTTCCCGGTCTTCATCAACGTACTGAAGTCGCTGCCGTCCGGGTTGCCCAATGTCCACATCGGCGTGACCACGTCCTCGATGGGCGCGGGCGCGTTCACCGCGTCGGTGCCCGGCTGCATGACACCCGATCTCGGCAACCTGATCTCCACGGTGCGTGCGGCCACCGATCCGGTGTGCTCGAGCGCGCGCATCACCGACTCGCGGCACTTCATCGAGAGCCTGAACAACAACTCGACCAACAACTTCTCGGGCGACATTGCGGATGTGTTCCGCTGCATCGCCCAGGTGGGCGCGTCGGGCTGCGGCTTCGAGCATCAGCTGGCGTCCGTTCGCGCGGCGCTCGGCGATTCCATGATGGGCCTGGCGCCGCCCTCGGGCAACGCGGGCTTCATCCGTGACGACGCATTCCTCGCCATCATCTGGATCACCAACGAGGATGACTGCTCGGCGCCGCCCGACTCGCAGCTGTTCGACCCCAACCAGAACACGGTGACCGATCCGCTGGGACCGCTGGCCTCCTTCCGCTGCACCGAGTTCGGCATCACGTGCGACGGCCTGACCGCCAACGGGGGCCGCATTCCGCGCATGGCCGGCGGGCCCTACGCCAACTGCCGCTCCAACGACGCGCTGGCGGGGGCCGATCCCAAGCACTCGCTGGTCCCGATCCAGTTTTACATCGACTACTTCCAGCGCGTGAAGAGCCTGCCGCGCCACGTGATCGGGGCCGCGGTGGCCGCCCAGACCGAGCCGTTTGCGGTTTCGATCGACCAGATGACCAGCTTCCCGGCCCTCAACCACAGCTGCTCGTCGTCGAACGGCACCTTCGGCGATCCGGCCGTGCGCATGAAGCAGGTCATCGACTCTCTGGGCAACCTGGGCACCTTCACCTCGATCTGCCAGAACAGCTACCAGGACGCGATGTCGGTCATCGCCAACCTGATCGGCCGCCAGCTGGGCCGCCAGTGCATCGACGGCATCCTGGCCGACAAGAGCATGAACTACACGGCGCCCATCCCGACTCCACAGAACGGCGTGGTGGTCGATCCCAACTCGGTCTCGTGCACGGTCGAGGACGTGCAGTACGCGGGCACGCCCCAGCAGAAGCAGCTGGGCGTGCTCAAGCCGTGCAATCCGGCCGGCGAGCCCGCGGGCGTCCAGTGCTGGGCTCTCATCGGCGATTCGATGTGCTCGATCTCGAGCGCCAAGGTGGTGGTGTGCCGCAACGGCTTCGACCCGCGCAACCTCGCCACCAAGCCGTGCCCGGACGGTGGAACGATTCCGGACGGCGACACCGCCGTCATTCATTGCGCCACCGTAGCCAGGTAATTGCGCTGGCGGCGGCGCTGGCCGGTTGCGGCGCCGACGCAAGCCCATCCGACGCTTCCCCCACCATGCTGCCGACCGGCGATCCCGACGGGGGCAGTGTGTCGGGCGGCCTGACCACCAACCTCATGCCGGCAGACACGGTCGGCGGCCACCTGTACATGGGCGCCTGGGAGCCCGACGGCGGGCTGCTGGTGGGCGCCGACCTCGGGATGGTCACGTTTCCCTATGTCTATCGAATCGACGACGTGCCGGCCGGGCAGCGCGTGATCCGCGCGCTGCTCGACCTGCCGCCCTACGCGGCCCGGCCGCTCCTCGAGCCGGCCGGCAGCGAGGACGCCACCGGCGTGTACCTGAACGCGAGCAGCGTGTTTCCAATCAATGTGCGCCCGGGCGTGCTGACGACCGGGGTCGACTTTTTCGTCACCCGCAACCGGTGAAGCTTTTCGTCGCCGCCACCCATCCACGGGGCGGAGGGCGATTCAATGCGAAGCTGGACTCGATGGGGCGCGGCTGTGTGCGCGCTGGCCGTGCTGGTTGTGCTGTGGGCCTGCAACGAGCACAAGCTGGCCACGCCGCCGGGGACGCCCAGCGGAACCGTTCAGACCTTCATCGATCAGACCCTGACCAACGATGTCGACGTCCTGTTCATGGTCGACGACTCCTCGTCGATGACGCCGATTCAAAGCAACCTGGTGGCCAACTTCCCCCGCTTCATCAATGTGCTGAAGTCGCTGCCGGCCGGCCTGCCCAACGTCCACATCGCGGTCACGACCTCGTCGCTGGGCGCGGGCGCGTTCTCGAGCTCGGTCGAGGGCTGCGCCAACTCCAATGGCGGCCGCTTTGTCTACCAGCCCCGGGTGTCCACCGACCCCAGGTGCGTGACCACCGACCGCATCACCGGCAGCCAGCATTTCATCGAGAGCCTGAACAATGGCGCCCTGAACAACTTCTCGGGCGACATCGCGGTCGTGTTCGGCTGCATCGCGCAGGTGGGCGACACCGGGTGCGGCTTCGAGCACCAGCTGGCGGCCGTGCGCGCAGCCCTCGGCGAGCCGGGCGGCCAGCCGCCCCCGCCCGCGGGCAACGAGGGCTTCCTGCGCGAGCACGCCTATCTGGCCGTCATCTGGATCACCAACGAGGACGACTGCTCAGCGCCACCGAGCTCGCAGCTGTTCGATCCCAACAACAACGCGCTGGGGCCGCTGGCGTCCTACCGCTGTACCGAGTACGGCATCCTGTGCGGCGGGCAGTCGCCGCCCCGCAACCCGGCCGGCCCGTTTTTGGGCTGCACGTCCAACGAAGCGGCGGCCCGGGACGATCCGCTCCACTCGCTGCTGCCCGTCCAGTCGTTCATTGACTACTTGGGCCAGATCAAGCCGCCCGGCCGCGTCATCGGGGCCGCGGTGGCGGGGCCGACCGAGCCATTCTCGGTCGCGCTCGACGAGCTCAATCGGCCCTGCCTGGCCGACAGCTGCGGTCCCCGCGGCACCAACGTGTGCAGCTCGCCCAGCCAGCCCGGGACCTACGGCGATCCGGCCGTGCGCCTGAAGCAGGTCATCGACTCGCTGGGAAATCAAGGCAAATTCATCACCATCTGCCAGGACAGCTACGCCGATGCCATGCAGGACATCGCGCGCCTGATTGGGAACAAGCTGGGTCCGCCCTGCCTGGAGGGACGGCTCGCACAGGCGCCCGATTTCACGCACGAGATTGCGCATCCGGCTGCTGGCATGGTGGTCGATCCGAGCCAGCTCTTGTGCACGGTCGAGGACGTGCAGTATCCGGGCACCCCGCGCCAGAAGCAGCTGGGCGTTCTGCCGCCCTGCCAGCCCGGCGGCCAGCCGTTGGGCTCGTGCTGGGCCGTGTTCGGCGACCCCACCTGCGCGCAGTCGGGCGTGCGCATCGCGGTGTGCCGAAACGGCTTCGATCCGAGCCACCCCGACCAGATCTGCCCGCAAGGTCCGGTGAGTCCCCCCGACGGAGACGTGGCCGTGGTGCGGTGTGTGTCGATTCCATAGCGCCCTGATTGGAAGCGCGCTCGTGGCCGCGTGCAGCCAGCCCCCGCCGCTGGGGCCGCGCAGCTGCAGCGCCCAGGGTTTTTTCGACTTGCCGACCCGAGGCCAGCTCGACGTCCTCTTCGTGATCGACGACTCGCCGGGCATGGCACCCGTGCAGCCCAACCTGGCCGCGAGTCTGCCGGTTTTCATGAACATCCTGGCGAACTGCGGGTGGGAAGGGACGCCTGACCTCCGGGTGGGCGTTGTCACCGGCTCGGGCGGCGGCACCCTGGTCGACGCGCCGCAGTCGAGTGATCCGGTGTGCCAGAGCGCGCGCATCCTCGATGGCCGTCCATTCCTCGAGACCATCGGCCGTGGGACGGTCAACAACTTCGCGGGCAGCCTGGCCGATGCGTTCCGTTGCCTGGCCCTGGTCGGCACCAGCGGCTCGCCGTTTCAGGCGCCGCTGGCGTCGGCGCGCGCGGCCCTGGCGACGCCGGGCTTTCTGCGCGACCAGGCCTACCTGGCGCTCATCTGGATCACCAACCAGGACGACTGCTCGCGGCCGCCGGGCACGCAACCCTTCGCCTCGACGTTCGAGTGCGCCCAGCAAGGCATCTTGTGCAACCGCCAGCCGCCGCCCAGCACGCCCACCGGGCCGCTCGCCGGCTGCGTCTCCAACGAAACCTCGTCGGACATCGTGCCGGTCCGGTCGTACATCGATTTCCTGGCGCACCTGAAACCTCTGCCCGGCCACATCTTCACGTCCCTGGTCGCGGCGCCGGCCGAGCCGTTCGCGGTCACGCTCGACGCCCAGGGCAAACCCGAGCTGGCGCAGAGCTGCAGCCCGCCGGGCGGCCAGCCGGCAGTGCGGCTCAAGCAGCTCATCGGTGGGTTTGGCAACCTGGGCGCCTACACGACCATCTGCCAGGACAGCTACGCAACCGCGCTGGGGCCGATCTGTCAGTGCATCGCCGCCGGTCTGACACGCCCCCTATGCGTGGGCGTAGGCCCACTTCCGCAGTTGCCCAACGGCGCCGTGATCGATCCCACGCGCGTCGACTGCACGGTCGAGCTCACGCGAGGGCAGACGAGCCTGGGCACGATGCTCGCCTGCAGCCCGACCGGCCAGCCCTCGGGCGTCTGCTGGGCCTTGATCGCCAACAGCCTCTGTCAGTCGGGAGTGAGCGCCCTCCTGTGCCAGAACGGCTTCGATCCCGCGAGCGTCGACAAGCCCTGTCGCGACGGCCCCTACGAGCTGCCCGACACGGTCGCGCGCATCGAGTGCGCGACCATGTGCCCTTGAGCCGCGCCCGATGTAGAATCAAGCGCAATGGCCGCCTGCCCCCGGTGCGCGTCGCCGCTCGAGTCGGGCGCGCGGTTCTGCTCACGCTGCGGAGCGCAGATCGCCGGCGCCGCCGATCCCACCCAGCGCGACATGACGCAGACGCCCATGCCGGCCGCCGATCCGCTCATCGGCCGCCAGGTGATTGGCCAGTATGTCATTCGCAAGAAGCTGGGCGAGGGCGGCATGGGAGCGGTCTACGTGGCCGACCAGCCGTCGGTCGGGCGGACCGCGGTCATCAAGGTTCTGCATCCACATTTTTCGCGCGACCCGCAGATGGCGCCCCGCTTCGAGATCGAGGCCCGGGCGGCCGCCCGGCTGCAGAACCCGCATATCGTTGCCATATACAACTATGGCGACATGGGCGACGGCACGCTGTTTCTGGCCATGGAGCATCTCGAGGGCCGCAGCCTCGACGACGCCATTCGCGCCGACGGCCGCATCGCGCCGCCGCGCGCCGTGCGCATCGCGGTCCAGTGCTGCGACGCGCTCGGCGAGGCCCATCGCGCCGGCATCGTCCACCGCGACCTCAAGCCGCCCAACATCATGCTGGTTCGGCGCGGCCGCGACCTCGATTTCGTCAAGGTGCTCGACTTCGGCATCGCCAAGCTCGAGGGCGTCAAGATGACCGCGACCGGCGCGGTGTTCGGGACCCCGCAGTACATGTCGCCCGAGCAGCTGCGCGGCGAGGCGCTCGACGGACGCTCGGACATCTACTCGCTGGCCGTGATTCTGTTCGAGATGTTGACCGGGCAGCTGCCCTTCAAGTCGCAGACCCCGGCCGGTTTCATGCACAAGCATCTGTCCGAGCCGCCGCCCGCCATGCGTGTGCTCGATCCGCGCCTGGACGTGCCGGCAGCCATCGAGGCGGCGGTCCAGCACGCGCTGGCCAAGGACCCGGCCGCGCGGCCGCAGAGCGCCGATCAGTTTGCCGAGGAGCTGGAGGCAGCCGTGACCGGCCGGATGGCGGCGGCTCTTTCGCCCACCGCGTCGGCGCCGGTCGCGGTGGGCGCGGTGCCGACCGTCGAGCCGGTGGGCCGGTCGACGCGGCGCTCGCGCACGCTCCGGGTGCGGGCCGCTTATGCGATTGGGGGGCTTCTGGCCGCGGGCGTGGCCACGACCGCATTCGTGATGCGCGAGCACTGGCATCCGCAGCGCCTTCAGGCGCCCGGTGGCGCCGATGCGGCCGCGCACAGCGAGGGTCCGGTGGTGGTGCGTCTGGATGCGGCGATCGCGCACGGGCCGCCGGCCGATGCGGCGCCGGCCGGGCAGACCGTGCTGCCGACGGTGCCGGTGGGGCCGACCGTGCCCAACGGGCCCAGCGGCAAGGTTCCCGGCCGGAAGATAACCAAGCTGCCCAAGCCGCCGCCGGTTCCGCACATCCCGGTGCCCGAGACCGGGCCCACGCAGGTTCCGGCCAACCCGACCGTTCCCGCCGGCGGCTCCACGCCCCCGATTGCACTGTCGCCCGAGACCGAGGCGCTGCTCGGCCGCTCGCTGCCCGAGCTGGAGGCCGAGCTGCGGCGCGTGGTCGCGCACAGTCGGCTGCCGCCGTCGTCGATCAAGCAGGTGTTCGACTCGTATGCCCTGATGTCGCGCTCGATGAACGAGGATCAGCGCAAGACCTACCTCGTCCAGCTCATCGTCGCCTATCGCAAGCCCGAGCTCAGGCTGCAGCCGGGCGAGGAAAAATCGGTCAAGGAGCTGACCGCGATCTTCATGTCGATGAAGACCAAGAACCCGATGACCGACGAGACCCGCAAGCAGATCCTGGCCAACGTGATGAAGGGCTGGGACGAGAGCACGGTGGCGCCCGAGGACAAGGAGTTCTACAAGCGCACCGGGCTGGCCGGCCTGATCAAGAGTTACGCCGAGGATCCGAGCGTCCTGGGCGGGCACAAGAAGAGCGACTGACCTAGTAGGGCTGCTGGCCGGCGCGGGCGCGCGCGATCATGTCCTGCAGCCGCGTGCGATCGTCGCTCGCGATGTCGACGATGCGGACGCCGAAGCCGAGCGGGAAGCGCCCCGCCTCCGGCGTGCCATCGCGAACCACGCGCACCACCACGGCCTTGCAAACCACGAATTGATCGTAATCGTACAGCTCGATGCGCAGGCTGTCTCCGATCTTGAAAGGATAGATGTGGCCCACCCGCGTGAACAGGAAGAGGCCGCCGGTCGACACGTCGCGCGTGCGGAATACGTACTCGCGGCCGCTCCCGCCCGCACGCACGAAGGCGTCGATCGAGACGCGTGGCTCCTGGCGTCTCTCGCTGGCGTCGTCCACACTGCGATCATAGCCGCGATTGCGCGGCAGCCGCAACTCGGGTACGACCGAGCCATGCGCAGACTCGCCGGCGCAACCGTGATCTCGGCCCTGGTGCACGCAGCCGTGCTGGTCTGGGTGGCGGGCGCTCTGACCCGGTGGCGCGAGCGCGCAACGCAGGAGGCGCCGGCCGCCCCGCCCGTGAGCATCGAGGTGGACCCGCTGGCCTCACCCGGGTCGCGCGCCGGAAGCGGAGCCGGCTCGCGCGGCGCTACGACGCGGCCGCATCACCCGCGTCGGCGGATCGCAGCCGGAACCGGATCCGAAACCGGAACCGCAGCCGAGACTGGAACCGTATCCGGCGCTGAGTCCGTTGCCGCAACCGGTGGCGCTACGGGCCCGGGAACGGGTGTGGGTGCGGGTACGGGAACGGTTCCGGGCACTGGCTCGGGCGCGGGTGCGGCGCCGTCGCCCGACCTCGCGCGGCTCATCCAAGCCCGCATTCAGGCCCATCGGCGCTATCCTCTGCTGGCGCGACGCCAGGGTCTCGAGGGAACGGTCGAGCTCACGTTCCGAGTGGGTCAAGATGGGAGCGTGTACGACCTGCACGTGGTCCGCTCGGCCGGCCCGCTGTTCGATCAGGCCGCAACCTCAGCCGTGCAAAGCGCAATTCCTTTGCCCCCTTGCAGCGTCCCGGTGCGGGTCCCAATACGCTTTCGACTGACCGAGGAGCGTGCTATACGTTAACCGCGGATGGACGTAAGGTGCGAGCGCTGTAACACCGAGTACGAGTTCGACGAATCGAAGGTCACAGAGGCGGGTGTTACGGTCAAGTGCGCGAACTGCGGAAACCTGTTCAAGGTCCGCCGTCGTGGGGACGCCGTGGTCGCGCCGGGCGCTGCCTCTGCCCAGAGCGTCTCCGAGGCTGCTGCCGCGGCCGCTGATCCGGCCGGCGAGCGTCTGTGGATGGTCAAGCATCCGGTCTCGGGCGAGATCCGTCGCTTCCGCGAGCTGACCACGTTGCAGCAGTGGATCGTCGAGCGCAAAGTCACGCGCGACGATCAGATCTCGCGCACCGGCGAAACCTGGAAATCGCTGGGCGACATCGCCGAGCTGGCGTCTTTCTTCCAGGTCGTCGACATGGCGACCCGCCGGACGCCCGCCCCCCCATCCCAACCCGCGCCGTCGCCGCCCACGGGCGGCCACGCCTACGCGCCCACGTTGCTGGGCATGCAATCGGCGGCCGCGGCAGCCGCCGCAACCGCGCCTATGCCCGCGCCCACTCCGCCACCGGCGTACTCTTCACCGCCGCCGGCGCCCCAGCCCATCGAGAGCGGGCCGGTCACGCTGGGCAGCATGCCCTCGGCCGTCACCACCGATCCCAGCTTCGAGGGCACCGATGTGATCACCGACGACGAGTTCAACGAGATGTACCCGGGGGCGCGCTCGCGCCGCGGGCTCGCCATCGGGTTGGCCGCGCTCATCGTCGGGGCGGCCGGCATCGGCCTGTACGCGCAGCGCGGCAAGCTGCCGGGTCTGTTCGGCCAGCGGGCCACGCCAGGCGCGGATTCGCTGCGCATGGGCCGCGAGGCTTTTCTGCTCGACACCGACGAGGGCTTCATCCAGGCCGATCACGAGTTCCAACTCGCGCAGGGCGCGAGCGGCTCGGCGCGTGCGCTGGGCGGGCTGGCCGAAGTCTACTCGACCTGGACGCTCTACCTGCGCGAGGATGCTCGCCTGCTCGACGAGCGGGCGCGCGCCGCGCAAGCGGGCGACGCCGCCGCCCTGCGCGCTCGCGCCGAGGAGAAGCGCCGCGAGGCCGAGCAGAAGCTGCTGCAGGCCAAGCTCAACGCCGCCGAAGCGATTGCGCACACGCCCGACGACCCCGACGTCGCGCGCGCCTACTCGCTGTATCTGGTGGCCTCGAACGCGGGCAAGGACGAGGTGCAGCGCTACGTGGGCAAGGCGCGGGGCGGCGATCCGGAGACGCTGTATGTCGAGGGCGCGCTGCTCTTGCGGGACGGCCGCGCCGACGAGGCGCGGCGCGTGCTCGGGGATGCGGTTGCGCGCTCGGGCGACCATCCGCTTCTGCGCGCCCAGTATCTGCTCGCGTCCGCCCAGCTGGCGCTGGGGCAGAAGGATGCGGCGCGCGAGATCCTCGAGCGGATGCTCAAGTTCAACGGGCGCCACGAACGCGCCAAGACGCTGCTCGAGTCGTTGCGCGCGCCGCCGGCCAAGCAGCCGCCCGCTCAGGGCGGTGGCCAGGCCCACGCGACTCCAGCGGCTACGCCCGCCCGCACCGAGAAACCGGCCGCCGAGGGCGGCGGAGGGAACGAGGGCCTGTCCTATGAAGCACTGGTCGCGCGCGGCAACAAGCTGCTGGAGGCAGGCAAGGACAGCCAGGCGCGCGCGGCGTTCGAGGCCGCGCTCAAGCTGCGTCCGCAAGGACCGGAAGCCCAGACCGGCCTCGGCAATTACTTCGTGAACGTGAGCAAGACGGCGCTCGGGGTGCTGTATTTCCAGAAGGCGGCCGACCACGGCTACGGCGAGGCGTTTTTCTATCTGGCCGAGGCGCAGAAGGCAAACGGCGCCGTCGGCGATGCGCTCGCCAACTACCGGAAGTATCTGGCCATGGGCGGGCGCGGTGAGAACGTGGGCATCGCACAGCGCGCGATCCGGGAGCTGACGGCCCGGCTCGACAACAGCCCGGGCGCGCCCAAGCCGGCCGCGTCACCGCCGCCCCCACCGCCGCCTCCTCCGCCGCCCGCTCCGCCCGCAAGCGGGTCCGGCTCCGACTCGCCCGAGAAGGTGTTGGAGAAGGGGCTGCCCAAGGAGGAGAAGCCGGCGCCGCCCGCGCCGCCGTCCTCGTCGGAATCGACCAAACCTCCACCGGGGGACAAGCCATGAGCGAAACGCTCGAGGAAGTGCTTTCGCGCGAGGCCGAGCTCAAGCGGCGGCTGGCGCGCGAGAAGGCCGGCCACAGGACCGAGGCCGAGAAGCAGCGGCTGCGCGAGCTGCACTTCATGCGCTGCCCCAAGTGTGGCAACGATCTCGAAGAGGTGGTGCTGCGCGAGGTGCGCATCGACAAGTGCTTCCACTGCAACGGGCTCTGGCTCGACGCCGGCGAGCTCGACCAGCTGGTCGAGCGCTCGCACGACGACCTGCGCGCGGTGGCCGAGGTGTTCCGGCCCAAGAAGCCCGGTTAGACACGCACTCGCGTGGCCGCTCGGCCACACTCTGACGCACGCCCGCGAGAATTTGTTGGCACGCGAAGTGCTGCCAGTGGCGGCATGCGGGCGCGCACGGGGGCGTGGGGCACCATTTTGATGGGGGTCGTGAGCGCACTGTGGGCCGCCGCGGTCGGGCTGATGCGGCTCCG
>DATFWX010000018.1:0-27419 GCA_035258845.1 Polyangia bacterium | reverse complement strand
GAGCACACCTTCCAACACGCCACGAGATTCCTTCCACGGCCGACCGCGATTGTCGCGACGCCGAGGCAGCTCGGGGATCAGCGGCTCAAGAATTGCCCACTGCTCGTCGGTGAGGTCCACATCGACGATAAGCCACACTTTCGGAGCGCGATACAACTTCTCAGCTGGGTGGAGTTCGAAATCGATACGATTTCGATTCCTTACGTGGCGGGTTTATGAGATGCGCTCTAGGCGTCAGTTTGCCTGTCAACGAACTTTCAACTCGCCACACTAGAGGCGGTCGGACAGGCCGAGTAGTGGCGGTCGAACGCGCGCCCCACAGCGCCCACAGGCCCTGCGACTACTCTTCATTCTCGGATTTACCGGATCAGCGGTGCTTAGGCTGATCCTGCGCAGGATGTCCTACGCGCAAAAGCCACGTGGCAGGCCGGGGCAAGTCGAAGCCGAGCGCGGGCGACTCCGACGAGTACGGGTCGACCCAACTCGACGGCAGGCGCTCGCCCCATTGGGCGGCGTGCTTCCGGGCGTTCTTTTCGACGTAGTGGATGGCGTTGCGTACCTCGGCCGGCGTGCGCAGCACACGCGCGTGGTAGCGGTCGGCAAGCACCCGGCCATGCCGTTCCATCAGCGCGTTCAGGCCGCGGGCGATGCGCACCGACAGGCCCTTGATGGCACGTCCGAGCGCCTTGCGGTCGCCGCTCTCCACGAGCAGGTGGATGTGGTTGCCTTGCACCGAGAACTTGAGCAGGCGCATGCCGAAGCGATCCATCCCCTCCGCGAGGGCCGGCGCGAGGACCGCGAAGGAGCGACGGCTGCGCAGGTTCCAGACGTGCTCGGCCACCCGCAGCGTGACATGCACGGGCAGCCGCCGCTCCAGGCGAAAGTAGGGTCGATGGGGAACCCCCGGCCGACCCGGGACCCTGGGCTTTCGGCCGGCCCCCTTGCGAGCGCCACCCCAGGTGCGGAACTCGAAACCGAGCTGCCGCGGGCGCCGCTGCCTCCGGCCGTTCTTTCCTGTTGTGGTATTTCTCGTCATCTTGATTGAGCGTACAATGTCAGGACCAACCTCCGACGTCAAGAAAAAAAGGGAGTCGTCGAGCCTGTGAGCGCAGTGCAGCGGGCTCGGACCAGGACGGAGCAGGTCTTGCCCTGGGCGCACGAGCCTGTGGGCTGGCGGTGAGCAGCCCCGCACAGCCGGGCCACACCCCGGGCTCGAATCGGGCGCCGGTCACCGTCCGTCCACTGGCGTGGGAGCCCGCTCCGCGGCGGTCGCAGGCTCAGCCGGGCGCGCGCGTCAAATTCGTGCCAAGACCTTGACCCAGTCGGGCCGCCGCTCAGTACCTTTGCAGGAACGCGGACAGGCTTTTTTGCTGCTGGGCGCGCTGGGCCGCGCACTGGGCGCCCAGCTCCAGCGACTTGCGAAGCGGGCGCAAACCGCCCAGCCGGTCCACGCGGCTGCCGAAAAACGCATCCACCTGTGCACGATCGGCGGGCTCGCACAGCGGCCCCAGGAGATCGAACAGGCGGGGCGCGACGCCCGCGGGCAAGCGCGCCACCAGCGCGTCGAAGTTGCGCATGACGAACTGATAGGCCTGCGGCCGCACGGCCGCATCCGGGGCCAGGAGGTGCCAGGCCTGCTGCCGGCTGAACTGGTCAGTGAGCGCAAGCGCCAGCGACGCCTGGGCGAGCGCCGGATCGCGAAACCCGGCCAGCGCACCGAGGAGAGCCGCCCGCTCGATCTCGTCCCGGGTTCGCCGGGCCTGCTCGTGCAGCCGCTCCCACAGCACCCGATCGCCCGATCGAGCCGCCATCGCGAGCACGGTCGGGACCAGGTCCGGCGCCAGGGCCGAGCGATCGTCGAGCCAGGCCAGCGTGCGCCGCAGCGCCTGCGCGTGGAGACCCGCGTCCGCGCCTTGGTCCGCGACCAGACTGAGCAGGCGCGGGCGAATGAGGCGCGTATCCTCGTCCTCGCTCGGCAGCGGCGTGAAGCCGATCGCTCGCGCGCGTGCGCCGAAGATTGCCCGCACGAAATGGGCCCAGCGCGGCTTGAGCGGCTCGGACAGCCACCCGTCCGGCAGGTGCACCAGATCGAGCGCCGCCGCCAGCATGAGCGGGCTCGGGTCCTCCAGAAGGCGAGGGGTCAGGGCGAGCGCGTCGGCCACCGGCAGCCGGCCCGCGGCGACCAGCGCACGCAGGTTGCCGGCCAGCGCCATGCGCTCGGGTCGCGTGGCCTGACCGCTGGCGAGCCACCTTTCAACATCGGCCGCGCGCCAGGCGCTGTGGTAATAGCCGGTCGCACCCAGGTTGGGCTGCAGCCACTGCGGGCAGCTGTGCGTGGGCAGGGCGAGCGTGGCCGTGCGCTCCTTGAGCAGCGTGCACGCCGTTTCGCTCGAGCGGCCGGCACCGAAGCGCACGCACACCGGGATCTCCCAGATTTGGGCGGCCGTGCCCGCCGCTCCCAGCGGCAGGTAGCGTTGCTGCGTGAGCACGACCCGTGGCTCACCGGGTGCGCACTTGAGCTCCGCGCCCAACAGCGGCAGGCCGGGCTGATCGAGAAAGCTCGCGAGCGCGGGCCCGACGTCGTGGCCGGCCTCCGCGCTCAGCGCGGCCAGTAGGTCCATCACGGTCGCGTTGCCAAACCCGTGCTCGGCCAGATAGCGGTGCAGCCCCTTTTGAAACTTGGCCTCGCCGATCCAGCCTTCGAACATGCGCAGGACCGCGGCGCCTTTGGCGTAGGTGATGGCGGGGTCGAAAGCGCCCAGAATGTCCGCGCGCTCCTCGACCGGCTCGCGGATCCGGCGCGCGCCCGCGAGCCCGTCCTCGATCATGGCCTGCGCGAGCGTTTCGACCTCGTGCAGCCGCTCCTGCCAGTCGGGCCGCCACTCGCCGACGATCTTGTGGGCCAGAAAGGTCGCAAACGCCTCGCTGAGCCAGGCGTCGTCCCACCACGCCTCGGTGACCAGATCGCCCAGCCATTGATGCGCGACCTCGTGGACCAGCACGCTGGTCAACCGGTGCCGGAACTGCGGGGTCTCGTGGGCCGGCGACGCCAGCAGAAGCTCCGGGCTGAAGGTGATAAGCCCTGGGTTCTCCATCGCTCCCGGCATGCTCGGCACCGGCAGCAGATCGAGCTTGTCGTAGGGATAGGGCGTGTCCAGATAACGCTCGAGCCGCTCGAGCGCCTGTGGCAGCGTGGCGGCGGCGAAGCGAGCTTCGGCCGCGCGGCCGCGCGGGGCGGCGATGCGCAGCGGCGTGGCCTTTTTGCCCGCCTTGCCGGCGTCGCGCAGCTCGAACGGGCCCACCGCAAACGCGATCAGGTAGCTCGAGATGGGCCGCGTCTCGTCGAAATACACGATCTTGGTCTTGCCCTCGTCGACCTCGGAGGCGATGGCAGCATTGGCCAGCGCGACCGCGCCCTTGGGGACGCGCAGGGTCAGCCGCCACGGCACCTTGAACGCGGGCTCATCGAAGCACGGAAACATGCGCCGCGCGTGAGTGGCCGAAAACGCGCTCGAGTACAGGTAGGTGTCGGCGTGGTCCTGGATCCGGAACAGGCCCAGATTGTCGTCGCGCGCGATGCGGCCCTTGTAGATGATCAGCAGTCGGGTCGGACCTGCCCGAAGCGGCGCTTCCGTCAACAGGCCGACGAAGTCCTGGCCGCCCGCCACCGTCCGGGCTGGCACCCGCCGGCCCTCGATCTCGAACCACGCCTGCTCGATCGTGATCTCCGTGGCGTTGAGCCAGATCAGCGCCCTGGCCTCGCGCAGCTCGAGATCGATCCCGATGGTGCCGTCGAACCGGTCGGCGGCCGGATCGAGCGTCAGCGTGACCGCATAGCGCTCGGGGCGCACCGCATCGCCGAGCCGGAGCCGCGGCGGCGCCAGCTTGACCCGCGACTGCGCGCCCGTCGGCGCGCTGGCGCTGGTCGCGGTGCTTTCGCTCGTGATGAGAGTGCGGCTCGTGCTCGCGCCCATGCACGCGGACAACAGCGCGAGCGCGCTCAGGCCTCGCATCAGAGCTGCTTCAAGAAGGCCACCACGGCCGGCTGCTGGGTCTTGCGAAACGCTGCGCACAGGCTGATCGCCTCCAGCACCTGCGCCAGCTCGCGCGGTCCACCGCTCACCCGGGTCATGCGATCCTGGAAAAAGGTCGCCGCGTCGCGCCGGTGCTCCTGGTCGCAGAAGCCGCCCGCCACCGCAGGCAGCGCCGCCACTGTGTCGCGCGGCAGACGGCGCGCCAGCTGGTCGTAGTTCTGCTTGACGAACTCGTAGGCCAGCCCGCGCGTGGTGGGCTCGCGAGTCGCGCCAAAGACCACCCTGATCGCCTCGCGCGGATCGAACTCGTCGGTGAGCGCGAGCGCGAACGATTTCTTGACCAGGGCTCCATCGAGGAACCGCGCGAGCGCGCTGAGCAGCCGGTCGCGCTGCTTGCGGTCGGTGGCCTTGCGCGCCTCGGTGTGCATGCGCTCCCACAGCGCCCGGTCGCCATGGCGCGCGGCCACCGCCAGCGCGACCCCGACCAGATCGGCGTCGATCGCAGTGCGGTCATCGAGCCAGCGCTGCGCCAGCTTCTGCGCCTGCCCGATGAGCTCCGGATCCTGGCCTTCGTCGGCCACCAGCGCCAGCAGGCCCGGGCGGGCCAGGCGCGTGCCCGCATCCTCGCCCGGCCGCGGCCTCCAGCCCAGCGCGTGGGCGCGCTCGCCAAACTGGCTGCGCACGAAGCGCTCATAGTGGGGGCGCAGCTCGGCCGGCACCAGCTCGCGGATGCTGGCGGTCTGGTCGACCGCGAAACCCAGGATGTGGCGGCCCGGGTTGGGCTCCTTGAGCAGCGTCGGCACCAGGGCGAGCGCCTCGCTCGCGCTGAGCCGCCCGTTCTCGGTCAACGCGGACACGTCGCCGAGCAGACCCACCCGCTCGGGCAGCGCGAGCATCTTGCCGCCGTCGCGCAGCAGGCGCGCCAGGAGGTCGCCTTTGTAGAGCGCGCGGTAGTAGCCCACCTCACCCGCGTTGGCCAGGATCCAGTCGGGGCAAGCATGCGCGTCGGCAAGCACGAGCTCGCCCTTGGGTTGGCCGAGAAGCGTGCACGCGCGGGCAAACGTCTTGCCGACCGGGTAGCGCACGCAGATCGGGATCTGCCAGAGCTGCGCGGCCTGGCCCTGCGAGCCCAGCGGCAGGTAGCGTTCCTGCTGGAGCAGAAGGCTGGGCGGGCGCCCGGCCTGGCAGCGCAGCTCCACGGTCAAAAGCGGGGCCCCGCTCTGATCGAGAAAGCTCGAGAAAGCGGGCGCGACGTTGGCGCCGCCGGCCGCTGCCAGCGCGGCCAGGAAATCGGTCGCGGTGGCGTTTGCAAAAGCGTGCTTGCGCAGATATCGACGCACGCCATCCCGGAACCGGGTCTCGCCGATCCAGGACTCGAACATCTCCAGCACCGCCTCGCCCTTGGCGTAGGTGATGTTGTCGAACGCATTGGCGATGTCGTCGTTGGATAGAATGGGCTGGCGGATTTTGCGCGCGCTGACCAGGCCATCCTCGGCCATCACGCCCGAGCGCGACTCCACGCGCTCGACCTCACTGTCCCATTCCGGCTGCCAGCGCTCGACGATCTTGGACGTGATCCAGTCGGCAAACGATTCGTTGAGCCAGATGTCGTCCCACCAGGCGGTGGTGACCAGATCGCCGAACCACTGGTGCGCAAACTCGTGGATGGTGTACTCGGTCGCGCGACGCTGGAAGACCAGGGTCTCGTCAAGCGGCCGGGCCAGGATGGCGCTTTCGGCGTAGGTGACCAGACCCGGGTTCTCCATGGCGCCGAACTGGACGGTCAGCGGGACCGCGACCAGATCCAGCTTCTCGAACGGGTACGGGATGCCGAAATAATCCTCGAGAAGGGAAAGCGCGACCGGAGCCGTCTTGAGGATGTAGCGGGCCTCGGCGCCGCGACCGCGCGGGGTGACCACACGCATCGGCACCCGCTTGCTGCTGGCTGGCGCGGGCACGACGTCGAAGGGCCCGACCGCGAATGCGACCAGGTAGCTGGGCAGCGGCTTGGTCTCGGCAAAGCGGACCCGTTTCCAGCCCGGCTCCGGGTCCGGGCTCTCGCCCGCCTGCGGCGTGTTCGCGACCGCGACCATCTGCTCGCGCACGCGCAGGCTGAGCTGCCAGGGCGCCTTGTACGACGGCTCGTCGAAACAGGGAAAGGCGCGCCGGGCGTCGGTGGCCTCGAATTGCGTGAACGCGTACCAATCGTCGCCGGCTTTCTCGGCGAACACGCCGCGGCTCTCCTGGCGCGAGATCCGGCCGCTGTAGACCACGTGCAGGCGTGCGGGTCCCGGCCCGGCCGGGGGGTCGAAGGCGAAGCCGACGAAATCCTCGCCACCCGGCACCACGCGCGCCGCGCGCGCGGGCCCCGCTGCGTCGCCCGTCGGCTCCAGGCGCGCTTCGCTCACCTGAAGCTGGCTCGCGTTGAGCCACAGAAGGGGCGTGGCGGCGCGCAGGGTCAGATCGATGTCGATCTGGCCGCGGAAGCTGGTCTGGTCGGGTAAAACCGTGAGCTCGGCCGCGTAGCGGGTCGGGCGGGCCTGATCGGGGAGCCGCAGCCTGGGTGCGCCCGTTCCGGAGCCGGTGCTCGTGCCCGCGCCCGCGCTCGTCCTCGTCGACGAGCACGCGATGAGGCATGCGAAACCCAGGATCGCGCGTTTCGTAAGACGCCAACCGTGCGGCTCCGCCCTCGCTGCGCCGCCGAGATCGCGGTTCCAGACTCGCCTCGCCCCACGCTCCGCTTGCGCCGGGCCGGGACCCGGATCCTCGTTTGCGTGGGGCCCCTGGGCTCGTCTCACCGCCACCCTTCGGCATGCCCCCGCATCGCCATCATGGTCACCAGCGCCACCGACACGTTGAGCCCGTGCTCGAAGAAGGGCTCGCTTTTGATCATCTGGCGCATGAACCAGCTTTGCTTGCGGAGCTGGCCGTTCAGGCCGTAGATCGCGAGCGTCTGCCGGGGCCCCAGCTCGACGAAGTCCCAGCCGTACACCGAGCCCTTGGCGTCGCCCGCGATGCAGGTCTGGCGCACGCGCTCGGCTTCCGGCTCCCGGCGCATGTGCGTCTTGTACTCGATGTTGGGCAGGATCGGCACGTGGATCTCGAGCTCGTAGACGGCATCGCGGCCGTCGTCCTTGAGCACCTGGCTGCGCTCGAGGCCGGGCACGAACTTGGCGAACTCGGAGGGCGTGGAAACCACCTTGAAGATGTCCTGCTCGGGCACGTACACGTACGAGAGCAGGTTGGCCTGGCGCAGCCGGCCGTCCGAGAACGACTCCAAGAACGCTACCTGGCCCCGCTCGAGCAGCGGCTGCAGCGCTAACTGGTCGAAGGTGCCCTTGATGCTCTGCAGGGTCACGTGGCGCTCCAGGCTCTGATCCATCCGGGGCCGCTTGCCGTCGCCGCGCCCGGCCAGCGCCTCCGCACGCAGCTTGACCGCTTTGACGAACACGATGCCCGAGGCCAGAACCGCGCCATGCTCGATGGTCCGGTTGTGCGAGATCAGCTTGCGCAAAACCCAGCTCGAGCGCGTGATGTCGGCGTAGCCGTGGTAGGCGATGATGGTGCGGCCGCCCTGTGCGGGCAGGAGCTGCCAGCGCCAGGTGCCGTTGGGCACGTCGCCGCGGATGGTCTCCACGTCGACGACGGGGGCGGCCCCGGGTGCGGGCGGCGCGCCGAAGGTCATCCGGCTCTGGCCCTTGAGATTGATGAGCGGCACCTCCAGCTCCCAGTCGTAGTACACGCCGCCGGCGGCGGTCTGGCCGGTGACCTGGGCATGCGCGATGTTGGCCACGAAGTCGGGATACTCGTTGGGGTGCGCCAGCACGTAATGGACCTTGTCCGGCGGCGCGTTGGCGACCGTGTAGATGGTGACCTGCTTGAGCCGGCCGTCCGGGTGCGATTCGATGAGCGCCAGCTCCCCGCGCGCGGCCAGCGGCTCCAAACGCCGGACCTCGGCCGGCGCAGCGGTGCGCAGCGGCACCGCAGCCGCGGCCACGCGGGCGAGGCCGAGCGCGGCCAGACCCAGGGCCAGCGGCACACGCATGGGCGGGATTATAGTCACCGCGCCTGTGATATAAAACCCGCGTGCGCATCGGAGTCACGCTGGGCGATCCGTGCGGCATCGGGCCCGAGGTGCTCGTGCGCGCGCTCGCCCGGCCGCCGGCCGGGGTCGAGATCGTGCTCTATGGCGACGCCGGAGTGCTCGAGCGCGCGGGCGGCGCGCCCCCGGGCTGCGCGCTTCACGAGGTGACCCGCCTGGAAGCCCGCGACGCGCTGCCGGGCCGGCCCACCACGCGCTCCGCGCGCGCTCAGATCGAGTACCTGGAGGCGGCGGCTGCCGCGGCACGCGCGGGCGAGCTGGATGCGCTCGTGACCGGGCCCATCAGCAAAAGCGCGGCCGCGCAAGCCGGCTTTGCCTTTCCGGGGCACACCGAGTATCTGGCGGTTGCGCTCGGCGCGCCGTCCCGGGTGGTCATGATGCTGGCCGGGCCGCGCCTCAAGGTCACGCTTGTGACCATCCACCTGGCCTTGCGCGATGTGTCGGCGCGGCTCGACCGGGAATCGGTGCGCGAGACCATCTTCGTGACCGCGCAGGCGCTCCGGTCCGATTTTGGGATCGTGCACCCGCGCCTGGCAGTGGCGGCGCTCAATCCGCACGCAGGCGAGAGCGGCGCGTTTGGCGACGAGGAGAAGCGCATCATCGGTCCGGCCATCGAAGAGGCGGCCGTGCAGTGCGGCTGGGCGCTGGTCTCGGGGCCGCACGTGCCCGACGCGGTGTTCCGGCAGGCCGCCCAGGGGGCCTACGACGCGGTCGTCTGCATGTACCACGATCAGGGCCTCATCCCAGTGAAATTACTGGACTTTGATGAAGCCGTGAATGTCACGCTGGGGCTGCCCATCGTCAGGACCTCGCCCGACCACGGGGTCGCCTACGACATTGCCGGCAGCGGGCGCGCCCGCGCCACCTCGACCGAGCGCGCGCTGGCCATGGCCGCCGAGCTGGCGGGCCGGCGGCGGTCTCGATAGGCGCGTGGGCGTCGAAAGCCGGTTCCAAGCCCTTGACCGAGGTGTTATAATGGGCGCCCCAATCTGCGTTCCGCGCAGATGTAGGGCTCTATGGACCGCATCGTTGTCAAAGGCGCGCGCGAGCACAACCTCAAGAACATTGACGTTGAGATCCCGCGCAACAAACTCGTTGTAATCACGGGACTTTCTGGCTCCGGTAAGTCATCACTCGCATTTGACACCATCTACGCGGAGGGTCAGCGGCGTTACGTCGAATCGCTGTCCACCTATGCGCGCCAGTTTCTCGAGCAGATGGGCAAGCCCGACATCGATTCCATCGAGGGGCTCTCGCCCGCCATCTCGATCGAGCAGAAGTCGACCTCCAAAAACCCGCGTTCCACGGTCGGCACGGTCACCGAGATCTACGACTACCTGCGCCTCATGTTCGCGCGCGTGGGCGAGGTCTACTGTTACCAGTGCGGGGCCCGCATCGCTTCGCAAACCGTGCAGCAGATCGTGGATGGCGTGCTCGAGCTGCCCGAGAGCACGCGCTTTTCGGTCCTGGCGCCGGTCGTGCGCGACCGCAAGGGCGAGTACAAGAAAGAGCTCGAAAAGCTCCGGCGCGACGGCTTCGTGCGGGTCTCGATCGACGGCGAGCTGTGCGATCTTTCCGATCCGCCCAAGCTCGACAAGAACAAGAAGCACACCATCGAGGTCTACGTCGACCGCCTGGTGCTGAAAGACGGCGTGCGGCAGCGGCTGACCGATTCGGTCGAGCTGGCGCTCAAGCTCGCCGACGGCATCGTCAAGATCTCGCCGCTCGAGGGCGAGGATCTCCTGTTTTCGGAAAAGTTCGCGTGCATCCGGTGCGGCATTTCGTACCCGGAGATCACACCGCGCCTGTTCTCGTTCAACAACCCGCACGGTGCCTGTCCGGCCTGCGACGGCATCGGCGCCAAGATGTTTTTCGATCCCGATCTCATCGTGCCCAACGAGGAGCTGTCGCTGCGCGAGGGCGCGATCGAGCCCTGGGAAAAGCGCAACTCGCCTTTCTTCCAGCAGATCCTGGATTCTCTGGCCAAGCACTTCACCTTCGACATGCTTGTGCCCTGGGGCAAGCTGCCCGAGGAGACCCGCAATCTGATCCTGCACGGCTCGGCCGGTGAGGAGGTCGAGTTCGTGTTCGAGAAGAACGGGCGGCGGCACACCTACAAGAAGGACTTCGAGGGTGTGATCGCGAACCTGGAGCGGCGCCTGGCCGAGTACGAGCGGCGGCGGCGCGAGGAGGGCAACCACTCCGAGGAGTCGTTCGAAGCGGTGTACGAGGAGTTCCACCGCTACATGAACCAGTCGCCGTGCGAGGACTGCCACGGCACCCGCCTGCGCAAGGAGGCGCGCTGGATCAAGGTGGGACAGAAGGCCATCGACGAGGTGGCCGCGCTTTCGATCAAGGACGCGCACAAGTTTTTCCGGGGCCTGGAGCTGGGGTCGCGCGAGCGCCAGATCGCGGACCGCATCCTGCGCGAGATCACCGAGCGCCTGGAGTTTCTGGTCAACGTGGGCCTGCAGTACCTGACGCTCGACCGCACCAGCGCCACCCTGTCGGGCGGCGAGGGCCAACGCATCCGACTGGCCACCCAGATCGGAAGCTCGCTGGTGGGCGTGCTCTACATCCTGGACGAGCCTTCGATCGGGCTGCACCAGCGCGACAACGCCAAGCTCCTGGAGACGCTGGCGCGGCTGCGCGACATGGGCAACACGGTGCTGGTGGTCGAGCACGACGAGGAGACCATCCGGGCAGCCGATCATGTCATCGACATGGGACCGCGCGCGGGCGTGCATGGCGGGCGCATCGTGGCTTCGGGCACGCCCGACGATGTGGCCAGCTCGACCGCATCGCTGACCGGCGCCTACCTGTCCGGGCGCCGGCAGATCGCGGTGCCCAAACAACGGCGCTCGTGCGCCAACCGTTACGTCGCGCTGCGCGGCGCCCGCGCGAACAACCTGCGCAACGTGAGCGTGCGCTTCCCGGTCGGCGTGTTCACCTGCGTGACCGGCGTCTCCGGCAGCGGCAAGTCGACGCTGATCATCGATACGCTGCTGCGCGCGCTGGAGGCCAAGCTGTATCGGGCCAAGACGCCGCCCGGCGATCACGACGGCATCGACGGCATGCACCACGTCGACAAGGTCATCGACATCGATCAGTCGCCCATCGGGCGCACGCCCCGGTCCAACCCGTCGACCTACACGGGCGTGTTCACGCACATCCGCGACCTGTTCGCGCAGCTTCCGGAGTCCAAGGCGCGCGGCTACAAGCCCGGGCGCTACTCGTTCAACGTCAAGGGCGGGCGCTGTGAGGCCTGCCAGGGCGACGGCATCCTGCGCATCGAGATGCACTTTCTGCCCGACATCTACGTCGAGTGCGAGGCCTGCCAGGGCCGGCGCTACAACCGCGAGACCCTGGAGGTACGCTACAAGGGCATGAACATCGCCGACGTGCTCGATATGACGGTCGCGCAGGCGTGCGAGTTTCTGGCCCACATCCCCAAGATCCGGCAAAAGCTGGAGACGCTGCGCGATGTCGGGCTGGGCTACATCACGCTGGGCCAGCCCGCGACCACGCTGTCGGGCGGGGAGGCGCAGCGCATCAAGCTCTCGAAGGAGCTGGCCAAGAAGGCGACCGGCCGCACGCTGTACATTCTGGACGAGCCCACCACGGGCCTCCACTTTGCCGACATCGATCAGCTCCTCAAGGTGCTGGGCGCGCTGGTCGACGCCGGCAACACGGTGGTCGTGATCGAGCACAACCTGGACGTGATCAAAACCGCCGACTGGATCGTCGATCTAGGGCCCGAGGGCGGCGACGGCGGCGGCCAGGTGGTTGCGCAGGGCACGCCCGAAGACGTGGCCAAGGTCGACAAGAGCTACACCGGGCAGTATCTGCGCCGGGTGTTGTGAAGCACGCTCACTAGGGCTTGGGTGCAAGGACGGGTAAGGGGAGATGGCCGAGTGGTCGTCTGCTCTCGAGTGGACCGCCCGGTTCCAGCAGCTCTTGGGCCAGGAGCGCCGGCTCCTGGTCGAGCTCGTGCTCGCGCTGGCTGACTTCGATCGCCAGCGCGGCTATCTCGAGCTCGGCTACAGCTCCCTCTGGGACTAGGTGCGCCGAGCGCTCGGCCAGTCCGAGACCAAGACGCAAGGCGCCCGTACCTTTGCTGGGAAAAGTTGCGGCCCGGCCGGTCCAGGTCGAGATGCTGACAGAAGAGCGCGCGCGGCGGCATCTGACCACCGACCGCGAGTTCGAAGAGCTTCTGGCCAGTGCCCGCTCGGCGCTCTCGCATCAGATGCCGGGCGCCCGCGTCGAGGCGCCACCGCGCGGCGCCGCTGCGAGCGCGGGCTGCAGCGCGCTCATCGCCGCGCGGCTCGAGCCTGCCGCTCGAGCGTGCCACGAACGCCACGGGTACGGCTACGGCTACGGCTACGGCCACGGAAGAGAAAGGCTCACTCAGTGAAGGCAGCTCACCTGGTCGGTCGTCGCGGGGTGGTAGTAGAAAACCGCGGCGCACATCTCGTCGCTGGTGGAGAGGCCGAAGTGGACCGGCTGCGTGCCCGGGTTGTCGTAGACGCAGCGCATGCGGATCTGGTCGCTGGCGGCCATTGCGAGGGCCGGGTCGAGCGCGTCTACGCTCTGCGCGTCGAAGTTCCAGGTCTTGTCATAGACGGTCGTGGCCACGCCCGCGACCACGTGATCGATCACGAAGCGCCGCCCCAGCTTGTGCATGTGTGGAAACAGGCTGACGAAGCTGGAGCCGCCCGGGATGTTGCCGCTGCAGGTGGCCTCGGCCGCGTAGCCGACCGCGCCGGCCGGGATGTTGAGGCTCGTGTTCACGCTCAGGTACACGCCGGCGCGCGAGTAGCTCTCGCCGGGCTGGGTCAGGGTCAGGTCGTAGCCGGCCGTAACGTCGAGCGGGCCCGTGGTCGCGTTGAGCATGTGGATCTGCAAGACGTAGGCGCCGCCAGCGCGGACGGGCAGGGCGACCCCCTGCGGGAACAGCACGTCTCCGCTGCCCACGCCCGCACCCGCGACCAGGATCCAGTTGGTGCCGAAGTCGCGACACGAGCGCTCGCTCTGCAGCGAGTCTCCGGTGGCGAAGAAGAGCGCCGTGTGGTGGACGCCGGGTCCCTCGACAGGATGCATCACCTTGATGGCCGCCTGGGCCGGCACCTGGGGCTGGAACCAGGTGCATCGGTAGTCCTCGCCGCCTGCGGGCAGCGTGTAGGGCATGGTTCGGAAGGACAGCACGCCCGCGCCGCCGGCTCCCCCGCCGCCGCCCGCGCCCGCCTGGCCTCCGCCACCGCCGGTTCCGCCCGCGCCGCCTCCCCCGCCGCCACCACCACCGCTGCACGCTGCTGCACACAAGATAAGCAGTAAGCAAAGTTTCCTCATGGCCGCGCGATATCACGGCCGTCGCGCCAGGTCAAGCCGTCGCGCCGCTTGCCCTGTCGCCGTTCTTTGACGCTTGCGGGCGACTTGGGAACTCGCGGACTTCGCGGTATCCTCGAGGGTGAGGAGCTCCAAGCTGACGGATCGAGAGGCCTACTTCGAGCTCAAATGCCGGGCGCGGTCAGGGCTGATCTCTGCGGTCCGCCGCTTCCTCGGGATCTGGCTCGACCCCGTCCTGGGGGATCCCGACGCGGTCGCGCGCGCCGCGCTGGCGGTGCACGAGCTGCTCGAGAACGCCCTGCAGTATGCGTCCGACGGCGCGGCCACGCTGCGGGTGGAGGTGCTGCGCGAAGGCGGTGCCATGGTGATCCTGATTCAAACCTGGAACCTGGCCAGCGCCGACCACGTGAGCGCGCTCGAGCGCATGCTGTACGAGATCGCGCGGCTTCCGTACGAGCAGCACGTGGCGCGGTCCGTGCGCCAGGACCGGCACGCCAGCTCGAGCGGGCTGGGTTTGGCGCGCGTGCGCGCCGAGGGCGAGGCGGCGCTCAGTCACGAAGTGGTCGGCAACCGGGTCTCCATCAGCGCCCGCATTCGCGCGGCCACCACCGTGTAACCGGTAGCCGGCGCGGGCGTGCAGAAGCTCAGGCAGCCGGCGGTGCCGCCTGGGCTGGGCACAGGGCCGGGTCGCGCCGTTTGACCAGAATCACGCGCGTACCGCCCGACGGCGACAGCGTGATGCCGCGGCGCACCATGCGCGCGGGCGCACCGGCCGGCAGGCGCAGCTCGGCGTGCGAGAGCACGGTCGACAGCACCAGCTTCATCTCGAACAGGGCGAACGCCATGCCCAGGCAACGCCGGATGCCGCCGCCGAAGGGCAGCCACGCATACGGGTCGGGCTTCTTACCTAAGAAGCGCTCGGGCCGGAAGCGCTCGGGCTCCGGGTACACGTCGGCGCGCTTGTGGGTCAGGTAAATGCAGGGCGCCACCCGCACTCCCTCGGGCAGCGTAAATCGGTCGAGCACGAGGTCCCGCTTGAGCTGGCGCGCCACGATGGGAATGATGGGCCGCACGCGCAGCGATTCCTTGATCACCGCGTCCAGGTAGTCGCCACCGTCGGGCTGGGCGGACAGCTCCTCCTCGACCCGGACCCGGACCGCCCGCTCGTGAAGGATGCGCTCGAAGGTCCAGGCGAGCGCGGTTGCGGTGGTCTCGTGGCCGGCCGTGAGCAGAGTCATCAGCTCGTCGCGCAGCTCCTGATCGCTCAGGGCCTTGCCGTCCTCGTCGCGCGCATCGAGCAGCATCGACAGCACGTCGGTGCCCCGGGGCGCGCTGCGCCGGCGCGCGATCTCGGTGTACAGGAGACGGTCGACCTCGCGCTTGATGCGGGAGGCGGGTGCGCGCGGCAGGTGCCGGAACAGGTCCCAACCGAGCAGGGCCGGCACCAGCGTCACCGGCTGCGATAAGAGATCGAGCAGGCGCGCCAGCAGCTGCGACAGATGGCCCAGCTGAGCCGCTTCCTCGATTCCGAACACCGTGCGCAGGATGACCTCGAGCGTGATGGCGCGGGTTTCGGGCGCCAGCGCAAACGGGTGCCCGACCGGCCATCGGGCCATCTGCGTGCGTGTGACCTTTTGCATGACCTCGGCATAGGCCTGCATGCGCTCGCCGTGGAACGGGGGCAGGAGCAGCCGGCGCTGCCGCAGGTGCGCGCTGCCGTCGAGCAGCAGAACCGAGCTCGAGCCCAGCACCGGCCGCAGAAGGGCATTGCCCGCGCCCGCGTGCAGCACCTCGGGGTCGCCCAGAAAGATGGTCTTGATCGCGGACGGCGCGCTCACGAACACCACCTCGCCGATTCCGATCAGGCGCAGCGTGAACAGGTCGCCGTAGCGGCGCTGGCAGTCGTCGAGCAGCGTGAGCGGGCTCGCGATCCAGCGCGCGGTCTGCACGGCCGCCGGCTGCCGGGGTCCTTGGGGCAGCCTCCCGCGCCTGCGCTCGCTGCTCATGGTGTTCCTTCGCGTCTCGCTCCGGCGCGGCTCGGCGGCTCGCGTCGCTGCACTCCGCTCGCAAGCCTCGAAACCCCGCGCCTGCGCTCGCTGCTCATGACGCCATTTTACCTTGTGCCGGGGCTGAAATCCCGCGCAGCAGGATCTGACACATGGTCTCGGCGATCCGGTTGGCGTCGGGCAACGGGAAGCCGGCCGGGAGCTGCTCGCGCAAGAGGCGCTGGCCCACCTGCGGCATGGCCGCCAGCACGAGGGTTGCGATCGCGAGCAGCGGCACCGGATGGCCGCTCTCCACGCGGCCGGCCGCAATGCCCTCGCCGAGCGTGCTCAAGACCAGTGGCACGTGGCCGCGGAAGAAGCGCTCGACCAGGCGCGCCCGACGGCGCGACGACACCATGGCCTCGCGCAGCACCAGCCTGATGACCTTGAACTCGTCCTCGTTCATGGCGGCAAAGCGGTCGAACAGGCGGCGCAGCCGGGTCTCGATGGGCGCGTCGGGGGCCAGCGCGGTCGCCAGATCGCCCAGCAGCTGGGCGTACACTTCCTCGACCACGGCCAGGAACAGGTCGTCTTTGGTCGGGAAGTAGTAATAGACCATGCCGATGTTGGTGCGGGCGGCACGGGCGATGCGGCGCAGCGAGGCGCCGTCGACGCCGTCGTGCAGAAAGCGGTCGCGCGCCGCGTGCACGATGCGCAGGTCGATGTCGCTCTTGGGGCGCGGCATCAGTCGAGCTTCTTTCGCGAGCGGGCGGCGGCCAGGACCAGAAGGGCCAGCAGGATGGCGCCCAGCCACAAAAGCTCGGGCGTGACGTCGCCGATGTGGCTGCCCTTGAGCACGATGCCGCGCACCACGCGCAGAAAATGAGTCAGCGGCAAAAGCTGCGAGAGCCAGCGCGCTGGCGCCGGCATGCCGTCCCACGGGAACGCAAACCCGGACAAGAGGATGTTGGGCAGAAGGAAGAAGAACGACATCTGCATGGCCTGCTGCTGGGTCCGGGCCAGCGTCGAGAAAAACAGCCCGAGCGCCAGATTGGCCGCGATGAACACGAAGGCCAGGGCATACAGGGTCGCGATCGAGCCCACGATGGGCACCCCGAACACGAGCTTGCCGGCCAGCAGGATGAGAGTCATCTGCGCGTACCCGATCACCACGTAGGGCAGGATCTTGCCCACCACCAGGTCGGCGCGTCGCACCGGCGAGACGATGAGCTGCTCGAGCGTGCCGCGCTCGCGCTCGCGCGCCATCGCCATCGAGGTCAGCATGACCATGGTCATGGTCAGAATCACGCCCACCAGCCCGGGCACGATGAAGGTCGAGGTGCGCAGGTCCGGGTTGTACCAGGTGGTGGGCTCGACCTTGAGCGGGGTCGGAATCGGCACCCCGCCCACGTGCGCGAGTCGAGCCAGCTCGAGCTCGCCCGAGGCCAGGGCGGCCACCTGGCCCGCGGCCTCGCTGGCCGAAGCCACCGTCTGCGGGTCGCTGCCATCGACGACCAGCTGCACGGTGGCGCCGCCGCGCAAAAGGTCGGCCTGGTAGCGCGACGGCAGCACCAGCGCCACGCGGGCGCGCCCATTCTGGAAGGCGCGCGCGATGTCCGCGTAGCTTGCCACCTCGCCGACCGGTGCATAGACCCCGGTCGAGCGCAGGCGGGCCACCAGCTCGCGCGAGCGCGCCGAGCCGTCCTGGTCGAACACCACCGTGGGCACATTGCGCACGTCGGTGTTGATGGCGTAGCCGAATAGGAGGAGCTGGAGCAGGGGCAGGGCCGCCATCATGGCCAGCGTCAAGCGGTCGCGGCGCAGCTGCAGAAGCTCCTTCCAGGCCAGGGCAAACAGGCGGCGGCTCATGGTGTTCCTTCGCAGCTCGCTCCGGCGCGGCTCGGCGGCTCGCGTCGCTGCACTCCGCTCGCAAGCCTCGAAACCCCGCGCCTGCGCTCGCTGCTCATGGTGTTCCTTCGCAGCTCGCTCCGCCGCGGCTCGGCGGCTCGCGTCGCTGCACTCCGCTCGCAAGCCTCGAAACCCCGCGCCTTTGCTCGCCGCTCATGAAGGCACGCCCTCGCTGCGCACCATGGAGACGAACGCGTCCTCGACCGAGGGCGCGGCCGTGCGTACATGGCGCACGGTGCAGCCAGCCGCGAGCGCAGCCGCGCGGGCGCTGGCCTCGGGCTCGGCCACGCCGTGCAGGGTCGCCCGCACCAGGTCGCCGTACACGCCCACCTCCTCGACGCCCGGCAGGCCCGAAAGCGCGCGGGCGGCCGCGGCGGCGTCCGAGACCTCGATCTCGATCACCTGCAGGCCGCGGCGGCTCACCACCTCTTCCGGTGTGCCCAGGTCGAGCAGCGAGCCCCGGAAGATGAACGCGAGCCGGTGACAGCGCTCGGCCTCGTCCATGTAATGCGTGGTCACCAGCACCGAGGTCCCGCCCGCCGACAGGTGATGGATCTGAGTCCAGAAGTCGCGCCGGCTGACCGGATCCACGCCCGCGGTCGGCTCGTCGAGAAACAAGAGCGGCGGCTGGTGCAGGGTCGCGCACGCGAGCGCGACCCTCTGTTTCCAGCCCCCCGACAGGGTGCCGGCCAGCTGCCGGCGCCGTTCGCCCAGCCCGCCGCGGGCCAGGACCTCGGCCAGCCGAGCGCGCTGGCGGGAGCGGGGCAGCCCATAGATGCCGGCGTAGAAGCGCAGGTTCTCCTCGACCGTCAGATCCTCGTACAGGCTGAAACGCTGGGTCATGTAGCCAATGCGCTCCTTGATGCGCTCGGGATCGCGCGCGATGTCGAATCCGACCACGGTGCCGTGGCCGCCCGATGGATCGAGGATGCCGCACAGCATGCGGATGAGCGTCGACTTGCCGGCACCGTTGGGCCCCAGCAGGCCGAAGATCTCGCCGCGCCGCACGCACAGCGACACGTCACGCACCGCGACCAGGCTGCCGAAGTGGCGCGACAGGTTGTCGGTCACGATGACTGGCTCGGCCACAGTCATTGATGCCCCTCAGGCGGCTCCGCCGTCCCTGCGCCGCCGAGATCGCCGCTCCAGACTCGCCTCGCCCCACGCTCCGATGGGGCCGGGCGGGAACCCGGATTCTCGTTTGCGCGGGGCCCCTCGGCTCGTCTCACTCCAGCTCCACGAATGCCGGCACGCCGGCGTGCAGGCGGCCCTCGGGGTCCTCGACCCGCACGCGCACCCGGACCACCAGGTTGGGCCGCTCACGCTCGGAAAACAGGAAGCGCGGCGTGAACTCGGTGCGGCGGCCCAGGTCCTCGACGCGGCCGGGGAGGGACGCGCGCTCGGCGTCTACGCGCACGCGCGCGGGCGCGCCCACGCGGATGCCGCCCAGTCGAGCCTGCGGTACGAACACATCGACATAGGGATGGGCGGTGTCGGCCAGCGTCACCACCGGCGCGCCGGCGGCAACCACTTCGCCCGGCTCGACGTGAACATCGATCACCGCGCCGGCGCGGGGCGCCGCGATGACATGCCGGGCCAGGCGCGCCGACTCGAACTCGAGCGCGGATTCGGCCGCCGCCACGCGCGCCTGGGCGGCCATGATTTCCTCCACCCGCGCGCCCTTGCGCATGACGCGCAGCCGCTCTTCACGCGCGCGGCGCTCGGCTTCCCAGCGGGCCAGCTGCCCGGTCCAGTCGTCGAGCGTGGCGGAGGGGGCGGCGCCTCGGCCCACCAGCTCCTGCTGGCGCGCGAGCGAGCGCCGGACCACCTCCTCCTGCGTGCGTGCGGCCACCAGCTCGGCGTCGGCGGCGCGCACGTCCTCGGGCCGGCTGCCGGCGCGCAAGAGGGCCAGCTGGGCGCGGGCCGCCCGCACATCGGCCTCGCGCATGTCGCGCTGCAGTCGCGACAGCGCGTCATCGAGCTGGGCCAGCGGGGCTGCGGCCGCCACCGTGTCGCCGCGCTTGACCTCGACCCGCGCCACCCGTCCCGCCACGTCGAAGCCGATCGCTGCCTGGTCGAACTCGACCACACCCTGGAGCGGCTCGGCCCGGCCCGCGCGCGCGCCCGAGCAGCCCGCGCCCAGGAGCGCCAGCGCGGTTCCGGCAGCCACCAGGGCTCTTTCTGCCGCCCCTGTCGCTGCCGACCCTCTCGGGCCATTATTTATCATACGACTGATAATGATGTAGCCAAGGCGTCCTGTCAAGTGGGTTCGGCGACTCGGTTAATCCTGGTGGGGCTGGGGTGACGGGGGCTCGATGGCCGCGCGCACGGGCGGCTGACCGGACGACGACTCGGCCGCGCGGATGGCGGCCCCTATCTGGGGCAGGTTGCGCAAAAGCTCACCGATCGAGATCCCGCTCAGCGACTCCACGAGCGCCGGCACCTGGGCCACCATGCGCGCCACGTCGGCGGTCACCTTGCTGATGCCGGCCCCGGATCCGCCATTGCTCTCGCCGGTCGAGATGACCGTGATCTTGTCGACCTTGCCCAGCGGCTCCGCGATCGCACGTACGATCTCGGGCAGCCCCGACAAAAGCTTGTCGAGCACCGCCGCCTGCGTGTAGCCCCGGTAGGCCTGCGCCTTGACGTTCATGGCGGCTGCCTCGGCCTCGCCCTTGAGCCGGATGATCTCGGCCTCGGCCTCGCCCTGCTGGCGAATGGCCTGCGCGCGCCCCTCGGCCTCGAGCTGCAGCTTGCGCTTCTCACCGTCGGCCAGCACCTGGCGGCGCTGCGCCTCCACGTTGGCCGACTCCAGCTCGGTCGCGATCAGCTCGTTCTTGCGCCGCGCGATCTCGGACTCCTGCACCTTGACCTGCTCCGCGCGCTCCACCTGCTGGATCTTGACCTGCTCGACCATCACCTGCTGCTGCATGACGTTGGCCTGGATCTCGTAGGACTTGTCGGCCTGCGCCCGCTGCCGCTGCACCAGCTCCACGTACTGGGCCTTCTTGATGTCCAGATCGCGCTGCGCCTCCGCCTGCTTGGCCTGCGAGGCAGTCTCCGCGATCACGCGCTCCTGATCGGCCTGCGCCTTGGCGACCGCGGCTTCGCGCAGCGCCATCGCGCGCTTGATCTCGGTGTCGCGCTGCGCCTCGGCGGTCGCGATGTTGGCCTCCTTCTTGATGCGCTCGATGTCGGGCAGACCCATGTTCCTGATGTACTCGTTCTGATCGCGCACTTCCTTGATCGTGAACGAGATCATCTCGAGCCCCATCTTGGACAGGTCGGCCGCGCAGGTGGAGCGCACCTTGTCGCCCACCATCTCGGGCTCCTTGACGATGTGCTCGACCGTGAGCTGGCCGACGATGCCGCGCAGGTGGCCTTCCATGACCAGCCGGATGGCTGACTCGCGCTCGTCGTCAGACTTGTCCAGGAACTGCTCGGCCGCGGTCTTGACGCTCTCGAGATCGCTCTTGACCTTGAGCTGGGTGACCGCGTCGATCAGCACCGCGACGCCCTGGTGCGTGTACAGCTCCTTCTTGGGCGCGACGTCAAACGACATCAGCTCCAGCGACAGCTCGCGCGACGACTGAAACATCGGCACCACCAGCGCGCCCGAGCCGGTCACCACCCGCGTCCCGCCCACGCCGTAGATGATGAGCGCCTGGTTGGGCCCCACCTTGCGGTACATGCGCGCGATGGTGGCCAGCAGCGCAATCACGCCCACTACGATTCCGCCCGCGATCATCAGTAGCTCTTGCGTCGGCATTATCGGTTCTCCTTGTCCAAAATCTCCGTCGATGGGGCCACGCGCGCGATGCCATCGGCAATCTCGAGCACCACCACCTCGGTGCCAGGCTCGAGCGCGACCCCGGATGCGCTGCGCGCGGGCACCGGCGCGCGCGCCCCGCTCGAAAGGTACAGCACCTCGCCCACGCCCTGCGCCGGAATGCGGGCCAGCACCGTGCCCAGCGTGCCCGGGCCCAATGCGGCCGGCGCCTCGCGCGTGCTTTGCTGCAGCCAGCCGAGGAGGCTTCCCACGGCCCAGGCCGCGCCCAGGCCGCTCGGGAGCGAGAAGGCCAGGCTGGGCAGGGCAGGCGCGCCCAGCCGTCGGGCCAGGTATCCGACTCCGCCGCCGACACATCCGAGCGCCGACCAGGCCATCAGATTGCCCAGGGGGAGCAGCAATTTGCCGACCAGCCCGTGACCGTGACCGGGACCGTGTCCGTGACCGTGCCCGTGTCCGTGACCGTGCCCGTGCGCGTGCCCGCTTGCGTGCGCCTGCAGCTGGCCGCCGTGACCATGCCCGTGCACCAGCGCGTGGCCGTGGCCATGCAGCCCGCGCGTGCCCAGCGCCCACGACGCCACCGCAAACCCTGCACCCACCAGGAAGCTGACGAAATATGCAGCGGTCAAGATGTCCATGACCCCTGCCTCCTCCACCTTCTCTTTATCATACGCTTGGGCGGCTGCCCACGTGCCGACGCCCGCGTGACCAATGGGTTCGCGGACATGCTAGGCTGAGCGGCACATGCCGGAGATTCTCTCTGCGCGCGAGGTCGTCAAGCGGTTTGGCGACACCGTGGCCGTCGACGGCCTCGCGCTGTCGGTGCACGCAGGCGAGATCTACGGGCTCATCGGTCCCAACGGTGCCGGCAAGACCACCACGCTGCGCATCCTGTCGGGTCTTCTGCGCCCGAGCGGCGGCTCCGCGCAGGTGGCCGGCTTCGACGTCGAGGCCCAGCCGCGCGCGGCCCGCAGCCGGCTCGGTTTCGTGACCGGCAGCGCGGGCCTGTACGGCCGCCTGACCCCCCGTGAGCTGCTCGAGTTCTTCGGGCGGCTGCACGGCATGACCAAAGATGCCATCGCCCGCCGCACCTCCGCGCTGGCGGGCGAGCTCGATCTCTCCGAGATCCTCGACCGGCGCGCCGACAAGCTCTCGACCGGCCAGAAGCAAAGGGTCTCCATCGCGCGCGCGCTCCTGCACGAGCCGCCCGCGCTCATCCTCGACGAGCCCACCGCGGGGCTCGACGTTCTGGCCTCGGACTCACTGCGCCGCTACGTCAAGGCCGCGCGCGCGGCCGGCTGCGCCATCCTGTACACGACCCATTATCTGGCCGAGGCCGAGCTTCTGTGTGACCGCATTGGCCTCATCCATCGGGGGCGCCTCCTGGCCGAGGGCACACCACACGAGCTGCGCTCTCAAACCGGCGCCGAAAGCCTCGAGCGGGCTTTTCTGGACCTCGTGAGGGCGCAGGCGTGAGCTTTCGCCCCGGTGTCGTGCTGACTCTGTACGGCAAGGAGATGCGCGAGACCCTGCGCGATCGGCGGACCATCGTCGTCATGATCCTGCTCCCGCTGACGCTATATCCGCTGCTCACGGTCCTGTTCGCCAGCGTTGCGGCCGCGCAGCGGCAGAAGGAGACCGATCGGCCCTCGCAAGTCTGCCTGTCCGGCCCCCACAGCCGGGCGCTCGAGCAGGCGCTCTCGGGGCCCGGACCTGGCAAGATCGCGCTCGCAACCGGCAGCTGCGCCGAGGCCGATCTCCGGCGCCGATCCGTGCAGGCGATTCTGGAGGTGCCGGCCGGCTTCGACGACGCACTCACCTCCGCCGCGCCCGAGCCCGCGCGCATCCTGTACGACGAGAACGAAGACGTCTCGCGCCTGGCCATGACCCGCGTGCGCGACCGCGTGATCGCGTATGCGCAAGCGCGGCGGAGCGACTTCTTGCATGCGCGCGGTCTGCCCGGCGCGCTGGTGTCCACGCAGCCGGCCGAAACGCGCAGCGTGACCTCGGCGCGCGAGAACGGGGCCGCCCTGCTGGCCAAGATCCTGCCCATTCTGGTCATCTTCATGGTTGTGCTGGGTGCGTTTTACCCGGCCATCGACCTCACCGCCGGGGAGCGCGAGCGCGGCACGCTCGAGACCCTGCTTTCGGCGCCGGTCGAGCCGATCGAGGTCATCGTAGGCAAGTGGCTGGCCACGGCCACCATCGCGACCGTGACCGGCTTTCTCAACCTGGGCTCGATGGCGCTGACCGTCGGCCAGATGCTGCACCTGGCCGGCGCCGAGGGAGCGGCGGCCATCGTGATGCCGTGGTCGTCGGTCCTGCTGTCGGGGCTCGCGATCATTCCTTCCGCGCTGTTCTTTGCGGCCCTGTTCATGGCCGTGGCGGCGCTGGCGCGCTCGTACAAGGAAGCGCAGAGCCTGGTCATGCCAGTCTACCTGGCGGTGTCGCTGCCGGCCACGTTCGCGGCCATGCCCGGGGTCGAGCTGCAGGTCGGCACCGCGGTGGTTCCGGGCGCGGGCGTGGCGCTCCTGGTCAAGGGCATCATTCAAGCGCGCCTTTCGACCGGGCCCACGGTGGCGGCGCTGGTATCGATGCTTGCGTATGCTGGGGTCGCGCTGATTCTGGCCGCGCGCATCTACACCAGCGAGGAGGCCTTCGCGGGCGAGGGTGCGCAGGGAAGGCTGGGGGATCGTCTGCGCGCGCTTCTGGTCGGCCCCGCGCGTGCACACATTGCGCTCAGGCCCGCCCCCTCGCCGGCCGAAGCCATGACGCTGTTCTCGCTGGTGGTGCTGCTGCTCTTCTTCGTGGCCACGCCGCTTCAGCAGCGCGACCTGGTGCGGGGCCTCCTGCTCACGCAATGGGCAGTGCTGCTGGGCGCAACCTTGCTGTTCCTGCGCGTGCAGGCCATCGACGTGCGCCAGGCGCTGGGCCTCCGGCGTCCCACCCTGCGCGCGTGCGGCGCAGCCGTGCTCATGGGCGCCTCGGCGTGGCTTCTGCTGTCGGTCCTGATCGATGTGCTGTTGGCGCGGATTCTGCCCATGCAGCGGCTGGCCGAGGACATGAAGCGCACGCTCATGGCCTCGCCGCGCTCGCTCTGGTTCGATCTGTTCCTGATCGCGGCCTCGCCCGCGGTGTGCGAGGAGCTGCTGTTCCGGGGCGCCATCCTGTCGGGGCTTCGGCGCGGGCTCCGGCCCTGGACGGCCGCCCTCGCGTGCGGCGCGCTGTTCGGAATCTTTCACCTGCACGGGCTGCGCGTGCTCCCGACTGCCCTCCTGGGCATCATCCTGGCCTGGCTGGCCATGACCGGGCGCTCGATCGTGCCCGCCATGATTTTCCATTTCCTCAACAATGGCGCGGCGGTGGTCGTGACGCGGCTGAACGCAGATGCGGTGCTGGATCCACACGGCCGGGTGGGTCTGGCCGCGCTCGCGATTGCGGCCCTTGCGTTTGCGACCGGAGTCTTGCTGCTCCGTCCGGCTGCGCGCGCCCTGCGCGCAGCGCCCGGCCCCGCCACGGCGGCCGAATCGTAATCGCCCCAACGTTGTTGCGAGCACGCCCCCGCTTTGCTATTGTATGCGCCGTGACAGTTTGAGTGTAAGGGACATCACGGAGGGTACGGTGGCTGACGAGAAGCGGTCGCTTTGGTACATCAAGAAAATCGGGTTGTTTCAAGATCTCCCTGCGCCCGCGCTCAACAAGCTCGCGGAAACGGTGGAGCTCAAAGAGGTGCGCCGGCGCCAGGTCATCTACCTGCCTGGCGATCCAGGGGCTTCGATTTTTTTCGTCAACGGCGGGCGGGTCAAGATCAGCAAGGTCACGCGCGACGGCAAGGAGCTGACGCTGGCCTATCGCGGGCCCGGCGAAATCTTTGGCGAGCTGTCGCTGCTCGAGGGCGGCCCGCGCGAGGAGATGGCGGAAGCCATGGAAAACGCCATGGTGACCGAGGTCGTGCGCGACGAGTTCGAGAGGCTGGTGCAGGCGCACGGGATGCTGGGCTACCGGCTGACCAAGGTCATGCTGCAGCGGCGGCGCGAGGTCGAGAACAAGGTCGAGCAGCTCCTGTTCAAGGACGTGAACGCCAAGCTGGCCGAGCTGCTGCTCAGGCTGGGCAACGAGTACGGGGTTGCTTCCGGCAAGGGCACGCTGGTGGCGCTCAAGATCACGCACCAGGAGATGGCCAACCTCATCGGCTCGACGCGCGAGACCGTGAGCCTGACGCTGAGCCAGTTCAAGCGCAAGGGTCTCATCCAGACCGACGGGCGCAAGGTCATCATCTCGGACCGCGAGGGGCTGCGCGCGCTTGCCTGAACGTCCGTAACCCGGCTCACGGACGCCGGGGTGGGTCTCGTGCGTAGGATCCACCATGCGCTCCCTCCTGTTCGCGCTCCTGCTGGCCCTTGCGGGCGGCGTCAGCGACGAGTTCGATCGAAAAATCCTGGCCGACCTGGAGGCGCAGAGCCCGCAGGCGGTGCCGCTGTGGAACCAGGCCAACCAGGCCCGGGCCGCCGGCGATTACGCCAAGGCGTCCCAGCTTTATGCGCGCGTGCGCGAGCTGGCGCCCGGGTTCGTGCACGCCACCCGGCGCCAGTGCTCGGCCGAGCAGATGCTGGGCCACCGAGAGCAGGCGCTGGCCCTGTGCAAGCAGGCGCTGGTGGCCGAAGAGTCGGCCGAGAATCTGGCGTCGCTGGCCAGCGTGCTGGGCAGCGGTGAGCCCGGTCGCAAGGCGCCTCCAGCCGACGTGGCCAGCGCGCTGACCCTAGCCGAGCGCGCCACCCGGCTCCGGGACGACGCCAACAGCGAGACCACGCTGTGCCAGGTCGCGCTCACGGCCGACGACCTGACCCATTTTCGCTCGTGCACGGGGCGGCTGCAGGTCCTCGCGCCCGCCGACCTGGTCACGCATTTTTTCGCGTACCTTTTGGCATTGCACGACGAGCGTTGGAGCGATGCCCGGGCCGAGCTCGAGCGCGCGCATGGGCTGGGCCTGCCCGAGGAGGGTTACCGGCAGCTCCGGGCCAGCCTCGATGAGCACGAGCCCTGGTACTCGCGCTATTGGCCGGCCGGCAAGCTGGGCGGCGCCGTCTGGCTGTCCGCCATGGTGCTGCTCGTCGTGGCCGGCTTCCTGCTCAGCCGGGCCGCGCTGGCCGCCTCGCGCCGCGTGCCCACCTCGCCGACCGGCCACGCACACGGCGTCGACGCGGCGCTCCGGCGGCTGTACCGGGTCGTGTTGTGGCTGTGCTGCGGCTACTACTACGTGTCGATGCCGATCGTGCTGCTGGCGGTGGTGGCTGCGGGCGGCGGCGTCATCTATGCCTGCTTCGCGATCGGGCACATTCCGATCAAGCTGGTGGTGGTCGTCGGCATCCTGACGCTGGTCACGATCTCGGCCGTTCTGAAGGCGCTGTTCGTGCGCGGCAAGGATGAGGATCCGGGCTTGCGGCTCGACCTTTCGCAGCATCCCAAGCTGCGCGCGCTGCTCGACGACGTGGCCGCGCACGTGGGCACGCGCGCGGTCGACAACGTGTATCTGACGCCCGGGACCGAGGTGGCGGTGACCGAGCGGGGCGGCCTGGCCAGGCAGCTCCGGGGCGCCCAGGAGCGCTGCCTGATCCTGGGCGTTGCGGTCCTCGAGGGCTTTCAGGTGGGCGATTTCAAGGCGGTGCTGGCGCACGAGTACGGCCACTTCTCGAATGCCGACACGGCCGGCGGCGGTTTCGCGATCGCGGTGCGGCGCTCGCTCATGACGCTCGCGATCAACCTGGCGCGCGGCGGCGCTGCCACCTGGTACAACCCGGCCTGGTGGTTCGTCAGCGGGTTCTATCGGGTCTTCTTACGCATTTCGCAGGGCGCCTCGCGGCTGCAGGAGGTGCTGGCCGATCGCTGGGCGGCTTTCACCTACGGATCGGAGCGGTTCGTGCGCGGGCTCAAGCATGTCATTGAGCGCTCGGTGCGCTTCGATGCGCACGTGCAGGCCACGCTGGAAGAGGTGGTCGAGGGTCAGCGCGCGCTGGCCAACCTGTACGCCTACCAGCCCACCCGGGCCACCGCCGACGGCGATATCGAGCAGAAGGTGCAGGCCGCTCTGAGCGCACCGGCCTCGCCGTACGACAGTCACCCCGCGCCCGCCGACCGCATTGCGTGGGTGACCGCGCTGGGGGCGAGCGGGCAGGGCAGCGCGCCCGGCGACCAGGCCTCGAGCTGGAGCCTGCTCGAGGGCCGCGAGGGGCTCGAGCGCATGATGACCGAGAAAGTGC
>DATFWX010000017.1:0-20981 GCA_035258845.1 Polyangia bacterium | reverse complement strand
CGCCCGCCCGCCGGATCGATCCCTTATGGAGCCTGTGACTGCACCTGTCGTTGCGTGCGGCGGCTGCTTCGACGTACCGACACCGCGGGCGCCAGCTCACCCCGATCGCCACCCCCCGATTTGGCCGCATACAGCGCGCGATCAGCGGCCTGATACAGGGTCTCTGGCCGTACCACGTCCCCACCGCAGGTGTCGGTAACCCCAATCGATACCGTGACCGGCGCCTCGAGCGCCGGGTCCTTTTCGCTGAGCGCGTGCAAAGTCGCTCGGATCCGATCGGCCAGCACCAGCGCTTCGGGCGCGCTCGATGCAGGCGCCAGCACCACGAACTCGTCGCCGCCATGGCGCGCCGCCAGATCGCTCGACCGGCAGCTGACCCGCAAGCTCGTGGCCACCCTCCTCAGCGCAGCGTCGCCCGCCTCGTGACCGAACTGATCGTTGATGGCTTTGAGCCCATCGAGATCGAGCAGCAGGAGCGCCAGCGGCTTGCCGTAGCGCGCGGCCCGCGCCATCTCCTCGCTGACGCGCGCGTACATGTAGCGCCGGTTGGGCAGACCCGTGAGCGCGTCGGTGATCGAGCTGGCCTCGAGCCGATCCTCGTTGCGGCCCACGATCCAACCCAGCAGCGCAAACGCGGCCGTGGTTGTGCATGCGAGGTAGGCGTAGGTTGCGATCTGCGAGCGCAGCTCGCTGGCCAGCCAGTGCAGGCTGGCCGGCTCGGTGGCCAGAAGGCCGCGTAGGGCCACGTAGCCCAGCGGCAGCGCAGCGGCCAGCGCCACGCCCAGGGTCGGATACGACCAGCTCCGAGGCCAGGAGCGGGTGCCGGGCATAGTGGACGCAGGACGCATGGGCGTGGGCTCCACCTTATGGAAGAGTCGTGCCGGACCCACCGAGGCGGCTAAAATCATCCATTTGCGCGCCCGAGCGTTACGGATCCGTGACGTCCGAGCGACGAGCGTTACGATTTCGGAACGGTGGTAAAAATTTGCACCTTAGACGGGCGTATCTGGCTAATGTGGTTCAGAAAATTTGCTGGCGAAGTCGCTATGACCCGGATCCTATGTTCCGACTTCGTAACATCATGCATTCTCGGTAGCGAAAGCAGGTCACGAGGTGATCGTTGACCATCCCGACCGCCTGCATGAACGCGTAGCAGATGGTCGGGCCCACGAATCGGAATCCCGCCGCCAGCAAGGCTTTCGACATGGCGCGGCTGGCTTCACTCTGGCTCGGAATCTCGCGCAGGCGGCGCCATCGATTGATGTGCTGCGCCCCGCCGACGAACTGCCAGAGGAATTGGGCGAAGCTCGGTTGGCGCTCGCGCAGCGCGAGAAACGCGCGCGCGTTTCGGACCGCGGCCTCGATCTTGGCGCGGTTTCGCACGATGCCGGGATCGCGCAGCAGGCGCGCCACCCGCGCCGCCCGCCAGCGCGCGATGCGCGCGGGCTCGAAGCCGTCAAACGCGCGCCGAAAATGCTCGCGCTTGCGCAGGATGATGATCCAGGCCAGACCGGCCTGGAACCCATCGAGCAGGAGCTTCTCGAACAGCGCGCGGTCGTCCCACTCGGGCACGCCCCACTCGGTGTCGTGGTAGGCCAGATAAAGCGGGTCGCCGAGGGGCCATGAGCAGCGCGGCCTGCCATCGGGAGATGCGGGAGCAGGGCTCACGGCCGCCCATCTTAACCCAGCTCGCCTCTCTAGCGCAGCAGCCGCAGGCGCGCCTCGCAGCCTCGGTGACCGCTCCGGTTGCGCAGGCTCAAGGCACCCCGGTGGGCTTCCGCGATCTGCCGCGACAGGACCAGGCCGATCCCGGAGCCACCCGGCTTGGTGGTGAAGAAGGGCACAAAAAGATTGGCCGTGTCGGCCAGGCCCGGCCCATCGTCGACCACCGACACCTCGACCTGGCCCTCCCGCTGCTCCCAGGTCAGCCGCACGCCCCCGCCGGTCTCGAGCGCGGCCTCGACCGCGTTTTGCACCAGGTTGATGAGCAGCTGGTCGAGCTGGTCGCCGTCGCCGAGGATGCTGACCTGGGGGCCCGGTAGGACCTCGATGACAAGGCGCTTTTCCAGCTCGACCACGCGCTTGACCCAGGCCGCCACGTCGATGGGCGCCAGCTTGGGCGGCGGCAGGCGCGCCAGCCGGGCGTACGAGGTCATGAAGCGACCGAGCGCTTCGGCGCGCCGCCCGATCACGGCCAGGCCGCGCCCCACGTCCTGGTCCCACTCGGGCGGGCGCGGCGAGCGGCGCAGGGTTTCTTGCAGATTGCCCGCAATCGATCGAATGGGCGCCAGCGAGTTGTTGATCTCGTGGCCCAGGACGCGCACCAGGCGCTGCCAGGCCTGCCGCTCCTCCTCGCGCAGCGCGCGCTGCAGATCGGTCAGCACGATCAGCTCGTGCGGGCGGCCGCCCTGCCGGAAGCCGCCCCGTCGCAGCTCCCACTGGCCGCCCGCGCCCGGGAACTTGGCATCGATGGTGCGCGGCGCTTCGCCCTCGAGCAGCCGGCTCATTCCGAGCGCCTCCGCGTCCCGCCCGAGCAGGCGCACCGAAGGCTGTCCGAGCAGCCGCTCACCGGCGCGGTTGACCAGCCTCAGCACCCGCGCCTCGTCGAACGCGAACACCGCGACGTCGATCTCGGCCATCACCTTGCCTAAAAGAGCGGTCGCCTCGAGCGCGCCCAGCCGCTGCTCGCGCAGGGTCTGGCCCAGCTCATTGACCTCGGCCAGCGCGGTTCCGAGCGCATCGCCGGGCAGCGCGCGCCGGCCGCGCACCGAGAAGTCGCCCTCGCGCAGAGCGGCCAGCAGGTTGGCCAGCGTGTGCAGCGGCCGCACCACCTGCTCGCGTGCCGAAAACGCGAAACCCAGCCAGGTCGAGACCACGAGCGTGGTCAGGGTCCATTCGACCTTGGGCGTGTGGTCGCCCGTCCACACCAGCCCGAGCGCCACCGCGACCGCCGGAAACCCCGCCGCCAGTGCCATGAGGAAGACGCGTCCATCATGGCTCAGCCGCGGCTTCTTCCGGCTCATCCCGTCCCTTTTATCCCATACTGCTGGAGCCGGCGATACAGCGCGCTCCGCGACAGACCGAGCGTCTTGGCAGCGTCGGAGACGTTGCCGGCCGAGCGCGCCAGCGCGCGCTGGATGAGGTGGCACTCGGCCTGCTCGAGCGTCAGCTCCTCGAACCGCACCGGGGCGCCCTCGCGCCGGACCAGCACCAGGTCCTCGGCCAAAACCGCCTCGCCGCTCGCCAGCAGCACCGCCCGCTCGACCACGTGCTCGAGCTCGCGCACGTTGCCCGGCCAGGCGTGATCGAGCAGCGCCTGCATGGCCGGCGCCGCGAACTCGCGCACCGACTTGCCGTAGCGCCGCCCCTTCTCGCCCAGAAAATGCGCCGCCAGCCGCGGGATGTCCTCGCGCCGCTCGCGCAGCGGCGGCAGCGCAATTTCGACCGTGTTGAGCCGGTACAACAGGTCCTCGCGGAAGCGGCCCTCGGCCACTTCCTTGCCCACGTCGACGTTGGTGGCCGAGAGGATGCGCACGTCCGCGCGCCGCACCTTGGACGAGCCGACCGGGTGGAACTCGCCGGTCTGCAGCACCCTGAGCAGCTTGGCCTGCTGGCTGGGCGGCATGTTCGCGATCTCGTCCAGGAACAGGGTTCCGGTATCGGCCACCTCGAAGCAGCCCACGCGGTCGCTCTTGGCGTCGGTAAATGCGCCCCGCACGTGGCCGAACAGCTCGCTCTCGAACACCCCGTCCGAGAGCCCGCCCGCGTTGACGGCCACGAAGGGCCGCGCGCCGCGGGTCGAGGCAGCATGCAGCCAGCGTGCGACCACTTCCTTGCCGGTGCCGTGCTCGCCCGTCACCAGCACGTTGGCGTCCGACGGCCCGACCCGCTCCATGAGCCGCAGAACGGGCTGCATGGCGCGCGAATCGGCAATCAGCTCGGGCAGCGCGCGCGTTCGCTGGCGCAGGGTCTCGGTCTCCAGGCGGCGGCTTTTGCGCAGGGCCTGGCCCAGCTCGATCTGGGTGCGCAGCGTGGCCAGAAGGCGCGCGTTGTCCCAGGGTTTCTGCACGTAGTCGCGCGCGCCCCGCCGCATGGCCTCGACCGCGCTCTCGACCGAGCCCCAGGCGGTCATCACCACCACCGGCAAGAGGCCGTCGAGCCCCTGGATGCGCTGCAGCAGGTCGAGCCCTTCGCGGCCCGACGTGGTGTCGCGGGCGTAGTTGAGGTCCATCAGCACGGCGTCGTAATCCTGGCCCTCGACCGCAGCCAGAAGCCCCGACGGCGAGCCCGTGGTGGTGACGTCGAAGCCCTCGCTGCGCAGCAGCATGCGCAGGGCTTCCAGCACATCCGGCTGATCGTCGGCCACCAGGATGCGGCATGCGCGCGGGGCCATCATGTTACTCGTACCTCAAGGCCACCATCGGGTCCACCCGGGTGGCACGGCGGGCCGGCAGGAGGCTGGCCAGCGCCGCCACCCCGCCCATGACAAGACCCATGCCCATGAGGACCACGGGGTCGGTCGCGCTGACGCCGAACAGGAAGCTCGACAGAAGGCGCGACAGGGCGAGCGCGCCCACGAGCCCCACACCGACGCCGGCCAGCGCGAGCTTGAGCCCCTGCATGATCACCAGGCGCAAGACCTGTCCCCGCCGCGCCCCCAGCGCCATGCGGATCCCGATCTCGTGGGTGCGCTGGCTGACCGTGTACGACATGACGCCGTAGATGCCGACCGCGGCCAGAATCAACGCCAGGGCCGCGAACAGGCCCAGAAGGAGCAGGCTCAGCCGCCGCTGGGTGAGCGAGTCGCCGAGACGCTTTTCCATGGTCTTGACGTCGTCCAGGGCCTGGTCGGGATCGATGGCCTTGAGCTCCGCGCGCAGGGCGCCGGTAAGGGCCGTGGGCGCGGGTCCGCGCACGATCGTGTAGAAAAGCGGCCACGGGATTTGCGCGAACGGCACGTAGAACTGGGGGCTCGGCGCCGCGTCCAGGCTGCCCAGCTTGAAGTCGCCGACCACGCCCACGATCTCGCGTGGCGACGGAAGCTCGTTATCGAGGCTCATGCCAATCGTCAGGTGCTGACCGACCGGCTCCTCACCGGGGAACTCGCGCTGCGCCAGCGCCTGGTTGATCAAGATGACTGGCGGCGCCTTGGGATCGTCATCGGTGGGCGCAAACAGGCGGCCCTTGCGCAGCGGAATGCCCATGGTCTGGAAGTAGCCCGGGCTGACCACGCCGATGCTGGCGATGAGCGGCCGCTCCGGGGGTGGGGTGGGGCGGCCGGAGATGGTGAACCGCACGGTCGCGTTCGAGCCGCTCTGCGGCAGCGGCATCGCAATCGCGGCCCCGCGCGCCCCGGGCAGTCTCTGCATGCGCTCGAGGAGCTGCCGGTAAAAGGCAAGCTGCTTATGCGTTTCATGATAGCGCGCGTCGGGCAGGGTCAGGCCGGCGGTCAGAAGATCGTGCGGCTCGAAGCCCGGGTCGACTTTCTGGAGCAGCCAGAAGCTTTTCATCATGAGGCCGGCGCCGGCCAGAAGAAGCAGCGACAGCGCGACCTCACCGACCAGGAGCACGCTGCGCGCGCGCCGCCGGCGCGCGTCCGCGCTGGCGCGGCCGGCGTCTTTGAGCGCCCCCGCAAGATCGGTCGCAGAAGCATGGAGTGCCGGCACCAGGCCGAACCCGAGCCCGGTTGCGAGCGCGATTGCGAGCGTAAACACGAGAACGCGCGCGTCCACGTGCAGGTCGTGGATGCGGGGAATGATCAGATCGGCCGGCAAAAGAGCGCTCATCGCGTCCAGGCCCCACAGCGCCACCACCAGGCCGAGCCCGCCCCCGACCAGCCCCAGCAAAACGCTCTCGGTCAGGAGCTGGCGCAGAAGGCGCAGGCGGCTGGCGCCGAGCGCGGTCCGGATCGCGATCTCCTTCTGCCGCACGGTCGCGCGTGCGAGCAGAAGGTTGGCCACGTTGGCGCATGCGATCAGCAGGACGAACGCGACCGTGCCCAGAAGCGCGAACAGGGCCGGTCGCACCTCGCGGACCAGGCTCTCGAGCAGCGGGGTCACACGCAGGGTTCGGCCGGCGTTCGTGTCCGGGTACTCGCGGGCCAGCCGGGCCTGCACGGTGTCGCACTCCGCCTGCGCGCTCGCGCGGGTCGCGCCCGGCTGGAGCCGGCCGACGACATTATATTGGTGCCAGCCGCGCTCCTTGACCGCGTCCTGGTCGCGGGTGCCGGGCAGCGGCAGGAACAGGTCGACCCGGCCGGTATCGAGCGGGAACTGGAATCCGCGCGCCGCTACCCCGATGACCGTGTAGGGCTCGCCGTCGAGGGTGAGAGAGCGGCCCAGCACGGCCGGATCGGCCTCGAACCGGCGCCGCCACAGCGCATCCGAGAGCACGACCACATGATCGGCCCCCGCGTGATCTTCGCCGCGCGCAAAACCGCGCCCGAGCACGGGCGGGACGCCCACCATCGCAAACAGGTCGGCCGAGCTCGCGATGGCCTCCAGCCGCTCGGGCTCGCCACGCCCGCTCAGCACCACGCTCGGACGGTCGTACGCAACCAGTTGCGAGAAGGCGTGGGTCTGATCGCGCCAATCGACGTAGTCGGGGTAGGACGCGTTGCCGCCGATGGCGCTCCCGCCCGCCCGGACCTGGGTCACCTGCATGAGGCGGTCGGGCTGCGGAAATGGCAGCGGACGCAGCACGACCGCGTCGACCACGCTGAAGATGGCGCTGTTGGCGCCAATGCCGAGCGCGATCACCAGCACGGCCACCGCGCTCCAGGCTTTGCCCTTCCATAGCATTCGCACCGCATACTTGAGGTCGTGCCCCATCATTCACTCCTGAGCGCGATCATCGGATCCACCCGGGTCGCGCGCCGGGCCGGCACAAAGCTCGCCAGCGCGGCTGCGCTCGCGAGCAGCGCCACCACCGTCGCAAACGTGAGCGGGTCGGTGGGCCGGACGCCGGAAAGGAGCGCGCTCATGACGCGTCCGAGCGCGAGGGCAGCCAGCGCGCCGCACAAAAGTCCAAGCGCGGCCAGCCTGAGCCCATGGCCGACCACCAGCCGGCGCACGTCGGCCGCGCGCGCTCCCAGCGCCATCCGGATCCCGATCTCGTGGGTGCGCTGCGTGACCAGATAGCTCATCACCGCGTACAGCCCGACCGTGGCCAGGGTCAGCGCCAGGGCCGCGAACAGGCCCAGCAGAGTCATCGCGAACCGGCGGTCGCCCAACGCCTCGCTGACCAGCTGGCTCATGGGCTTGACGTCGTAGAGTGGCAGGTCGCGGTCGAGCGTGGCCACCGTCGCGGCCAGCTCGGGTGCCAGCTGGCTGAGCGGGCGCGGCGAGCGCACGGCCAGATTGATGCCGCCCGTGTAATTGGCAAGCACGTCGTCGGGGAGCTGGGCCAGCGGCAGGTAGAACTGATAGGGCGCCGGCTCGGGCCCGTCGAGGCCATAGTTCGCCACGTGGCGCACCACGCCGACGATCTCGCGCGGATTCTCGCCGTTGCAGTTCTCGAGATGCCGGCCGATCGGGTCCTGGCCCGGGTACAGGCGACGGGCCAGCACCTCATCGATGATGGTGACGGGTGCCGAGGCCAGCGTGTCGTGCGCGCTGAAGCGGCGGCCACCCAGGAGCCCGATCCCGAGCGCGTCGAAGTAGCCGGGTGTCACCGGGTAGTACACCGCAAACGGCACCTCGGCGCCCGACTGCGGGCGGGGCTGGCTGTCCGTGCAGAAGCTGGTCTCCGAGGAGCCCGCGAGCGGCAGCCCGGCCGAGAGGCCGGCGGTTGCGACGCCGGGAAGCACCGCCATGCGGCCCGCCAGCTGCTCGAAGAAAGCGCGGCGCGCGGGCACGCTCGGGAAGTGCTGGGGTGGGATGGCCAGGGCCGCGGTCGCGAGCTGCTGGGGCCGGAAGCCCGGGTCCACCTTGCGCAGGCGCAGAAAGCCGCGCAGGGACAGGCCGGCGCCGACCAGCAGCACCAGCGAGAGCGCAACCTCGACCACGACCAGGAGGCTGCGCAGCCGATGCTGCTTTTCGCCCTGGGCCGTGCGCACATCGGCCTGCTTGAGCGAGTCGTGCAGGTTTTCCGAGGCGGCCGTCAGCGCGGGTGCAAGCCCGAACAGGAGCCCGGTCAAAAGCGAGATGACGAGCGAGAAAGCGAGCACGCGCCCGTCGACGTTGATGGCGGCCCCACCGGGCAGGGAGTCGGCGCGCGCGCTGGTCAAAAGGTCGACCCCCCAGAGCGCCAGCAGCACGCCCACCGCGCCGCCGACCAGGGCTAGAAGCGCGCTTTCGACCAGAAGCTGGCGCACGATGCGCAGGCGGCCCGCGCCCAGGGCCGCCCGGATGGCCAGCTCACGCCGACGCGCGCTTCCGCGTGCCAGCATCAGGTTGGCCACGTTGGCGACCGCAATCAGGAGCACGAACCCGACCGCGCCGAACAGGGTCAGAAGCGGCGCCCGCACCTCGCGCACCCGGTCTGAGCGCAGCGGGGCCAACGCGGGCAGGACCACGCGGTTGGACTCATACTTTTCGCCCAGCGCGCGTCCGATCGATTCCAGATCTGCGCGCGCCTGTGCGAGCGTGACCCCGGGCTTGAGGCGCCCGGTCGCGAAGATGCCAGGATGGCTGCCGCGCCGGTTCATGAGCGGGTCGATGCGGCCCAGCGGCACATACACGTCGCCGTCGACGATCGGGTAGCGGAAGGTATCGGCGTGAAAGCTCCTGGGCAGCACGCCCACGACCGTGTAGGACGTTCCGTCGAGGCCGATGGTGCGCCCGACCACCCGCGGATCGCGGCCGAAGGAGCGCTGCCAGAATCCCCAGGTGAGAAGCGCGACCGGCGGGCCGCCGGGAGCGTCCTCGTCGGCCGTAAAATTGCGGCCCAGCGCGGGCTGGACGCCCAGGAGCGGCAGCATGGTCTGGGTCATCATGCGGCCCTCGATGCGCTCGGCGCGGCCGGTGCCGGTCAGGTTGAAGCTGCGCACCCGGAGCGCGCCCAGCTCCTCGAAGCTGGATTGTGCCTTGCGCCAGTCGAGAAAGTCCGGGTAGCTGACCGACATCTCGGGAAAGCTGGGCGCTTTTTCCCAGATCACAACCAGGCGCTCGGGATCGCGATACGGCAGCGGGCGCAGCAGAACGCCGTCGATGACGCTGTACAGCGCCGTGGTGGCTCCGATCGCGAGCGCGAGCGTGCCGACCGACACGGCCGCATAACCGGGGCTGCGCCGCAGCATGCGCAAGGCAAAGCGCAGATCCTGCGGCAGGCCAAACATCACACGACCCAGCCGTCGAGCAGCTTGACGATCTTGTTGCCGTAGCTGGCGTTCTTGTCCGAGTGCGTGACCTGGACGATGGTGGTGCCGGCCTGGTTGAGCGCGCGGAACAGGTCCATGATCTCTTCGCCCTGCGCCGAGTGCAGGTTGCCGGTGGGCTCGTCGGCCAGGATCAGGCCGGGCTTGGCGATGACCGCGCGCGCGACCGCCACCAGCTGCTGCTGGCCGCCCGAAAGCTGATTCGGGTACAGATCCTTCTTGCCCACGATCTGGAACCGGTCGAGCGTGTCGGCCACCACCGCCTTGCGCTCGCTGGCCGGCAGATTGCGATAGCTGAGCGGGATGTCCAGGTTTTCGGCCACCGTCAAGTTGTCGAGCAGGTGGTACTGCTGGAACACGAAGCCGATGTGGCGCTTGTTCAGATCGGCGCGCTGCTTGGGCGCGAGCGCGTGCACGGCCTGACCCAGAAACCAGAACTCGCCGTCGAACGCGGCATCCAGCATGCCGAGGATCCCGAGCAGGGTCGACTTGCCGGCGCCCGACGGGCCCATGATCGTCACGAAGTCGCGCTCGGCAATCTCGAGGTTGATCTGGCGCAGCACCCACAGGCGGCCGCCGCCCGACTTGTACGATTTCTCGACGTTCTTGAGCTTGATCATGTCCACTCCGCGCGGCTTTCTGGCTCAGGCCACCGCACGCGTCTCATCGACCACGCGGCCGTCGAACAGGTTGACCGTTCGCGTGGCGTGACGCGCGTACTCGGGGTTGTGCGTGACCATGCAGATGGTCGCGCCCGCCGTGTGCAGCCCGCGCAAAAGATCCATCACCGCGTCGCCATTCTTGGAGTCCAGATTGCCGGTGGGCTCGTCGGCCAGCAGGATGAGCGGGTCGCCCGCCACCGCGCGCGCGACCGCGACCCGCTGCTGCTGGCCGCCCGAGAGCTGGCTCGGCATGTGCTTGGCCCGGTGGGCCATGCCGACCCGGTCGAGCGCACCCTCGACGCGCCGCCTGCGCTCGGAGGCGGGCAGCCCGCGATAGGTCAGCGGCAGCTCGACGTTTTCGTACACGGTGAGATCGCCGATCAGGTTGAAGCTCTGGAAGATGAAGCCGATCTGCCGATTGCGCAGGAGCGCGCGCTGGGCCGAGCTCAGATTGACGACCGGCTCGCCGCCCAGCGTGTAGCTGCCTTTGGTGGCCGTGTCGAGGAGGCCCAGGATCGAGAGCAGGGTGGTCTTTCCGGAGCCCGACGGGCCCTCGATCGAGACGTACTCGCCCTTGCGGATCTCGAGGTGGACGCCGTCCAGGGCGTGGGTCTCGACCTCATCGGTGTAGAACACCTTGCTCACGTCATCGAGTCGGATCAGCACGGATTTTTCGGGTTCGGTCATCACGGCTCCTCGTCAGCGCAGCCGGATCCGGTCGGCCGAATCCCACTGCGACATATCGGACAGAATCACCTGGTCGCCCTCGGCCAGGCCGGAAAGGATCTCGACGGTCTTGACCGAGCTCTTGCCCAGCTTGACGTTGACCCGCACGGCCCCGTCGCCGCCGTCCTCGAGCTTGAACAGCCCCACCGTCGACTGCGCCTGCCCGAACGCGGGCCGGCCCACGAAAAGCACGTTTTCCAGCCGCTCGAGCTCGACCGTGCCCTCGATGGTCAGGTCGGGCCGCGCGCCCTGCGGCAGCGCGCCCTCGAGCGTCACGTCGATCTTGACCGTGCCCGCCTGCACGGCCGGATCGATGCGGCTCACCCGGCCCGGGATAACACCGTTGCGGGTGTCGACGGTGGCGCGCTGGCCCAGCTGGACGTCCTTGGCCTGGGTTTCCGGGATGTGCACCTCGGCCTTGAGCTTGTCGGGTTGCGCGACCTTGGCCAAAAGCGCACCGACGGCCACCGATTGGCCGACCTGCAGCGGCAGCTCCTGCAGCATGCCGGCCACGCCCGCACGCACGCGCAGCGCGTCGACCTCGCGGCGGCGAAATTGCGCAATCGCGCGCAGGCGCTCGACCTGCGAGCGCTGCGCAGCCACCTGCGCGGCCATGCCCTGCGAGAGCGCGCCCAGACGCTTCTGCTCGAACTCGAGCCGGCCCGCCAGCTCGTTGGCGCGGTCGCGCGACTGGCCGCGCTCGAGCTCGGACAAAAAGCCTTTCTTGGCCAGCTCGTCGTCGGCGGTGGCACGGCGGCGCGCGTCGCCCAGCTCCGAGCGCAAGGTGGCGACGACCGATTCCTGAGCCAGGCGCTGGTTCTGCTGGGTGGCCTGCAGATTGACCAGCTCGGCCTCGGCGCTGGTGACCTGGCGCTCGGCCTCGAGCGCGGCCAGCTGCTGATCCGGGTTGGTGAGCTCGACCAGGACGGTGTCTTCTTTGACCGGCGTGCCCGGGCGCACGATGATGCGCTCGACCCGGGAGGCGGCGGTCGCGCTGATCCAGCGGATCTGCTCGGGCACCAGCGTGCCCTGGCCCTGCACCTGGCGCAGCATGGGACCGCGCTTGACCGTGTCCATCCACACGGTCGCCCGCTCCACGGTCGGCGCGGCGGCGCGCAGCTTGCGCAGGCCCAGGGTCGCGCCGACCAGGACAACCGTGCCCACGGCGGCGTAGATGACGTAGCGCCGGCGCTTTTTGGGGGGTTCGCGCGGAATGTCCACGCCGCTGCCGAACAGCGAGCGGCGTGCCAATCCTGGCTGGTCGTAAACGATTGGCATCACTCGGCTTTCTTGTTCACTCGCGACGGTTTCCTGGCCGTCCCTGGGATGTCCAGTCCCAGAATCGGACACTCCCGACGGCGTCACTGCAGCACCACCCCGTAGCGGGGCAGGATGTCGCCGGTCAGGGCCTCCAGCACCGCGACGACCTTGAGGAACTCGGTGCGTGCGCGCACCTGGCGCAGCTTGGCCTGGGCGACTTCTTCCTGCCGGCGCAGGACGTCGAAGTTGGTGGCGCGGCCCACCTCGAAGCGCGCCCGCTCGGCCGCCAGGTCCAGGTTTGCCGTGTCCACGGTCTGGGCCAGGGCCGCGATGCGGCGGCGCGCGACGTCGACCGCCGCGCTCGCGCGCGCAACCGCGGTCTCGACCTGCAGCCGGATGTCGGCCTCGCTGAGCCGCGCCTTGCGCAGGCCGGCCTGTGCCGCATCGCGCGCACCCAGCGCCGCCCGACGGCCGATCGGATGCTGGAACACCAGCCCGGCCGACAGCGCGTACGAGCTCAAGTCGCCGAGCTGCGAGAACGCCTTGCCCGTGTTGGCATGGTCCGCGTTGCCGGTGGGGCCGCCGCTGGCCGTGAGGTCGAGCTGGGGCAGCAGGCCATTCTCGGTCACGTCGATCTCGATCGCGGCCGCGCGCCCCTGCGCCCGCGCTGCCGCAAGCTGCGGGTTGCGCTCGAGCGCGGCTTGAAGCGCGTCTGCGATCGGAGGGGTCTCGGCGGCGCCGTCGGGCCGGTCACCCGCGCGCAGCCCGGCCGCCGCCGGCCCGACCTCGAGCCCCAACAGGCGCCGCAGCTCGAGCGTCCGCTCGGCCAGCGCCTGCTCGGCAAACAGCGCGTCCTCGGTGCGCAGCGCGATTGCGACCTCGACCTCGGCCGAGGCGCTGGTGGGCTGCTTGCCCACGCCAATGTTGGCCTGCACCACCCGCAGCTGCTCGCGCGCCGAGTCGGCCAGCGCGCGCCGGATCTCCAGCTCCTCGGTCGCGAACAGGAGATCCCAGTAGGCGCCGATCACGTCGCGCAGAAGGGCCGCGCAGCTGGCCTCTCGATTGAGCGTCGCCACGTCGCGGGCCGCCCGCGCCCGCCGCCGCTGCGCGCGCGCCGCGTCGCGACCGATGCCGCGCAGAAGCGGATGCGAAAACACGAGCTGCAGCGAGGGCGCGACCACCTCCGACAGCGAGCTCTGCGGTCCCAGCATCGGATCGATCAGCACCGACTCGGTACGCGTGTACTCGGTGGACAGCTTGAGGCCCAGCTTGCCGCCGGTGGGCAGCGGGCGCGTCAGGGCGGCCGTGAGCAGGAGGTCGTCGAGCGCGGGCTGTTGAAACTGCACGCCGCCCACCAGCTCCTTGCGATTTTCGACCCAGGTCGCGCTGGCATCGATGAGAAAGTCGTCGAGCCCCCAGGCGGCGGTCAGGTTGCCCTCGGCCGCCGCCACGTCGGCGACGGCCGCGCCCAGGGTGGGGCTGTTCCGGAGCGCGAGCGCGATCGCCTCGCGCAGGCGGAGCGCGCCCTCGTCGGCGCGTGCGGTCGCAACGCCGCCGACGGCGGCGCCTGCCACCGCCACTGCGATCGCAAACCGCAAGCGTCTCCACGTGCGCACAAGCGCACGGTTAGCCAGCCGCATGCCAGTGCAAGCGCGCGGGATCGCAAGCTGGCGCGCCTGCCCGCGCCCGCTTGTGGGACGCTGCATCCCACAAGCGGACAGCGTCCGATCGCGCGCGCACGCGCGGCGCAGGAGCGATATCATGGCGACCACCATGAAGGTATTCATGACAGGAGCAAGCGGGTACATCGGCAGCGCCGTCGCCGGCGCGCTCATGCGCGCGGGGCACGCGGTCACCGGCCTTTCGCGATCGGCCGAGCGAGCGGCCGAGCTCGAGCGGCGTGGCGTCCATGCACTGCTCGGCCAGCTGGGCGAGCCGGCGCCCTGGCGGGACGCGGCCGGCACGCACGAGCTGATCGTGCATACCGCCTACGAGGGCGGCGCTAACGGTCCCGACGTCGACCGGCGCGCCATCGAGGCCCTGCTTGCCGCCGCGGCCGCGGGCGGCCGCACGCGCAGCCTGATTTTCACTTCTGGCATCTGGGTGCTGGGCCCGTGCGGTCAGACGCCGGCCGACGAGGGCTCCTCGACCGCGGGCGCGGCTCCCAACGTGACCTGGCGGCCCGTGCACGAGCAGCTCGTGCTGGCGGGCGCCACGGAACGCCTGGCCACGGCCGTCATGCGGCCGGGCATCGTCTACGGGGGCGGCACCGGGCTCATCTCGAGCTTTTTCGAAACCGCGGTGCGCGAGGGCGCGGCCGCCTTCATCGGCGACGGGCGCAACCGCATGCCGCCCGTCCACCGCGACGATCTGGCCGCGCTCTATGTCCTGGTCGCCGAGCGGGGCGCGCGCGGCATCTTCCACGGCACCGACGAGGCCGCGATGCGGGTCGCCGACATCGCCGGCGCCGCCAGCCGGGCCGCCGGACGCGACGGCGCCACCCGCTCCATCCCGCTCGTCGAGGCGCGCGCTCAGATGGGCCCGGTCGCCGACGCGCTGTGCATGGATCAGGTGGTGCTGGCGCCGCGCGCACGCTCTCTGGGCTGGCAGCCCACGCACCGCTCGTTCGCGGAGGCGGCTCCTGAAGCTTTTGCCGAGTGGCGCGCCGCGAGCCGGGCATGACCGAGCGCGAGACCGCGGTTCACTCGGTCGATCTGATCATGCGGCTCGCGCTCGAGGACGAGCGTGTGCGCAGCGCGCGCCGGGTGGGCCTGATTCGCCTGCTGGCGGTGGGCCTCGGGTTCCTGGTGTCGCTCTACCTCGGGGTCGTGCAGGGCGACCCGTCGTGGCGGGTCAATCTGCCGCTGTTCGGCGCGTATCTGGGTGCGACCGTTCTGCTGGCGCTGGTGGCCTGGCGGGTGCGTGCGGCCGCGCGCCTGGCCGGCCTCGGTGTGGCGCTGGTCGACCTGCCGCTGGTCTACCTCCTGCAGCGCGTCGCCATGCCGGCCTCGCAATTCCCGGCCGGCGTGGCCGGCTTCACGTTGGGCGTGTTCTGTGCCCTCGTGGCCCTGTCCGCGCTCGCGCTCGATCGCTCGGTGCTGTTCGCGACTGCTGCCGTGGCCAGCGTGCTCGAGGTCGCGCTCATGCGCCAGGCCACTGTGGGTGTGGGCGCGCAGGTCATCGGCGTCGTGATTCTGGGCGCCGCCGCGGCCGCGGCCGCCTACACGACCGCGCGCATTCGCAGCCTGGTCGCGCGGGTCGCCGACGAGGAGGTCAAGCGCGCCCGCCTGCGCCGCTACTTTTCCCCGACCGTGGCGGAGCGGCTGCAGAACCTCGGCATCTCGCAGGCCCAGCCCGAGCTGCGCGAGGTCACGGTGCTGTTCTCGGACATCCGCGACTTCACCGCGCTGTCCGAGAAGCTGCCGCCGGCCGAGGTGGTGCAGCTCCTGAACGAGTACCACGACAAGATGGTGGAGACCGTGTTTCAGCACAACGGCACGCTCGACAAGTTTCTGGGCGACGGCATCATGGCCTACTTCGGCGCACCGCTGCCCGATCCCGAGCATGCCAAGAAGGCGGTCGAGTGCGCGCTCGACATGATGGACGAGCTCGACGAGATCAATCAGGAGCGGGTGGCGCGCGGCCAGCCCCAGCTCCGCATCGGAATCGGGCTGCACACCGGGCCGGCCGTGGTGGGCGACGTGGGCTCGCCGCGGCGGCGGCTCGAGTACACGGCCATCGGGGACACGGTCAACCTGGCCTCGCGCATCGAGAGCCTGACCAAGCTGCACGGCGCATCGGTCCTGGTGTCCAAGACCACGCACGACGCGCTGGGCGACCGTTTTCTGTGGCGCGAAGCGCCGCCGACCCCGGTCAAGGGCAAGAGCGAGCCGGTGGTGACCTTCACGCCGATTCCGCGCCCGCCGACCGCGCCCTGACGCGGGTATAACCAGAGTTATACTGGAACCGTGAAAACAGCCATCTCGATTCCCGATTCGGTATTCACAGCCGCGGAGCGGCTCGCTCACGAGAAAGGCATGACCCGCAGCGCGCTTTATGCTCGCGCAATTGCGGCGTTCGTGGAGATACACCGGAGCCAGCGCGTGACCGAGGCGCTCAACCGGATCTATGCGGCAGAACCGTCTCGGCTCGACTCCGTTCTTGCCCGGATGCAACTCGCGTCGCTTCCCGACGAGGACTGGTGATTCGGCGGGGCGAAGTGTGGTGGGCTTCGCTGCCGGCGCCTCCGCGATCCGAGCCCGGCTACCGCAGACCGGTGCTGGTCGTTCAGTCAGACGACTTCAATCGCAGCGCAATCGGCACCGTGGTCATCGTTGCGATCACCTCGAATACCCGGCTCGCTGGGGCGCCCGGGAACGTCTTGCTGTCCCGACGAGACACCCGGCTGCGCCGCGACAGCGTCGCCAACGTGTCGCAGATGCTTACAGTCGACAAGACGTTTCTCGTGGAGAGAGTAAGCGTTTTACCGACCCGGGTGCGGGAGCGCGTGGAAGCTGGCCTGCGCCTGGTGCTGTCTTTATAGGTGCCGGCCCCGCTCGAACAGCCAGGCCAGCCAGGCGATGCCGAGGAGCTGGCCGATCGTGCGCGGCTCATCGGTGGCGGTGGCCGCGCGCAGCCGCGACAGCGGGTACATCGCGAACACGTTGCGCAGCCGCTGCTGGCGCCCCTCGTCGAGCCCGCCCGAGAACACCAGCTCGGCGCCGGCGGCGCGCTTGACCGCGCGCACGGTTGCGCGCGCGACCCGAGGCCGCGCCACCATGTCGCGCAGCTCGTGCAGGAGGCCGCCCGGCACGCGCCCGCGCACGACCAGCGCGCGCCCGTCGCGCACCGACACGCAGAACAGCTCGTTCGCGCGCGCCAGCCACCAGAGCGCGACGGCCACGCACGCGACCACCACCACAAGCATCATTTAATGAGGTTTTTTATGACGGGGCCGGGGCGCCTGCAAGCGATACTTCTTGCACTTGTACTTCATGGTCGTGTGGGGAACACCCAAGAAGCGGGCCGCTTCCGCGAAGTTCCAACCCGTGCGCTCGAGCGCGCGGTTCAGGAACTGGCGCTCGAAGGTGCGCATGGCCGCGCGCAGAAGGTCCTCGCCCGGCTTGCGCTTCTCGACCAGCCGGTTGATCGCAGCCAGCGCCGGGATGTCAATCTCATCGATGACGTCCTTGCCGCCGCGCGTGGCCAGGATCTGCTGCACCAGGTTCTCCAGCTCGCGCACGTTGCCGGGCCAGTCGTAGGCGCACAGGGTTGCAATGGCCTCGTCGGTGAAGCTGGGCACCGGCGAGCGGAAGAGGGTGCCGTACTTGCGCGAAAAATACTCGACCAGCTCGGGCACGTCGTCGCGCCGCTCGCGCAGCGGCGGCACCCGGATCGGCACCACGTGGATGCGATAATACAGGTCCTCGCGGAACTCGCCGTGCTTGACCATGCCTTCCAGGTCACGGTTGGTGGCCGCCACCAGCCGCACGTCGATGGGGATGGGCGCCGAGCCGCCCACGCGCTCGATCTCGCGCTCCTGAATCGTGCGCAGAAGGCGCGCCTGCACATCCAGCGACAGATCGCCGATCTCGTCCAGGAACAGAGTGCCACCGTCGGCCAGCTCGAAGCGGCCCAGATGCTGGCGCTCGGCGCCCGTGAACGAGCCCTTCTCGTGCCCGAACAGCTCCGAGTTGAGCAGGTTCTTCTCGATCGCGGCCAGATTGACCGCCACGAAGGGCCGCTCCGCGCGCGGCGATGACAGGTGCAGAATGCGCGCCAGCAGCTCCTTGCCGGTCCCGCTCTCGCCAAGCAGGAGAACGGTGGTCGGCAGCGCGGCCACCTGCTGCACGGTCTCGACCACCGCCTTCATGGCCGCCGCACGCGGGGGCACGAACCCGATCTCGGCCGACCCGTCGACCTGCGAGCGCAGATAGAGGATCTCGCGCCGGTCGCGCTGACGCTCGAGCGCGCGCGTCACAATCTGCGGAAGATCATGCAGATGCTCGTAATCCTTGGTCAAATAGTCGAACGCGCCGAGCTTGGTCGCGCGCACCGCAGTGCGCGGGTTGCGATCGACCGTGCACATGATGACTTCCACCGAGTCGGTGCGAGCGCGGATCTGCTCGAGCACCTGCATGCCGTCGAGCATGCTGCCGGCCAGATCGATGTCCAGGATCACCACGTCGACGTTGTAGCGGCGCAGGTCCTCGAGCGCCTGCTCGGCGCCCTCGACCTTGAGGATGCGCCAGTTGTGCCCTTTCAGGATGGCCTCGATGGTGTCGCGCATCACCGGCTCGTCGTCGACCACGAGCACGGTGGCGCGCCGGCGCGAGGACTGCTCTCGGTTTGCGTCTGCCTGGGCCACGGGCACTCCCCATCATATCACGGTCAGGAGGGCGGTTGGGCGGGCAGCGCAACCCGGAAGGTGGTGCCCTCGCCGAGCCGGCTCTCGACACTCATTTCGCCGCCGCTCTCCTTGACGATCCAGTGCGACAGCGCGAGCCCGATGCCGAGGCCAGTGGCCTTGCCCGATCGGAAGGGCTCGAAGAGGCGCGCCATTCTGTCCGCATCGATGCCGCAGCCGGTGTCGGTGATGCACAGCACCGTGCGCGGCCCGGCCCCGTTGGGCGAGGGCTCGACCCCGAGCTCGATGCGCCGCCGCTCGCGCCCGGCCATGGCCTCGACCGCGTTCTTGGCCAAATTCTCCATCACGCGCTCGATGAATCCGGGGTCTATATAAAGGAAGGTGCGCCCGCCGGCCGGTCGCGCCTCGATCTCGACCTGTGGCCAGCGCGCGCGGGCGCGCACGGCGATGCGCTCGAGCAGCTGGTTGGCGTCGACCAGGATGGGGCGCAGCTCGATGGCCTCGCCGCGCGCGTAGGCCCGGATGAGCTGCAGGTAGCGCTCGATGACCTTCTGCTCCTGCAGGAGCCGATCGATGGCGGAGGTGCGCGCGGTGTCGTCGGCGGCGTGAATGGCCAGCATGGCGTTCATCTGCAGCGCCTTGATGGGCGTGCCCAGATCGTGCACCAGGCCGGCGCCGAAGCGCGCGAACGTGGACAGCCGCTCGCGCGAGCGCATCTCGTCCTGCAGCCGGATCAGCTCCTGGCTCATGCGGTTGATCGATTCGCCCAGGGCCGCGATCTCGCGCGCGCCGCGCGGATCCACGCGGCCGGCCAGCTCACCGCGCGCGATGGCAAGCGTGCGCTCCTCGAGCGCGAACAGGGGGCGCGTGACCATGCGGGCGCCCAGCGCACCGGCCAGGATGGTGAGGAGCAGGAAGGCGGCCACGGTGGTGGTCAGGCGGCGCTGCTGATCGTCGACCGATGCGAAGGCGATCGAGACCGGCTGCTCGAGGATGACGCCCCAGCGCAGCTCCGGGATGGGCGCGGCTCCGGCCAGCACCCGGGTGCCGTGGATGTCGGTGTAGGTTTGCAGGCGCGGCGCGGTCTCGAGGGCAATCGGGTGCAGCGGGCCGGTCACGGGGCCGCGGACCAGGTCGAACACGGCCTCTTTGTCGAGATCGCCCGAGGCGGCGATGAGGCGGCCGTCGCGGTCGACGACCTTGGTGGTGCCCTGGTCGAGCGCGAGATCCTCGACCAGGCCCCACATCTCGGTCAGGTTCACGGTGGCGATAAGGGCACTCTCGAGGCGGCCCGCGGTTCGGATGGGCACGGCCAGCACCATCTCGGGCTCGACGTTGGTGCCGATGCGCACCGGCGAGAAGTAGAAGGTCTGGCCGGCGAGGATGGCGCGGAACGCGGGGTCGTCGGAGCGGCTGCGGGTGGCGCCGTCGGCGCGCCCGGTTGCGATTTCGTTGCCGTCGGGCGCGACCAGATCGATGGCGCGGAAATCGTGCACGTCGAGGATGTGGTTCTTGAGAATGCGCTCGACCTGGGGCGCCTTGAGGTGGGTCGTCACCTCGAGCGAGCCCGCGAGCGCGATCAGCATCTCGTGGTACTTGAGGACATGGCGGCGGAGGAGCTCGGCGGCGCGGAGGGCCGATTGGCGGCTTTTGGCCTCGACCTCGCGTCCGGCGGCGGCGCGCAGGGCGCGCAGGCTGAAGAAGCCGCTGATGGCGAGCGGCAGGGTGCCCGCCACCATGATCAGGAGGCTTACCTGCAACCATAACGGCCAGCGCACCCGATGCACCCGTCCCCTCATTTAGTCAATGATAGTATCCATTTCGGCCTCGGAGCCCGCAACTTCCGAGGAGAGTTGCAATTTTTCCTTCGCGCTTGGGTCAAGAGGCTTTATCCAAAAGCTCGACATTGAGGGTCGCGTGGAGCGCACTCGCTACGCGCTCGAGGGTGTCGATGGTCGGGTTGTGATCGGGCTGCTCGAGCTTCGCGATTTGTGGCTGCGAGAGGCCAGCAAGCTTGGCCAGCTGCGCTTGTGTCAATCCAGCCTGCAAGCGCGCCCATCGGATCGAGAGCTTCACGGCAAGCTTTGCCGGAACGACGATCCACAAGGAGGCTTTCCGGGCGCGCGGACGAGGCGGAGCCTTGCCCGCAACCAGGTTTGCCTCAAGCCACCCTTCGAGTGCTTCTAGGGCGACCTTTTTGACCTCCTCCCCCGGTTCCGCGAATGTTTGACACCCGGGACAATCCGGGAATTCCACCAGGGTGCGTTGCCCTTCCTTCCTTGTGATGGCTCCATAGCGCATGCTCACCTCAACTTCACTGCGGCCTGTTTTTCGATACTCTTCAAAGTTCCAACTGGGAGGTCCTTCTTCGGATGCGGTACCGTTACGATTCCCGGCTTGTTAGGATGCGCAAAATGCCGATGCGAGCCCTTCGATCGAACCTCCACCCAGCCGTCATTCCGCAGAGCGCGAATCACGTCTGCCGAACGCACAACTCATTATATATATTTTAAGTTATATTGCAACTGGGCTCTGCAGGGAGGGCCAAGACGTCGACCCCGGCCATTTCGTCGTCGAGCCCGCAACTTCCGAGGAGAGTTGCCGATAATCTCGCTAAAATGACGCCCTTGGACCGCTGGGACGACAGCAC
>DATFWX010000016.1:0-37818 GCA_035258845.1 Polyangia bacterium | reverse complement strand
GGCCGGGCCCCGCCGGCACGAGGCCAGGGCGCACCCAGCAAGCGCGAGCGCGAGGGTGCCCGGGACCACGCGGCCCCGGCGGTGGCGAGCGCTCACGCGCTGCCGGGCGGCTGGGCTTGAGCGTCGTCGGCGGTCTCGGGTCCCGGCGGCCGCACAAGAGGCGGCCGGGAACCTTCGCCTTCGTCGCCCTGGTAGGCGCTTACCTCGGCGTCCATCTTGATCTCAACGAAATCGGGTCGCTCAAACCGCATGCTGCCACCTCAATTGGTCGTAAAAGCATACACGTGGCCGTTGCCGGCCACAAAGATCCGTCCGCCCGCCACGATCGGCGTTTGGTAGCCCTGCACACTGCTCATGACGTCGTTGGCGCCGCCACCCCCGAACACGACCGCGCCCGTGTCGCCATTGAAGCCATAGAGCCGGTTGGTCCCTTCGGCCCCCACGCTCCACACCACCGACTCGCTGGTTCCGTCGGTCGTGCTGGTCATGGGTGAGCCGTTGCCGTTCTGGTCGGCGCACCACGCCATCGCGAGAGTGGGCGGCGCACCCGGGTTGATCTTGACCGCCGCCAGGTTGCCGCTGGTGCCGCCCGGGCAGCCCATGCCATTGCCCTTGAACGCGACGTAAGTGCCCTGCGGCGTGCTGTACAGGGTGGCCGCGTTGATGATCTCGCTGCCCGAAACGCTCCGGGTGGCGAGCGCGGTCGTGATGCCGCCCAGGTTGGCCCGGTTGAGCACATACACTTTGCCGTCTTTGCCCAGCGCGACGATGAGCTCGGACGGCGTGGCGCCGCCAAGGTGGAACGGAATCGCGCCCGTGCCACCGAGATCCGCATCTGCGCCGTCGAGCGCCAGCCAGTCGGTGGGTGCGAAGTAATCGGCGGTTTGCTGGCTGAAGCTGGCGCCTGCCCCCAACCGGATCACGGCCTCCCCGTCGCCCCAGGTGTTGCCGGTGCTGAAGGTGTTGCCGGTCACGACGAAAACGGAGGTACCGTCGCTGGCCGGGCCGCCCATGGCCCACATGCCGCCGCCGGAGGCACGCGTGCTCCACGAGCTGACCTGACTCGAGTTGGAAGCCGAAACCGCGACCACCCAGCCGTGGTAGCCGCCGCAGTCGCCGGCGTGGCCGCCGTAGGCCACATAGATCATGCCGCCCACGAGCGCGATCGCCGAGCGCTGGTTCTGGATGGTCGAGTCGAAGCCCGAAACGGCCGTGTCCACGTTGACCGGTCCCCAGCCCGCGCGGTTGGTGCCGTCGTCAGCCGAGAGCGCGTAGATCTCGTGATGCGGCCCGTTGTTGCTGGTCATGGCGTCGAGATAGACGGTGCGCGTGGCTTCGTCGATGACCGGGGTGCCGGTGATGCCGAGCGGGTCGATGTTGCCGCATGGCAGAACGGCCCGTGACACGTTCGGTGCCAGCACGCGCTGCCAGACTGTCTGGCCGGTGGCGGCATCGAGCGCGGCCACCTGGTTGGACTCGGTGGCGACGATGATCAGGTTGGGGCCGGTGGTCGCGGCCGCCAGGTACAGCGGCTGTGCATAGACGTTGCCGCTGACGGTTGCGTTGAAGGCGGGGTCGCGGTGCATGGTCGCGGCCGCTGTGCGTGTGAGGTTGGCCGCGACATACACGCCATCGCGAGATAGGTTGTTGTGATGTTGCACGACCGACGTGCCGCTCGAGCCGCCGGTGCCACCGGTGCCGCCCATGCCGCCGGTGCCGCCCATGCCGCCGGTCCCGCCCATGCCACCGGTCCCGCCCATTCCACCTGCGCCGCCCATCCCGGCCATGCCCCCTGCGCCGCCCATCCCGGCCATGCCACCTGCGCCGCCCATGCCGCCGGCGCCACCCATGCCGGCGGTGCCGCCCGAGCCGCCGCTGCCGCCCGAGCCGCCGCGGCCTCCGCTCCCACCCGCGCCGCCCGCGCCACCCGAGCTGCTGATCGTGTTTTCGTCACAGGCGAGCGAAGCCAGGGCCAGGACGGCCGCCAGAATCCATAAGCGACTCACGCAAAAGTTGCACGTCATGGGCAGATTGTACCGATTTCTCGTCGCCCGAGCAGCCAGAAATGCCTGCTGCCAGACGTCGATTGCCCTATACTGAAAAAACCGCCGGGCATCGTTGGAAGAGAGAGGAGATCCGGACTGTCCAGCGACCCACCACGATTCGCCGCTCTGCTCGAGGCCGCCCTGGAGGCAGCGCCCGATGCCATGGTGATTACGGACCGCGGCGGTCACATCGTACACGTCAACGCGCAGGCCGAGGCTCTGTTCGGCTACCCGCGCGACGAGCTTCTGGGCCGCACGGTCGAGATGCTCATCCCGCAGCGCTACCGGGCCGCCCACCCGCCGCACCGCAACCGCTACTTTGCCGAGCCGCGCACGCGCGGAATGGGTGCGGGCCACCTGGCTCTGTTCGGTCTGCGCCGGGACGGCAGCGAGTTCCCGGCCGAGATCAGCCTGAGCCCGCTCGAGACCGAGGACGGCCTGCTCGCCATCACCGCGATTCGCGACGTGGCCGATCGCAAGCGGGCCGAGGACGAGCGCGCCAAGCTGTACCAGGCCCAGGAAGCCATCCGGATGCGCGACGAGTTCCTCTCGATCGCCTCGCACGAGCTCCGGACGCCGCTGTCGGCCGTGCAGATGCAGCTCGACGGGATCCTGCGCATCGCCCAGAGATCGCCTGAAAATGAACTAACCGAGCGCATCATCACCAAGACCGAGGCCACGCAGCGCGCCATCCAGCGGCTCAATCGGCTGGTCGGCCAGCTGCTCGAGCTGTCCCGCATCACGGCTGGACGACTGACCCTGCAGCGCGAGGAGATCGACCTGTGCATGCTGGTCGGCAGCACGGTGGCGCTGTTTCGCGACGAGCTCGAGCGCGCCGGCTGCGAGCTGCGGGTCCACCTGCCGACGGAGCCGGTGGTCGGCAGCTGGGACTCGCTGCGCGTGGAGCAGATCATCTCCAACCTGCTCTCGAATGCCATCAAGTACGGGCGCGGCCACCCGATCGAGCTGACCCTGGGCGCCTCCGGCGACAGCGTGAGCCTGGCCGTGCGCGACCACGGAATTGGCATCGCGCCCGCCGACCAGACGCGCATCTTCGAGCGCTTCGAGCGCGTGGTGTCGCAACGCAACTACGGCGGCTTCGGGCTCGGGCTGTGGATTGTGCGCCAGATCATCGAGGCGCATGGCGGCTCGATCCGCGTGTGGAGCCAGCCCGGCGCCGGCTCCAGCTTTACGGTCGAGCTGCCGCGCGGACCGCACCAGCTGCCCGCGGTTGTCGCGGCGACCGGAAGACCCAACCGCGATCGCAAGCGCATCCTGCTCGTCGACGATGATGAGATGATCCGCGCGAGCTTCGCCGAGGCGATTGCCGACGAGGGCATCGAGGTGGCGGCGGCCGGTGATGGCCGCGAAGCGCTGCACATGCTGCGCTGCGGGGTGGCGCCCGATGTCATCTTTCTCGATCTCATGATGCCGGTCATGGACGGGCAGTCGTTTCGCGCCGAGCAGCTCAAGGATCCCGCGCTGGCCTCCATCCCGGTGGTTCTGTTCTCGGCCGCCGGCAATGTCGACCAGCAGGCGGAGGCGCTCGGGGTGTCGGCTTACCTCAAGAAACCGCTCAACCTCGGAACCGTGCTCGAGCTCATCGACCGCTTGGGCTGACCAGCGATCTGCGCTACCGTTCCGGCATGCGCAAGACTTTGCTCGCCCTGGTTGCGGCTGTGGCCGCATGTCAGGGCCCGCCCGACGGCTGCGCGTGGTTGCAATGGGCCGGCGACCCCGCCCATGCGGGCGCAGCCTGCACGAGCGCGCAGCCGATGCTGCATGCGCTCGCCGACATCCCGTATGACCCGTTCGTCGAGCTCGAGCAGTTTGACGCAGACGGCGACATCCTGGTGCACTACCAGGTGCCGCTGGTCGTGGGCGACGACGTGTACATGGAGTTCAAGGCGGGCGACTACACGCCCTGCGTGCCGCCCACCCCGATGACCCCGCGCATGTGCGCGCCCGATCGCTGGCGAACCCAGATCTGGACCGAGAAGCGCTACCACTGGGAGGGTGGCGCGCTGGTCCGGAAGTGGACGTTCCCAAGCGACTGGAAGCCCCCGCCCACCGGCGGCTTCGAGCCCTTCTTTCAACCCGTGATCGTGGGCCCGCGCATGTACGTGCCCGGCGGCGCCGGCAGCATCTACGAGCTCGATCGTGAAAGCGGCGCGCTCCTGCGCCACCTTTCGATCGGCGGCGATCCCGACACCTACGTGTCGAGCCCGCTGAGCGCGGATCCGCAGGGCAACGTCTACTACACGACACTGGCCCTGAGCCACGACGATCCCTGGGGCACCGATGCGCGGGGCGCGCTGGTGCGGCTGAGCGCGCTGGGCGTGCTGTCGATGGTGCGGATTCCCGACCTCACGCCGGGGGCCCCGCACGCGGACGATCTGTGCATGGGTACGTTCAACCGCAGGGACAATCCGCTGCCGTGGCCGCCGCCGCCCCACCCCGACGGCACGCCGGTTCTGCCCGAAAGCGCGCCCTGTGGCTCCCAGCGGCCGGCCATCAACGCCGCGCCCGCGGTGGGACCGAGCGGCACCCTGTTTCTGGTCAGCCGCGCCCACTTCAACGACCGCTACTCGTATCTGGTCGCGCTGGATCCCGACCTCCGCGTCAAGTGGGTCAAGTCCCTGCGCGACCTTTTGGCCGATGGCTGCGGGGTGCTGGTGCCCGACGACGGCGACGACATGGACCTCAAGTTCGACTGCCGGCCCGGGGCCGCGCTGGGCGTCGATCCGGCCACCAATCAAATGCCGGCCGCGCGCGCGGTCGAGGAGTCGTCGTCGTCGCCGGTTGCGCTGCCCGACGGCGGCGTTCTGTACGGGGCCTACACCGGCTACAACGGCGCGCGCGGTCACCTGCTCAAGCTCGATGCCGGCGGGCGCTTCGTGGCCAGCTACGACTTCGGCTGGGACACCACGCCCGCGATCTGGCGCCACGACGGCAGCTACTCGATCGTGCTCAAGGACAACCACTATTTTGGCGAGAACGGTGCGCCCGAAGGGCCCTATCTCATCGTCCAGCTCGATCGAAACCTGCGCCCCGAGTGGCGCTTTACCAGCACCAACACCGTGAGCTGCCAGCGGCCGCCGGACAGCCCGCCCGGTGCTCCGCCGGTTTGCATGGACGATCATCCCAACGGCTTCGAGTGGTGCATCAATGCGCCGGTGGTCGACCGCCAGGGCACGGTCTACGTCAACAGCGAGGACGGCAACGTGTACGCGATCGGACAGGGCGGGATCGAGAAGCAGCGGCTGTTCCTGGACATGGCGGTGGGGGCCGCCTACACGCCGCTCGCGATCGACGGGCGCGGCCTGATCTACACGCTCAACGACGGCCGGCTGTCGGTGCTGGGTCGGTGATGAGCCTGCGCACGTGATCGGGCAGACCCTCGGCAACTATCGCGTCTTGGCCAAGCTGGGCGAAGGCGGCATGGGCGTGGTCTACCGCGCCCAGCACGTGCTGATCGATAAGCAGGCCGCCATCAAGGTACTTCTGCCCGAGCTGTCGCGCGACAAAGAGGTGGTCGAGCGCTTCTTCAACGAGGCCCGTTCGGCCGCGCTGATCCAGCATCCCGGCATCATCGAGATTTTCGATTTCGGCCACACCGCCGACGGCAGCGCTTACATCGTGATGGAGCTCCTGGGCGGCGACAGCCTGAGCCGCCGTCTGGCCAACCAGGGCCCTTTCGAAGTGCGGCTTCTGGTCGCGCTGGCCCAGCAACTCGCTGACGTGCTCGGCGCCGCCCACAAGAAGGGCATCGTGCACCGCGACCTCAAGCCCGACAACGTGTTCCTGGTGCCAGACCGCGCGGTCGCGTGCGGGCTGCGGGTCAAAGTGCTCGACTTCGGCATCGCCAAGCTGGCGCGCGAGACCGGCAGCGCGGTCAAGACCCGCACCGGCAGCATCGTGGGCACTCCCATGTACATGTCGCCCGAGCAGTGCCGCGGCGCGCCCATCGACCAGCGCGCCGACATCTATGCGCTGGGCTGCATCGTGTTCGAGATGGCGTGCGGGCGCACGCCGTTTTCAGTCGACAGCGTGGGCGAGATCATCGCCGCGCACCTGCAGGCGGCGCCGCCCTCGCCCCGATCCCTCGATCCCGCGCTGCCGCCCGCGCTCGACACGCTCATCCTGCGCATGTTGGCCAAAAGGCCCGAGGATCGCCCGCTCAGCATGGACGCGGTCGCGGCCGCGCTGGCCGAAATCGTGGTCGAGCGGCCGGATCGATCGGCGCCGCCCACTGGCTTCGAGGCGGCGTCGGGGCTCTTTGTTGGCCAGCCCACCACCGCGCCCGGTGTGCTGTCCTCGAGCGGCGGGCAGCTCTCGGCCCCGCCCTTGTGGGAGCCACCGCCCGTGCAGGCCGGCGGCACGCGCCTGTTCGACCAGCCGCAGCCGGCGCCGCGCGAGGCGGCCGCGCCGGCCCAGGCGCTGCCCGCCCTGGCCTCGACACCAGGCATTCAGGTCACGGTCAACCGGACTGCGCTGCGAGCGGCCCAGCTGGGCGCTCTGTGCCTGCTGCTCGCGCTGCCGTTTCCGCTCTGGTATTTCCTGTGCCGGCTTTCCAGGCTGGCCGGAGCAGCCAGTCTTCTTTTGCCGTTGGGCACGTTCGCGTGCGCGGCGGTTGCGCTGGGCCGCATCCGCAAGGCCGGCCCGGCCCAGGTCGGCACCATGTGGGCGTTGCTCGGGATCCTCATGAGCGCACCGCTTCTGATCGAGCAGGCGGTCAGCCTGTGGCTGATCGCGAGACATTGATTACTTGAGCGTTCTGCGTCCCTTCATGCGCTCGTCGCACGGGGTGGTGGGCTGACCGAGCCAGGCGTCCCACTGCGCGTGCTCGGCCAGGTTGACACCGTCCGCGCGCGCACGGGTCTGCAGCAGGCCCTGCAGCTCCAGGAAAAAGGCCGAGTCCATGAGCTCGGTGTGCTCCATCACGTGCGCGTGCAGCGCCCGATACACCAGCTTGAGGTCCGCCAGCTCGAATTCATCCAATCGGCTCATGGCCGGGCAGTATAGTCGGTCCATGCTCGGGGCGCCCGCAGCTTGCTGGCTGGAGTGGGACTGGTGGCGGTGGCGCCGGGCTGCCTGCGCGGGTTCCGTTTGCTGTAGGATGGCTCGATGGGGCTCGAGATCGTGGTTCCGCGGCCCAACCCGCCCGCCCTGCCGCTGCTGCTCGAGCGCCTGGCTGCGGCCGGGCTGCCCAGCATGATCGTGATGATCGACGGTGCGCTGGCCGCGCCGGGTGCGGGCGCGCCGGCCGTTTCCGCCGACTGGCGCGACCTGCGGCTCCGCACCCCGGCCGGCACCGCCACGCTGCTGCGCCGGCCCGACGGCGTCGCGGTCGTGGTGTTTGGCAACGCGGATGCCCAGCTTCAGGCCGCCCAGCGCACGATTGCCGAGACGCTGGCCGCGCTACCCTGACGCTGGCCGCGCTACCCTAGTGGTCGCGCTCGCACAGATACGCGTACGTGCTGGCGCAGGGCTGATCGGCCCACAGGTAGTTGAGGTCAGGCCGCAGCCGCGCGCAGGCATTGGCGCCGGCGTTGGGCTCGCCAGGCGCCCAGTTCGTGTACGAAACCGGCTCGCCCGTAACCCACACGAAGTTCACGCCGTCCGCGATGTTGTCGAAGCCGAACCAGGTCTGGGTCTGACCGACCAGCGCCTGCACGAACAGGTCCTCGGCCGCCGAGGTCAGCGTGGCCAGGTGCCAGCCCAGGCCGAGCGCGCGGCAGCTCGCCTCGGCATCGTCGAAAATCAGTACGCCGCTGAAAAACACGTAGCAGTGTCCGGTCTGGGGATCGATCGCGGCCGCCTGGCCGCCCGTGCACAGCTGGGCGTCAGGAGGCTGCGCATCGACCGCCCCATTCTGCGCGGACCCGCCGCTGCCTCCACTTCCTCCGCCCGCTCCGCCCGATCCGCCCGATCCGCCCACGGTGCCACCCGTCCCCGGGTGATACACGCCCGGAGAGCACGCGCCACCAAGCCCACAAGCGACCCCTGCCACGAGCAGCCAGCGCGCTCGCATCAGCTGCCTCTGCTGCAAGGGTCTTGCCGCCACCGAGAACGCAAGTTCACAGGGTTATGCGCCTGTCACCGGGGGGTGCACTCCCAGGCCGGGGGTTCGCTTCCCTGGCCTGGGTCAGTCGCGCTCACATACGTAGCCGTGGAGGTCGGCGCAGCCGGCGTCGGCCCACAGGCCGCCCGCCAGCCCCTTCAGGCGCGCACACGCGCCCGCGCCATGGTTGGGATCGCCCGCCTCCCAGTTCGTAAAGACGAGCGGTTCGCCGGTGACCCAGGCGAACACCGCCGGATTGGCCTGATTGGTCAGGCCAATCCACCAATCGGTCGAGGTGCCGGCGAGCCCGACCACGAACGCATGCTCGCTCGCCGAGGTCAGAGTCGCCAGGTGCTCCGACGGTACCAGGGCCTGGCAGGCCGCCTGGGCCGCATTCCAGGCCTGCGCGACCGAGAAGACCTGGTAGCAATGGCCATTTTGTGGATTGACCTGGCCGCCCGTACACGGGGCCATGGCGTCCGGCGGCTGCGCATCCGGTCCGGGCGGCGCATCTGGGGGCTGCATCGCGTCTGGCATGGGCATGGGGGCGCTGTCTGGAAGAGCGTCGGTGCGGAGCTGCAGGCGCGCGTCGACCTGGTCGGGAGTGAGCCCTTGTGCGCACCCGACCCACCCTACCACCAACGCCAGGGCAAACCACTGCCCCTGTCCCATGAACCCAGTCAAATGCAAGTGACTTGCCGGCCGTAAAGCGCAGAAAATCAAACGTTTGTAGCGACAGGCTGGGGCGCCCAGGCCCCGGGCCGGGTTGAGCTGACCCAGGTTGACAGGGCCCTTCGGAGGGCGGAGGCTTCCGTCATGTCGATCTGGATCAGCAAAGTGTATACGAAGGCCGGCGACGGCGGCGAGACCGCCCTGGTCGGCGGCAGGATGGTGCGCAAGGATTCGGCGCGCATCGAGGCCTACGGCACGGTCGACGAGCTGAATGCCTGCATTGGCCTGGTGCGACACGCCAACCAAGCCCAGCCGGCACCGGAGCCGGCGCGGCAGCGCCTGGACGCGCTGCTTGGGCGCGTGCAAAACGAGCTGTTCAACCTGGGCTCGCTGCTGGCCACGCTGCCCGAGGATCTATCCGAACAGCAGCCGCGCATCGAGGCCCGTCACGTGAGCGCGCTTGAGCACGACATCGACGCGCTCAACGAAGGCCTGCCGCCGCTACGCAGCTTCACGTTGCCCGGAGGCGGCGGGGTGTCCTCGTTCCTGCATCTGGCGCGCACGGTGTGCCGGCGCGCCGAGCGGCGGGTGGTGACGCTGGCGGCCAGCGAGAAGATCGACCCCGAATGTGTCCGCTATCTCAACCGGCTCTCGGACGCGCTCTACGTGCTGGGGCGCTGGAACGTGCGCGCTCGCGGCGAGTCGGAGCCGCTGTGGCAGCCCGAGCAAAGCTGAACGTGCTATTCCTTTGGGTGGATGTGGACGCCGCCTGAGCGTATCAAGCACAAGCTCCCTGAGGTGCGCTGGCCGAGCGCCGACGAGGCGGCGGGCTCCCTTCTCTACAGCCCCATCGACATCGGCCCGCTGACCGCCCGCCAACGCACCTGGGTGCCGGCCATGGTGCCCTGGCGCGCCACCGAAGACGGCCTGGTCACCGACGACGTGATCGACTGGTACCGCCGCTTTGCCGAGGGCCGGCCGGGCGTACTGGTGGTGGAGGCGACCGGGATCCGCGACATCCCGTCGGGTCCGCTGCTCAGGATTGGGCACGACCGGTTTCTGCCCGGTCTGCGCCGCCTGACCGAAACCGTGCGCGAGGCTTCGCAGGGCGAGACCCTGCTCTTCATCCAGATCATCGATTTTCTGACCATTCGGCGGCGGCCCGAAAAGCAGAAATACTTTGACCGATTTCTCGTGGTGACCGCCGCGCACCGGGAGGCGCTGGCGCGCCTTTTCGCCCAGCCCGACTGGCGAGACGCCGAAGAGGCCGCGGTCCGGCAGGCGCTGGCCGCGCTCGACGAGAGCCGGCTTCACGAGGTGCTGACCGAGCGCGAGCTGGAGGCGCTCGAGTACGGTTACCGCGAGCGGGTCACCGACCTCGATCGGCCCCACATCCGCGAGCTGCCGCGCGTTTTGCCGGGACTGTTCGCCGATGCGGCCGCGCGCGGATTCGAGGCCGGCTTCGACGGCATCGAGCTCCACTACGCGCACGCCTACACCATGGCGTCCTTCCTGTCGGCCCGCAACGACCGCTCCGACGGCTATGGCGGCCCGCGCGAGCACAGGGTGCGGCTGCCGCTCGAGGTCATCGCGGCCGTGCGCGCGCGCGTGGGGCCCGGCCGCGTGCTGGGACTGCGCTATCTGGGTGACGACGTGATCGAGCGTGGCAACCGGATCGAGGATGCGGTCTGGTTCGGCGTCGAGTTCGCGCGCGCCGGCGTCGACTACCTGTCGATTTCCAAGGGCGGCAAGTTCGAGGACGCCAAGCAGCCCAAAGTGGGCTGGGCGGCGTACCCTTACACCGGGCCCTCGGGCTACGAGTGTATGCCGACCGTGATCTCGGACGCGCGCGGGCCGTTTCTGCGCAACATCAACCTGGCCGCGGCCATCAAGCAGGCGGTCAACCAGGCCGGCTACGCCACGCCGGTGGTGGCCTCGGGCGGCATTGGCACGTTTGAGCAGGCCGAGGCGGTGCTGGCGCGCGGGGAGGCCGACGTGGTCGCGGCGGCGCGGGCGTCGCTGGCCGATCCCGACTGGTTTCGCAAGGTGCGGCTGGGCCGCGGCGACGAGGTGCGGCGCTGCGAATACACCAACTACTGCGAGGCGCTCGATCAGCAGCACAAGCAGGTCACCTGCAAGCTGTGGGACCGCAAGCATCTGGACGAGCCGGGCGTGAAGCTGGCCGCAGGCGGTCACCGGCGGCTGGTGGCGCCCAGGTGGGACCCGCGCCCCCGTTGACAGGCGCGGTGAGCTGGCGCAAGGTGCCGCCATGCTCGCCGAGACTGTGAAACGGCTCCGCTCGCTCTGGCCCCTGCGGCTGCTCAGGCGCGCGATCCGGCTGGGCTTCGAGCTGTACGAAGCTGCCGTCGAGTCGCCGCTCGCGCCCGCGCCGACGCGCGCGCCCTCGGCCGCGGCTCCAGCCGCGCCCACACGAGCGGCCGCCGCGCGCGAGGCCGCGCCCGTGGTCCTGTACGTGGAGTGGGATAGCCCGGGCAAGGACGAGATGGAGCGCATCCTGAAGGCGCGGGGCCTCAAGTATAAGGTGCTGCCGATCGACCACGATGAGGCGACCAGGAGCTTTCTCGAGAATGCGGTCAAGCGCGAGCCGCCGGTGCTGTTCATCGGCGGCGATCCGATTGGCGGCCTCCAGGAGCTGAAGGCGCTCGATGCGTCCGGCGATCTCGTGCGCCGCGTGAGCGGCGAGCTGCCCCCGCCCGCGCCGACGCCGCCCCCGCCGGCGGCGGCGGGCCCGCTCGGCAACCCGGAGCGGCCGGCACAGGTTTATGGCAGCCGCAACGATCAGTGGACCGGCCGCTGCACGATTCTGCTCGAGCAGCGCAAGGTCGATTTCGAGTTTGTCGATCTCGATCAGGCCAAGCCGCCCGGCCTGCGCGAGCGGCTGACCGCCGAAACCAGCCACAACATGATGCCCTACGTGTTTGTGCGCGGAAAGTTCGTAGGCGGCTGGAACGAGCTGGACGAGCTGGATCGGCTGGGGCAGCTCGACGAGCTGCTCGCGGGCTCGGACGCGAGCGCGCCCAGCGGGCGGCCGCGCATCCGGGTGGTGGCGGCCGAACGGCCGGGCGAGGACGTGCCGCCCGGCTCGCGCTGACCCGCGCTTCTTCGCCCTGGCTCAGCCGGCCCGTGCTGCCGGCGGCGCCGATTCGGCGGCCCGCACGACCGGCGCAATCCGAGCCGGATCGTCGGTCATGATGCCGTCGACGCCGAGCGCGATCAGCCGGCGCGCCAGCTCGGGCTGGTTGACCGTCCAGTAGTCGACGCGCAGGCCGAGCGCGTGGCAGCGCGCAACCACCCACGGCCGTGCCAGCGAGACCGGGAGCTGGGCGACCGGAGCGGGCGGGCGGAGCGGGCCGCGCTGCCAACGCGCCGGCAGCGCGAGCATGAGCGCCACCTCGGCGCGCCCCAGCGAGGTCGGGCCACGGTAGCCCAGTCGCCGCACCCGCCGCAAGGTCGCGGCCTGGAAGCTGGCCAGGCACACCCGCGCTTCGGCGTCGAGCCGCCGCAAGAGCGCCACTGCCGGCTCGGCCACCTGAGCCTTCAGATCGATGTTGAGCGGCACGCCCGGAAACGCCTGCACGAGCTCGGCGAGCGCGGGCACCGAGATGCCGCGGCCCGCGAACGGACGCTCGCCGCCCGGGGCCGTAAAGCCCCAGCCGGCGTCCCAGGTCTGGACCTCCGCCCAGGTGGCGTCGCGGAATCGCGTGCGCACGCCGGTCATGCGCGCACCGTCCGGATCGTGCGACACCACGAGCACGCCGTCGCGCGTCGTGTGCACATCGAGCTCGAGCGCATCGGCGCCCAGCTCGAGCGCGCGCGCAAACGAGGGCAGGGTGTTTTCGGGCTGCTCGTACGAGGCCCCGCGGTGCGCGTACAACCGGATCCGGCCCCGGCCGCTCACTTAGACCCGCACAGCTGGACCACCAGCTCGCGTTCGCGCGGGCGGTTGTCAAAATCAAGCAGCACGATCTGCTGCCAGGTTCCGAGCAGCATCCGACCGTTCTTGAACGGCACCACCAGCGAGGGACCGAGCAGCGACGCGCGCACGTGCGAGTGGCCGTTGCCGTCGTGCCAGGTGTCCTCGTGATGGTAGCGCGCGCCCTGGGGCGCGATGCGCTCGAACAGGGCGGGCAGGTCCTTGATGAGCCCGGGCTCGTATTCGACCGTGGTCAGGCCAGCCGTCGAGCCCGAGACGAAGACCAGCACCTGGCCTTCCTTGAGCTCATGACGCGCGATCACCTGCCCGACCTGGTCCGTGATGTCGATGACGTCGCAGTCGCCCTTGGCCGCGACCGTGATGGTCTCGGTTGCAAACGAGGTGGCATGCATGGCGTTTCTATATCATGCATCATTAAACGAGAAGCGACGTGGACGTGGACCTGGACTCAGCGGAGCTGCGCATCTACGAGCGGATGGCCGACCTTCCCAGCGCGGCCTGGGACGGCCTTCTGGATGCGGCCGCGACGCCGTTTGTGCGCTGGGCCTGGCTGGAAGCGCTCGAGCATGCCGGTTGCGTCGCCCCCGCGCGCGGCTGGCAACCCTGCCACCTGACGCTCTGGCGCGGCGGCCGTCTGTGCGCGGCCGCGCCCGCCTATGTCAAGAACGGCTCCGACGGCGATTTCTCGCGCGACTGGGGCTGGGCGGAGGCAATCGAGCGGGCCGGCTACCGCTACTATCCCAAGCTGGTCGTGGGCGTGCCGTTCACTCCGGTGACCGGGCGCCGCATCCTCGCCGCGCCCGGCGAAGATCGAAAGGCGGCCGTGCGAGCGCTGCTCGCGGGTGCGCGCGCGCTGGCCGCCGAGGCCGGGTTGTCGTCGGTGCACGTGCTGTTCCCGCACGGCGCCGAGGCCGAGGAGCTGGAAGCGGCCGGAATGGCGCGCCGCATCGATTTCCAGTGGCACTGGCTCAACCACGGCTGGCACGATCCGGCCGAGTGGCTGAAGAGCCTGAACGCCAAGCGGCGCCACCAGGCGCGGCGCGAGAAGGCGGCGCCGGCCGCGCGCGGGATTACGATCCGCACCGTCCGCGGCGACGAGATCCGCGCGCAGGCGGCCGAGTGGGCACGCACCGTGCATCGCTTTTATCGCGCCAACGTGGACAAGCTGTACTGGGGCCGCCGGTACCTGAATCAGGCGTTTTTCGAGCGCGTGTTCGCGCACATGCCCGAGCACCTCGAGGTGGTGGCGGCCGAACGCGCGGGCCGCCTGATCGCGGGCGCGTTCAATGTGTCGTCCGCGACCCACCTCTACGGACGCTACTGGGGTTGCCACGAAGAGCACCCCTTCCTTCACTTCAACGTATGCCTGTATCATTCGATTGACGACTGCGTCGAAAGAGGGATTCGGGTGTTTGAAGGCGGAGCTGGCGGCGAGCACAAAGAAAGCCGGGGCTTCGAGCTGGCCCCGACGCACAGCACGCACATGTTTTTGGACCCGCGGCTGGATCAGGCCATGCGAGGCGTCCTTGGCGCCGAGCTGTCCGCGCGCGGCGAGGCGCACCGAAGCTGGCGCGAAACCAGGAGATCCGCCAGGTGAGCCAGCGGCGTGAACGTGAGGGCTCGACCGGCACGGTGGTGGTCCGCCAGACCAAGACCGAGAAAAAGCTGGCCCGGCCGCAGCTCTACAAAGTGATGTTGCACAACGACGACTACACGACCAAGGAGTTCGTGGTCGAGATCTTGCAAGGCATTTTCGGTCACCCGGAGGTCGAGGCGACCGCGATCATGCTGCATATTCACAACCATGGCATTGGCGTGGCCGGGATCTATCCTTATGAAGTAGCGGAGACCAAGGTGGGCGAGACGCTGCGGGCGGCCGAGCAGGCCGAATTCCCGCTTTTGTGCACCCTGGAGCCGGAAGAGCTGGGCGACGCACCATGACGATCACGAAGGAGCTGGAAGCGACCCTGCAGATGGCGTTCGGGGAGGCGCGCCGGCGGCGGCACGAGTATGTCATGCTCGAGCACCTTCTGTTTGCGTTGTGCGCAGATCCGGTGGCCGCGCGCGTTCTGCGCTCGTGTGGGGCCGATCTGGGGCACCTGGTGAGCGGGCTCGAGCAGTTCTTCACGCAGCTGCGGCGACTGCCCGGCGGCGGCGAGGCACCCGAGCCCAAGCAGACGGTCGCCTTCTGGCGCGTGCTGCAGCGAGCAGCCCTGCATGCGCAGGGGGCCGGCAAAACCGGAATGGATGGCGGCAACGTGCTGGCGTCGCTGTATCGCGAGCGCGAATCGCACGCGGTGCACCTGCTCGAGCAGCAGGGCGTGACGCGCCTGGACGTGCTGCGCTTCATCTCGCACGGCATCACCAAGGGCATGCGCGCCGACGAGCCGATGGGCGAAGACGAGCTCGACGAGGAAGAGGACGCGCCGATCAAGGATCCGCTGGCGACCTTCACGTCCAATCTGGTCGAGCGCGCGAAAAAGGGGCAGATCGATCCCTTGATTGGGCGCACCGCCGAGCTGGGCCGCATGATCCAGGTGCTGTGCCGGCGCCGCAAGAACAACCCGGTCCTGGTCGGCGACCCGGGCGTGGGCAAGACCGCCATCGTCGAGGGGCTGGCGCTCGCCATCCACGAGCGGAAGGTGCCCGCGCTGCTGGCCAAGGCGACGCTGTATTCGCTCGACATGGGCGCGCTGCTGGCGGGCACCAAGTTCCGCGGCCAGTTCGAAGAGCGCATCAAGGGCGTGATCCGCGCCATCCAGAAGGATCCGCACGCGATCCTGTTCATCGATGAGATCCACACCATCGTGGGTGCGGGCGCGACCGCGGGCGGCTCCATGGATGCATCGAACCTGCTCAAGCCGGCGCTGGCGGCGGGCGATCTGCGCTGCATCGGCTCCACCACGTTCCAGGAGTACAAGGCCTCGCTCGAACGCGACCGCGCGCTCGGGCGCCGCTTCCAGAAGATCGAAGTCTACGAGCCGTCGATCGACGAGACCGTGCAGATCCTGGCCGGCCTGCGCTCGCGCTACGAGCAGTATCACGAGGTGCGTTACGCCGACGAGGCGCTGCGGGCGGCGGCCGAGCTGTCGGCCAAGTACATCAATGACCGCCACCTACCCGACAAGGCCATCGACGTGCTCGACGAGGCGGGCGCGGCCAACCGGCTCTCGATGCCCGATCTGCGCAAGCAGACGCTGGGCCCGCACGAGATCGAGGCGGTGGTGGCCAAGATGGCCAAGATTCCGGAGAAGACGGTCTCGGTGTCGGACGAGGAAGCGTTGCGCGGGCTCGAGCCCGAGCTCAAGACCGTCATTTTCGGTCAGGACAAGGCGGTGGCGGCCCTGGTGGCGGCCATCAAGCTGGCGCGCGCGGGCCTGGGCGCGGCCGAAAAGCCGATTGGCTCGTTCCTGTTTTCGGGCCCGACCGGGGTCGGCAAGACCGAGCTGGCCAAGCAGTTGGCGCGCATCCTGGGGGTGGCCTTTCTGCGCTTCGACATGACCGAGTACATGGAGAAGCACACGGTGTCGCGGCTGATTGGCGCGCCGCCGGGCTACGTCGGGTTCGATCAGGGCGGGCTTTTGACCGATGCGGTGCGCAAGACGCCGTACGCAGTCCTGCTGCTCGACGAGATCGAGAAAGCGCATCCCGACGTGTTCGGGATTTTGCTGCAGGTGATGGACCACGCGACCCTGACCGACAACAACGGGCGCAAGGCCGACTTCCGGCACGTCATCCTGATCCTGACCACCAACGCGGGCGCGCGCGAGCTGGCGGCCGCGCAGCTCGGTTTTGGGCGCGGCGGCTCGCCGTCCACGCTGGAGCGGTCCAAGAGCGCCATCGAGCGTACGTTCAACCCCGAGTTCCGGAATCGTCTGGACGCCTGGATCGCGTTCGATCAACTGTCGCCGGAAGCCATCGTCAAAGTGGTCGATCGGCAGGTGGCGGAGCTGGCCGACCAGTTGGCCGAAAAGCAGGTGCGGCTGGAGCTGACCCCCGAAGGGCGGGCCTGGCTGGCCGAAAAGGGCTTCGACCCCGCGTTCGGGGCGCGGCCCATGGCGCGCTTGATCCAGAACGAGATCAAGAAGCCGCTGGCCGATCAGATCCTGTTCGGGCCGCTCAAAGCCGGCGGGAACGTACGGGTCGAGGTGCGGGATGGGAAGCTCTACCTGGCCATCGACGGGGCGACCGGCTGAGGCCGGCTCGGTCACACCTCAACCCAGATCTCCTCGCCTTCCAGCTTGACCCGGTGGCAGGGCAGCTGCGCGCCCGGGTTGTTCTCGCACTTGCCGGTCGTCACATCGTAGCGCCAGCCGTGCCAGGGGCAGGTGACGATGCTGCCGGCGAGCTCGCCCTCGCCCACCGGGCCCCCGCGATGCAGGCACTTGTTGTCGATCGCATAGACCGTTCCGTCGACATTGAACAGTGCCAGCGTGCGGCCACCCACCGCCACCACGGCGCCGCTGCCGGGTGCGAGCTCGCTCACGCGGGCCGCCTTGTGGAAGGTCGGCGCGGCGGCGGCTGCTGCTGCTGCGCCTTTGGCGGCCGAGCCGTTCGGGGGCGGAATCGCGATCTGCACCGGGGGCGGCGAGGCGCAGGCGGGCCCGGCGGATACTTTGGGCGCGGCCGCCGTGGGATCCGGCAGCGGCACCACGTGGATGGGCTCGATCGCATCGGCCAGGGTGCGCAACATCCAACGCGCGACCTGCACCGAACGCAGGGTTTGTGCGGGCAACCGGCCGGCGGCACCGCGCAGCCCGGTCGACGCCAATTCTCGAATCCGCTCGATCATTGTATTCCTTCGCGGCTCGCTCCGGCGCGGCTCGGCGGCTCGCGTCGCTGCACTCCGCTCGCAAGCCTCGAAACCCCGCGCCTATGCTCGCCGCTCATGGGCGCCGACTTTACGCTCGCTGCCCGGGCTTGGCAACCGTGCTAGAAACGCGATCATGACGCTGACGCTGGTTCCCCAGGACATCGAGGCCTACGCGGCCGCGCACTCCGAGCCCCCGGCACCGCTTTTCGACCGGCTGCGCGAGGAAACCTACGCGAAGATGCGGTTTCCCCAGATGCAGGTCGGCCGCATCGAGGGCACCTTCCTCAAGATCCTGGCCCGGCTCACGCGCGCGCGGCGCGTGCTCGAGGTCGGCATGTTCACCGGTTACTCGACGCTGATGATGGCCGAGGCGCTGCCCGACCAGGGCGAGCTCATCACCTGCGAGATTGACCCGGGCGCGGAGCAGATGGCGCGGCGCACCTTCGCGCAGAGCCCGCACGGCAAGAAGATCCAGATCCGCATGGGGCCGGCGCTGGAGACGCTGCGCCAGCTGGCGCCGCCGTTCGATCTCGCGTTCGTGGACGCGGACAAGATCAACTACTCCAATTACTACGAGGCCATTCTGCCGCTTCTGCGCGCGGGTGGGCTCATGGTGGCCGACAACACGCTCTGGAGCGGCCGCGTGCTTTCACCCAAGGAAGCCGACGATCGCGCAATTGCGGCCTTCAACGACCGCGTGGCGGCCGATCCGCGCGTCGAGAAGGTGCTTTTGACCGTGCGCGACGGAATGATGCTGGCGCTCAAGAAATAGGCGGCGCGGTCATGACCAGAAGAGTGGTGCGCGCCTCGCTCGAGTTGCGCACGCCATGGGGCTGGCCCGCCGGCGCCAGCACGGCCTGGCCCGCAGCCAGCTCGCGCTCCTCGCCGCCCACGGTCACGGCTGCGCGGCCGTCGAGCACCAGGTAGACCTTGTCCGAGCCGGCGTGGCTGTGGACTTTCTGCGCTTGCCCGGGCTCGAGGCAATACAGGTCGCACCACAGACGCTGGGTCTGAAACAGGCTGCACTTTTGCATCTTGTCGGGGGCGAAGCGCTCGCTGGCCTGGAGGTCTCGGGTTTCCATGGCCGATTGTACTAAAATGAGAGCATGATGCGACGTGGAATCTGGAGCTTGTGCTTGCCTTCCCGAGTGAGTGGATGATTGGCTGTGACGACTATCCCGAACAGTCGGGCCGCGATTGTTGGCGATTTGTTCTAATCGTATTGCCGGTGGTCTCCTGCTTTGGAGATCTCGATAAGTTCATCGCGTGCAGGCCAACTTCGACTGATCCGCGTTGTATTGTTGACGCCGCCGCTGACGGTGGCGAGCACCCTGACGCTCTTTGTGGCGCCGTCGGTGCGCCCTGCTGTACCAACTCGTCTTGCGAGCCAGGATCGATTTGCGGCGGAGGCGTCTGCCAGCCGTGCGGACGCGCCGGTGAGGCTTGCTGCACCAGCGGAGCTTGCGATCCGACGCGTGCGGTTTGCGTCGCAAACACATGCGTCGCAACCGACGTTTGGTCGAGCGGCAACAGTGGCAGCATGGGCACCGTCACACACTGGGACGGCATGACATGGTCCGCATCGGCGAGCGTCTCTCAGACATCCTACCTCTATGGGCTCGGAGGATCGGGTCCCAGCGACATCTGGGCGGTAGGGGCCAACGCGAGCGCGGGAGTCGTCGCTCACTGGACGAGCTGGGCGGCTACGCCGTCCGCCTATGCTGTTAGCGGCACGTCCTTCCTCGATGCAGTTTGGGCGAACGGGCCGGGCGACGTATGGGCGGTAGGGGGGAATGGGTCGAATGGAATCGTCGTGCACTGGCAGGGTTGGTCGGGTCTGCCAATTGTTTCAGTTGTGCGAGGCGCATGCTGTCTCACCGGGGTCTGGGGAAGCAGCGCAGGCGATGTGTGGGCGGTCGGCACGGACGAGAACGTCAGCACCGGCGTGGTAGTGCATTGGGCTGGGTGGCCCAGCACACCGACGGTTGCTCCGGTTGACGGTACGGCCTGCTCGATTATGGAAAGAGGTTGTCTCAGCAAGATTTGGGGAAGTGGCCCTACCGATGTCTGGGCCGTGGGCGGAAGCATCACAAGCGGTGTAGCTGCGCACTGGGCGGGGTGGCCAAGCACGCCGACCGTTTCGACGGTTCCCGGAAGCCTGATACTGACCGGAGTGTGGGGAGGCGGACCGACGGACATTTGGGCTGTGGGAGACAATGGTAGCAGAGCCGTGGTGTCGCATTGGGGTGGACCGCAGGCCAGGCCGACCGTTTCCGCTGAAATGGACCTCAATGGGCTGAACGCCGTTTGGTCAAGCGGCGCTGGGGACGTTTGGGCGGTGGGCAAAAGTGGATCAAACAGCGTCGGCGTGCACTGGGCAGGATGGGGCGGAACCCGGACGACTTTCATGATCTCCGGGAGCTCGGCATTGTCTGCCCTTTGGGGCGTCGCTCGATGATGCCGCCCTGGCTGCGTCCGCGCTTTCGGCCCTCGGAGCGGCGGGCGCGCCTCGGGTTCTTCGGCTTCCTCAAGGGGCCGCGCATCGAGGACGCACTGGCCCGCGCGCGCGATCAGGTGCCCGACCCGGCGGCCTGGGACGCGCTCGAGATCGCGGTGCGCTCGCGCGGAGTCGACCAGGGCCGGCTCGCGGAGGCGCTGGCCGGCCGAGCGGGCTGGCAGCTCGAGCTGCGCGCCCATCACGAGCGCCATGAGGCCGAGCGCTGCTCGCGCTACGTCGCCATCGAGACGGTGCTGCCCGATCCGCCCACACTTTCGGTGCTGCAGGCCGCGCTGGCCGTGCTGTGTGCGCTGGCGGTCGAGCAGGACCTGGTCCTGGCGCTCGACGGATCGATCGGACGCTGGTGGTCGCCGGCCGAGCTGGCCGCGCTCGATTCTGAGCGGCCCTTCGACCTCGATGAGCACGTCGGCGTATTCGTGGAGTCGGTCGAGCGCAAGCCTGGGGTGGGCCACCTTACGCGCACGCGCGGCCTGGGCAAGTTCGCGCGTCCCGATGTGTGCGGGCGCGCGCCCCGCCGCCAGGCCGAGTGGCTGTCGGAGCTCTTGCGCGACCTGGCGCGCCTGCTGGCCGAGGGCGAGGTGGTTCTGCCCGGTGACCGCCTGCATGTGGCGAGCGTGCCGCCGCTCACCTTGATCCCGCGCAGCGAAAACTGCCTGGAGGACGCTCCGCCTGCCGAGGCGCCGCTCTACGAGCTGCGCGATCTCGACGCCGACGGCCGTCCCGGACCTGACTGCGCGGCGCTTCTGGCCGCGCTCAAGCCCAAGCCCCGGCTCAAGGTGATCCGCTGAGCGTCACGTCGGCACGCGACCAGGCCTTGCGAAAGCGCGCCTCCACTTGCGCCGCCTCGGCCGCCGCCCGACGCGCACGCAGGCACTGCAAGAGGCCGTGGAGCGCCCAGCCGTTCTCGGGGTTGCGCAGCAGATCCTCGCGGTAGACCGCTTCCGCCTCGCTCGCGCGGCCGGCTTCGAACAGGAGCGCGCCCAGCGCCGGGCGCAGCGGCTGGCTCCACTGCGGCGGCTCCACGTTGCGATTGAGCCCATCCTCGGCTTCCACCGCGGCCCGCAGGCGCCCGATGGCCTCGTCGAGCCGGCCGCGCCGGGCGGCGGTCGAGCCGGCCGCATGGTTGGACGCAATTTGAAGCAGCGCCCGGCTGCTCCCTTCGGCCGCGGCCGCTCGTCGGGCCAGCTGGGCGCGCTCCTGGTCGGCCTGGTCGAGCCGGCCCCGCGCCGCCAGCGCCAGCGCGCGCGCGTAGTGCCACGCTGCCGCCAGCTCGCTGCGCTCGCTCGCCGGCGCGGGCTCGGCCAGCACCTGGTCCCAGCGGCCAAAGCGAACCAGCGTCTTAAGCTTCGCGCGCGCCGCCTCCTCGTGCATCGGGGCGGAGTCGGCGCGCCGCTCCAGCTCGCGAGCGGCGGCCTGCGCCTGCGCGCTCGCGCCCGCCATGAGCGCCGCATACCAGAGCACCCACACGTTGTGCGCGGCAAACGTGGGATAGAAGTGGCCGGGATGGTTGTGCTGGAGGTACGCGTCGTCGACTGCAATCGCGCGCAGATTGGCATCGATGGCGTCCCCGTAGCGGCCCACCCGCAGATAGATGTGCGACGGCATGTGCAGGATGTGCCCTGCCGCCGGCATCAGGCGCGAGATCCGATCGGCCGCCTGAAGCGCCCGCTCGGGGTGCGGCGAGCCCTCGACCAGATGGATGTAGTAGTGGTTCGCGCCCGGATGATCGGGTGCGCGCGCCAGCACCGATTCCAGCACGGCGATGGCCTCGCTGGTCTCGGCAGCCGGCTGGCCGTCGTTGCTCCACGCGCCCAGCGTCGGCACGACCAGAAATGCGAGCGCCTCGGCCTCGAGGACCTGCGCGTCCAGATCGTCGAGGTGGACGCGGGCGAGCACGCGCATGGCTTCGGCGTAGGCGCGATCGGCCGGCTTGCGGTCGGCCGGCGGCGGGTCGGCGTAGCGCGCCCCCAGCGCCTCGATGTAGGCGCGCTCGGCGGCGCTGGCGTGGTGCGCCCGGGTTCGTGCCTCCGTGAGCGCCTGCCAGGCCTGGCGGCGCTCGCCTTCCGACTGCGGATAGGCGTTCAGGTTGCCACCCAGCGCCAGCGCCTGCCCCCAATACGCCATCGCGCAGTCGGGATCGAGCCGCGCCGCCTCGCGGAACGAGCGCACGGCCTCGTCGTGGTTGAACGCGTAGTGGAGCCGCAGGCCCTGGTCGAAGTAGCGCTGCGCGAGCGGTGAGCGGGTGGTGACCGGATGGTGGTGCTCACCCAGACCGTCGTAGAGCGGAGCCAGCGGCCCGGCGGGTCCGTGCGCGCACGCGGCCGCCGCCATCACAGCCAGAGCCAGCCAGCCGGCGCGCCGGGTCATGCTAGAGTCCACATACCATGAAGCGGCGCAAGCTGGGACGCAGTGGCGCGCTGGTCTCCGAGATCGGCTTTGGCGCCTGGGCGATCGGCGGGTCGATGTGGGGCGGTGCGCGCGATGATGACGCGCGAGCGGCCCTGGCCCGGGCACGCGAGCGCGGGCTCAACTTCATCGACACCGCGCTGGTCTATGGCGACGGGCACAGCGAGCGGCTGGCGGGCGCCTTTTTGCGCGAGGCCGGCTTTCGCGATGCGCTGATTGCGACCAAGGTGCCACCCAAGTCCATGCAGTGGCCGGCGCAGCCGGGCGCACGCCTGCGCGACAACTTCCCGGCCGCATGGATCCGAAGCTGCTGCGAACGCAGCCTGCGCAACCTGGGCGTCGAGCGGATCGACCTCTTGCAGCTGCACGTGTGGGCGCAGGCCTGGACCGACCAGGATGACTGGTACGCGGCCCTGACCAAGCTGCGCGAGGAGGGCAAGCTGCGGCTGATCGGGATCTCGATAAACTCGCACGACCCGGCGTCGGCGGTGCAGGTGGTGCGCGCGGGCCGGGTCGACGCGGTGCAGGTTTTCTACAACGTATTCGATCAATCGCCCGAGGACGCGCTGCTCCCGGCGTGCCGCGAGCTCGGAGTGGGCGTGATTGCGCGCGTGCCGCTCGACGAGGGCAGCCTCAGCGGCAAGCTGCGCGAGGACACGACCTTTCCAGCGGGTGACTTCAGGAGCGGCTACTTCGGCGGTGGGCTGCTCCGCGAAACCGTGCGGCGCGTGGAGGCGCTGCGACCCCTTCTCGAGGGAGCGGCCGCGAGCATGGCGCGCGGCGCTCTGCGCTTCTGTCTCAGCCACGAGGCGGTGTCGACGGTCATTCCGGGCATGCGTAACCCGGCGCAGGCCGATGACAACTGCGCCGCCTCCGACGACGGCCCGCTGCCGCCCGACCTTTTGGCCCGGCTGCGCCCGCACCGCTGGGTGCGGGCGCCCTACTAGTGTGCTGGTAGCGCCATGTTGCGTGCGCTCTGGCTCTGGATGGCGTTCCTAATGGCTCCGCCGGTTGCGGTGCCGACCAACCTGCAGGCCGCGGCTGCGCGCGCCAAGGCCGAGCTCCTCAAGAAACATGGCGAGGCGCAGCGCGCGCGCATCGAACGCGGGGTCGATCAGGTGGCGTCACTCTGGCGCCGCTCCGATGGCGATGAGGCGGCGTTCGTCAAGTTCATGAACGAGCAATTCATCGCCGATCCGGCGCGGCTCGACGCCACCTTCGACCGGTTCGAGGAGGCGCTCGAGCAGTTGGCCGGCCACTTCACCGAGATCACGCGCGAGCTGTCGCGCCACACGGTGCTCGACATCGGTCCGGTCGTGGAAATCGACAAGCTCCTGTCCGCCTTCGACGCGGCCGCGCACCTTTCCGAGGATCTGTTCGAGTCCAAGATCGCGTTCGTCGCGCTGGCCAACTTTCCGCTGACCACGCTCGACGAGCGCTTGCAGAAGGGCGAGACCTGGACGCGCCGCCAGTGGGCCGAGGTGCGCCTGGCCGGCCGTTTTGCGCGCCGCATCCCGGCCCAAGTCCAGCAAGGCATTGCGCGCGCCGCCTCGGACGCGGAGCTGTACATCGCCGAGTACAACATCTGGATGCATCACCTCATCGGCGAGCGAGGCGAGCGCCAGTTCGCGCGCGGGCTCAAGCTGATCAGCCACTGGAACCTGCGCGACGACCTCAAATCCAACTACGCAGCCAAGGACGGCCTGCCGCGCCAGCGCATGATCGCCAAGGTGATGGAGCGCATCATCACGCAGACCATCCCGCGTGTGGTCATCAACAACCCGACCGTCGATTGGAATCCCTGGTCGAACGCGGTCACGCCCGCGCCCGCCGCCGAGATCGAGGATGACAAGCTGCGCCCGCCCCAGAAAATCGATCCCGCGCGCGAGCCCGATACCCGCTACCAGCTGCTTCTCGCCACCTTCCGGGCCGCCCGCGCGGCCGACCCCTACTCGCCGCTCGCGCCCACGCACATCCTGCGCAGCTTCGAGCTCGAGCGCGAGATCCCGGAGCAGCGCGTGCGCGCGCTGCTCGAGCAGATCCTGACCTCACCGCTGGTGCCGCGGCTGGCCCGCTTGATCGAAAAGCGGCTGGGTCGCAAGCTCGAGCCCTTCGATATCTGGTACGACGGCTTCCGGCCCCGCGCGCGCTACAGTGAGGCCGACCTCGACGTCCGGGTCGGCAAGAAATACCCGACCGTGGCGGCTTATCAGAAGGACATCCCGAATCTGCTCAAGAAGCTCGGCTTCAGCCCGCAAAAGGCGCGCTTTCTGGCCGACCATATCGTGGTCGAGCCAGCGCGCGGAGCCGGGCATGCGCTGGGGGCCGATCGGCGCGGCGACAACCCGCACCTGCGCACGCGCATCGAGAAGGGCGGGATGAATTACAAGGGTTACAACATCGCGATTCACGAGATGGGTCACAACGTGGAGCAGATCTTCTCGCTCTACGAAGTCGACCACACGCTCCTGCGCAGCGTGCCCAATGTGGCGTTCACGGAGGCGCTCGCCTTCGTGTTCCAGGGCCGCGACCTCGAGCTTCTGGGCCTGGCCAAGCCCGACCAAGAGTCGCAGCGCTTGAAGGGGCTCAATGATCTCTGGGGCAGCTACGAAATCGCGGGCGTGGCGCTCGTCGACATGGGGGTCTGGCATTGGATGTACGAGCATCCGGACGCCACCCCGACCGCGCTTCGCGAGGCCACGGTGGCGATCGCGCGCGAGATCTGGAACCGCTACTACGCGCCCGTCCTGGGCACGCGCGACGCGATGCTGCTCGCCATCTACTCGCACATGATCTCGGCTTTCCTGTACCTTCCCGACTACCCGCTCGGGCACCTGATCGCGGCGCAGATCGAGGAGCATGTGGCCAAGGCGGGCCGGCTGGGCCCCGAGTTCGAGCGCATGGCCACCTTTGGCTCGGTGGTGCCCGACTTGTGGATGAAGCATGCCACCGGCAGCCCGGTCGACGCCGGGCCGCTCCTACGGGCCGCCCAGGCCGCGCTCGACGCCCTCGAGCGCTGACCCCGCAAACTAGTAGAGACGCGGCCCTTCGGGTTAAAATCGGGGGGTGTTCAGTCTGGTCTGCCGGGTCGGCCGCCTGGTGGAGGTGCGCGTCGAGTCGCTGGAGACGGTCGAGGAGGTGGCGCAGGTGGAGGAGCGTTTCTCGGAGGTGGTGGGCGCGGTGCGCGCCCAGGTAATCGTGTGCGGAGACTACCGTAACCTGCGCCTGTTTGCGCCCGCGGTGGCCGATCGTTTCATGGCCGTCATGGCGGGCTCCAACGAGCTGGCTCCGCTCGAGGGCTGGCTGGGCCAGGTGCTGGACCAGGCCGAGCGCGCTCGTTTGGGCGAGTTTCTGCGTGCGGCACCGTAGCGCTTACGGTCGCGGACGGACGGGCTAGAGCGCATGGCCGAGCCACGCCCTCTCGCCGAAACCATCGCCGCTCGGATTGCAGTGTATCTGGGTCCCCACACCGGCCGCATGGCGGTGAAGACATTCTGCGAGCGCGCGCTCGGGCGCGGGCCCGACACCTTGTCGCGTGACGACGTGCCGCGCCTGCTGGCCGCGCTGCGACCCATGCTGCGCACCCTGATCGGGGCCGCCCAGTGCGAGGCCGTGATTGCACAGATCAACCGGGAGCTGGAACGATGAGGTACCGCATTCTGTTGGTAGGTCCGCTCCTCGTGGCAGCCGCTCTGGCGGTCGCGCTGGGCGCGGTCGACGATCCGAACCAGCGCCGACTCCTGCTGCGTGTCGAGATCGAGCTGGTCAAGCTGCTCGCGCTGGCCGGCTGCGCGACCGCAGCGGTCACGTTTGCGCGAGGCGACTATCTGCGCCGCGCGTGGGCGCTGCAGGCGCTGTGCTACCTGCTGCTTTTGACCCGGGACGCGACCTATCTGGCCCAGCTGCGGCTGGGCCCGCGGCTGCTCGGCATCCACCTGGACTATTGGCACGCCGCCCTGGTTCTGGCTGGCAACGCAGCCGCGGTGCTGGGAAGCTGGCGGTTGGCGCGCGCCGGGCAGATCGCGGGCATTCATCATCCGGAATCGCGGATGCGTCGTCGAGTAGTCCTCGGGATCACGATCGCGGTCGCGCTCGCGATCGCGGGGCCGTCTCTGGTCATCGACCTCAAGGCGGTGCTGGATGGTGAAACGGGAGCCGTGGTGCCTTTGGCGTCGGACGTGGGAGACATCATCTCGCTGTGCTTCATCGCTCCCGTGATGATGACCGCGATCGCCCTGCGGGGCGGCCTGCTGGCCTGGCCGTGGACGCTTCTGACCGCGAGCATGCTGGGCTGGCTGCTCTACGACGGCGCGCACACGCTGGGGCATTTCGTGCAGTTCGGGCCCCAACGCCTGCGCGCCCTCGGCGAGGTGTTCCGAGCCCTCGCCTGCACGTACGCGCTTGGGGCCGGGGTCGCGCAGCGGCTCGTGGTGCGCTCGTCGGCCAGCTCCCCCGCCGCGCCCGCCTGATCACCGGAGGGTTCACCGCAGAGAACGCAGAGAGCGGCCCCCGCCTTCCAACCGCGGCGACGGACAAATTTTTGTCCGGCCGGGCGGCCGCAATCGCGCGCAGCATTCACACGCTCAACGAAGCAGGCTAAGATGTGCCGCTCTCGGGGGGCGCGCGATGCCAGCACCAAATCCAGGGCTCAAGCGGCTGGTGCCGCTGTTCGAGGCCGTGCGGCGCTATCACAAGCACCGTGTGGTCGGGCTCGAGAACGTGCCGCGCGCGGGCGCGGCAGTGCTGGTGCACAATCACAGCCTGGCCACCTATGATCATTTCCTGCTGGGCGCCGCCATCTTCGAGCTGTACGGGCGGCTGGTGCATGGGCTCGGCGATCGCTTGTGGTTCCGCATCCCCATCGTGGCCCAGCTCATGCGCTACATCGGCTTCGTCGAGGCCAGCATGGCGGGCGCGCGCTCGATCCTGGACCAGGGCGAGATGGTCGGGGTCACGCCCGGAGGCATGCGGGAGGCGCTCAAGCCGTCGACGCAAAAGTACCGACTGCAGTGGCAGGACCGCAAAGGATTCGCGCGCCTGGCCATCCTGGCCCAGTGCCCGGTGGTGCCGGTGGTCTGCATTGGCGGCGACGAGATCTTCACGGTCTACGAGAGCCCGCTGACCGAGATGGTCTACCAGCGCTTCAAGCTGCCCCTGCCGCTGTTTCGGGGGCGCGGCCCGACCGTCGTGCCCCGGCCGGCCGCGCTCACGCACTATGTCGAGTCGGGGCTCAGGCCGCCGCTTGTGCGCACAGATGATCCGGCCCTGCCGCGCGCGATCGACGAGTACCACGCGGCGGTGACGGCACGAATGAACCAGCTCATGCAAACGGTGCTCGCACGCTAACCGAGCAAGGAGGCCTTATGGCACAGCCGATTGTGGTGGAAAATGCGGAGCATTTTGCGCGCATGCCGCTCGAATACCAGGAGCTGGTCAAGAAGCAGCTGACCGCCCACGCCGAAGGCGAGCTCAACGGCGCCGACAACTACATCATGGTGGCGGCACCCATGGCGCCCGACGCGTTCGAGCTGCGCACCTGTTACGCCAACGCGGCCGATGAGGTCGACCACTACCATCGCACGGCCAAGGTGCTTTCGGAGATCGGCCTCGATTGCAGCTACATGTTGCGCCAGCGGCTGGAAGCGCGCACCGCTTATCCGACCGAGCTGCTCAATCGCTCGCACATCGACCGGGCCACCTGGATCGCGCGCGGCCTGACCTCGCTCCTGGCCGAGGGAGCCGCGCTCGAGATCATCGAGGAGATGTGCGAGTCGAGCTACCGGCCGTTCGCGGCCATCTGTCCGCGCATCCACGAGGAGGAAAAGGTGCACGTCGGGCATGGCTACCGCATCAGCGCGCAGTTTTGCAGCGATCGCGCGAGCCTGCCCGAGGTGCAAAATGCGCTCGCGCTGATCTGGCCCATGGTGCTCGATCTGTTCGGCCGCAGCACCTCGACGCGCTCGCAGCTCTACGTCAAATGGGGCTTGCGCAAGTACGAGAACGAAGAGGCGCGCCAGCGTTTCATCCAGCTCACGCGGCCCAAGCTCGAGGGACTGGGCCTTGAGGTCCCCGATGCGCACGCAAACCGGAGGTTCGTTTAGCCATGGCCGGCCTGTTTGCACGCGTGCTCGAGCTGGTGGGCGGCGACTTCGAGCTCGGGCTGCGCCTCAAGACCTTGCAGGACTTCTCACGCACCGTGCGCACGGGCGAGTACCACATCACCAACGCCTGCAACATCCGCTGCAAGGGCTGCTGGTTCTACGAGTACGAGTTCGACGAGCGAACGCGCGAGCAGCGCGACCTTCTAGCCTGGCGCCGCTTCGCGGTCGAGCAGCGCGAGCACGGCGTCACCACCGCTCTCTTGATCGGCGGCGAGCCCACCCTGTTCCCGGATCGGGTGGCGGCGTTCGTGGAGGCGATGCCGAACATCAGCATCTCCACCAATGGCCTGCAGAAGCTGTCCGCGCACGACTTTCCGCGCGTGTGCGTCGCCATCACCCTGTTCGGCGGCGGCCCGCTCGACGACGAGCTGCGCGGCATCCGGCCCAGCGGCAAGACCTTCAGCGGCCTGTTTGACACTGCGCTCGCGAGCTACCGCAACGACGATCGCGCGGTCTTCATCTACGCGGTCTCGAACGATTCGATCCCGTACATCGAGGACACGGTCCGGCGCATCGGCGACAATGGAAATCGGGTCGGGCTCAACTACTACTCCTCGCACGGCCTTTACGACCCGCTGCGGCGCGGGCAGAACGTCGATCGACTGCTCGACGAAGCGCTGCGCGTGCGCGAGAAGTATCCCTACGTGCTGGGTTGCGACGAGCTGTTCATTCGCACGCTCCTGACCGGCAAGACCCATTTTGGCCAGTTCGGCTACGACACCTGCCCCAGCATCAGCGTGGATCATCCGGCGCACGCGGCGCGCAAGAAAAACGGGCAGCCGATCCTGCCCGGCTTCAACGCCTGGGCGCCCGATCTCGAGACCATCAACTTCTGCTGCACGTCGGGCGAATGCGGCTCTTGTCGGGACAGCCAGGCCATCTACAGCTGGCTTCTGGTCAGCTTCAAGCACTTCCTGGATTCGAAGACGTCGCTCGAGCGCTGGCTCAACATGGCCGAGTGCTACTGGAGCGGCTTCATCTGGTCGCCCTATCACCCGGCCGTTAAGGGCCGCCTCGCCCCGGGCGCGCAGACCGCATAGAATAGAGGTGAGGATGCAAGCCGCCCCACGTGCCGCCGACGCCTACGATCGGTACCTCTCGCGCAGCCAACCCGGCCTGTACGAGAGCCATTACCTCAAGGCCAACAGCACCGACGGCAAGCAGGCCTTCTGGATCAAGCACAACCTGCTGGTCGACGCGGGGGGCGGCGGCATTGGCGAGTTCTGGCTCATCCTGTTCCGGCGCGGCGCGGCGGCGCGAGTCTGGAAGCGCGAAGTGCCGCTCTTGAAGCTCGACATCCCGACTCATCGCCTGGCCCTGCGCGGCGATCACTTCGACTTCGATCCCGAGCATGCAAAAGGGAGCATCGGTGAGGCGTCCTGGCAGCTCAAGCTGTCGGGTGGGATGGCACCGCTGTTTCACCTGGGCACTGCGCGCTTTTACGAAGCCAGCATCCCCCGAAAGAAGCTGCTCACGCCGGCGCCCAACCTGCGCTTCGACGGCGCGCTGACGGTCGGCAGCGAGACCATCGCGGTCGACGGTTGGATCGGCCTGCGCGGGCACAACTGGGGCAGCGAGCATGCCTTCTCGTATGCCTATGGCAACTGCAACCTGTGGGACGACGGCGCGCTCGACCGCACCTTCGACGGCTTTACCGCGCGGGTGCGAGTGGGGCCGCTCACCACGCCGTGGCTGTCGGCGCTGGTGTATCGCGGCCCCGACGGCGAGCACCTGCGCAACCGGATCATGGATCATTTCAACACGGGGGCGGTCGTGAAGCCGACGCTGTGGCAGCTCCGCTACGACGATCTGGCGCTCTCGATGGAGGGCGAGACCCCGCTTTACGTCGGGCTGCGCTACCGCCACCCCAACGGGCGCGAGTGTTACTGCTACAACACCAAGTTCGCGCGCGTCCGGCTGGTCGTGGGCGCGCGCACCTATGTCAGCTCATCGGGCGAGCACGAGGTCTTGTTCCCGGAGCCGCTGCCGGACATTCGACTGCATCCGACGCCGGGCTGGGATGCGGGGGCCGGCGACTACACTTCTGCCCCTTAACCGCAGAAGTATTCACTCAGTGGGTGACTGGGAGGGGTGGGATGGCTGCGCCCGGAGCGCCTCCGAGCGGCCCGGTCCGGCCCAGCACCTGAAACGGCGCCCAATAGTAGGGATGCGGCCGCCGCGTGCGCAGAGCCAGAGCAGCCTTGCGCATGGCCTCGGCCCGGTCGGCTCCACCGAGCAGGTTGCGGTAGAACTGCTCCATCAGCGTGCGCGTGGCTTCGTCGTCGATCTTCCACAGGCTCGTCACCAGCGTCTGCGCGCCTGCAACCACGAGCGCGCGCTGGAGCCCATACAGGCCCTGCCCCAGCCGCACGTCGCCGCGGCCGGTGTCGCAGGCCGACAGCACGACCAGCTGGGTGCCCCACAGGTTCATGCCCGCCACCTCGAGGGCAGTCGCCATGCCGTCAGGCCGGTCGGACGCCGCTCGGGGGGCATGTCCGGGCCGCGCGCCCGACAGCACCAGCGCCGAGCGCAGGAGCAGGCTCGACGGCCGCGTTGGGGCGCCCACCTCCGCTTGCAGGTGGAGCCCGCGCGTGCCCGCGCTCGGCGGCGCCTCGTCCTCGAGGAACCAGCCGTGGGTCGCCACGTGCAAGACTCCGGGCGCCTGCAGAGCCAGCAGCGCCGGCTCGCTGGCGGCCGCCCCCATCAGCAGCTGCGCACCCGGGAGCAGCTTGCGAATGGCTTCGGCCTCCAGTCGCGTGCCCGGGAGCGCTGGCAACGCACCGTCGAGCTGCGGATCCGCAACCACCACCACGGTGTGCGAGCGCCGGTCGCCCGACCGCTCGCGCAGGAGGTCGCGGCCCGAAGTCAGGTAGGTCACCTCGTGCTGATCGATCAGAAACCGGCGGCCGTCGTAGAGCGCCCCGAACGGCACCAGGTGGAGCTGCCCATCGAGCGCGAGCAGCCACCGTTTGCGGTCCCCGACCAGCGTGCCGAACGGAGCCGCGATCAGCCGGTGCAGGCGCTGTGCGGCCGGCCGCCAGTCGGCGTCGGGGCGCGTCAGCCCATGCAGGAGCTCGCGCACGGCCGCGTCCACAACCTGGGCCGGCCCCAGATCAACCGCCTGCACCTTTTCGCCCGGCGTGAGCGCGAACGCCCGGTATCGAAGCGCTCCCCAGCGTTCGGCCTGGACGCCCCGGGCGCGGAATCGATAGGGCCGGAAGGCGACCACCTCGATCAGAGCGGCGTCGTCGGGCAGCGCGCCCGCCACCCGCGCCACCACCTGGGCCGGCGGGGGCAGTGCCCGCTGCACGCCCAGCGCGGCCGACCGTAGCGCCAGATCCTTTTCGATCTGCTCGCTCTCGGCCTCCAGCTTCCGAACCTGCTCGCTGTAGCGGTCGGGCGCAAGCGTGCCGGGCCCGCCCAGCGCGAGGCCGGCCAGGCGGCCGCGCACCGTGCGCAGCCGGTCGAACTGCGCCTGGTCGCGCGCGTCCAGCCCCTGCCGCACCGCGCGCGAGGTGTCGGCGGCCACGTCGAGCGCGCGTCCCTTGCCCAGCAGGGCCAGCGCAAGCGCCAGCCGCTGCGCATCCCGATCATGGGGCCGCTCGGCGGCCAGCGAGTAGAGGAGCTCCTGCTGCGCCCGCAGCGTGCGCGAAAACGCGGCCATCCGGGACTCGGTGGCCACGTTCTGCACGATGCGCGCCACGCGTTCCCAGATGTCGAGCGCGCGCGCCAGGAGCGGCAGCGCATCCTCGCCGTGCCCGGCCAGAACACGCGCCCGCGCCAGATCGACCAGACAGTCGGCGACGTCGCGACTCCCGGGACCCAGAACGGCTTCGCGGATCGCGAGCGCGCGGCGCACGAGCGGCTCCGCGCGCGCGTGGGCACCCTCGAGCAGATACAGGTTGGCCAGGTTCTCGAGTGACTGCGCGACGTCGGGATGGGGCGCGCCCGGGTGGGTGGCCTCGTCGATCGCGAGCGTGCGCTCGAGGAGCGGTTGCGCGCGCTGGTCCTGGCCCAGCGAAACGTAGAGCTCGGCCAGGTTGTTGAGATCGGTCGCCACGTCGGGGTGCGAGGCCCCGTGCACCTTCTGGTCGATCGCAAGCGCGCGCTGGGCCAGCGGCAGCGCACGCTCGAATTGTCCCTGCGCGCGGTACAGCACCACCAGGTTGCCCAGCGAGCCCGCTACCGACGGGTGCTCGCGACCGAGCGCCGCCTCGCGGATCGCGAGCGAGCGCGCAAACAGCGGCTCCGCGCGTTCGTAGGCCCCCAGGTCGGAATACAGCTGGGCCAGATTGTTGAGCGCGGTCGCCACGGACGGGTGCGCGGGCCCTAGCGCCTGCTCGCGAATGGCGAGTGTTCGCTCGAGCAGCGGCTCGGCCTCGGCGTAGCTTCCAATGGTGACGTACAGAACCGCCAGGCTGTTGTAGGCCGTGGCCAGCGACGGGTCGCCCGGCTTCAGGATGGCCTCTTTGATGTGCAGCGCACGCAAAAGCAGCATGCCTGCGCGATCGTAGGAGCCCATCTGCCGATACAGCGCGCCCAGGTTGTTGAGCGTGGCCGCGACCTGGGCATTTTGCGGGCCCAGCTGGGCTTCGCGAATCGAGAGCGCGCGCTGGTATTCCTTTTCCGCTTGATCGTAGTTGCCCATCAGCCGGTCGAGCTCGCCCAGGTCGTGCAGCGTCTCGGCCACGGCCAGATGTTTTTCGCCGAAAGCGGCCTCGCGGATGTGGAGCGCACGCCCATACAGGGGCAGCGCGCGCGTGTAGTCGCCGGTTTCGCGGTACAGCGAGCCGAGGTCGTTCAGGGACTCCGCAACCTCGGGATGTTTGGGCCCGCGCGCGGCGTCGCGCAGCGCGAGCGCCTGCTCGGCGAGCGGGATGGCCTTGGCATACTCGCCCGCGCGGGCGAGCTGGTCGGCCTGCGCGCGCAGCCGCTCCGCCTCGGCCAGGCGCGGATCGGCGGCCCAGAGCGCGAGGAGGAGGGCGGGCGCCACGGGCGGAGAGTACCGCAAACCGTCCAAGCTCGGTTATGATGCACACGGCGCAACGTGAAGGCACCATGCTGACCGGAGTTCGCAGGCAGCTTTCGGAGGCACGGGCCGCGCTCGTGGAGTCGGGCGCTCACGCGGCGCGCGCAGAGTGGGACCCGGCCTACCGGGCGGCCCTGCGCTCGCGCAACCTCCTGTTTCACGCTGCCCGTGGGTTGGCGGCCGCGCGCGGCGAGCCGATGCCGCAGACGCCGGTCACAGGCGGTGAAGTGGGCGCGCGCAGCGACCAAGCGGCCGCGCTCGCCGTGCTCGACGACGCGCTCGCGACCGAAGACGAGGTCGTGGCTCTGCCGCGTCTGGTCGCAGCCGCGCGCGATCCGTTTGCGCGCTACCTGGGCTGGCTGAAGTTCGAGGTCGCCAAGACGCTGCCGCCGCCGCGCCGGACCTAGGCCCGCTACTCGTCGGCCGCGAGCTGGTCGAGCAGGGCCAAAAGCGCAGCCGCGTCGAGGGCTACGAGCGGCATTCCGTCGGCGGTAAACACGAGCGGGCCCTGCTCGCAGGTCTGGCAGCGGTCCAGGCAGTCCTGGACGATCGGTGTGTGCGCGCGCTCGCGCAGCGCAGAAAGCAGCCCGGGCGCACCCGCGCCCAGGCGCACCAGGCCCGCCTTGCACAACCGGATCATCATGGCAGCGGCCGGATCTCGAGCTTTTCCGGATCGAGCGTCCACACGGCGCGGCCGTCCTCGATCAAGACCACCTGGGTCTTGCGCAGGTGCGGGAACGAGCGCTGGCCGATGAGCAGCGCAGCCAGCTCCGAGAGCTGAGGCTCGTGCCCCACCACTGCCACCGACTGCCCCTGCGCGGCCAGCGCGGACGCGGCCAGGCCCGGCGGCGAGTCGGGCGCCAGCTGAGGCAGCGCCGCGACCAGATCGGGGAAGCCGACCTGCGCGGCGATCAGCTCGGCGGTCTGGACCGCGCGCACGAGCGGGCTCGCCACGACCGCGTCGAAGCGGATGCTCTCGGCGCGCAGCCGCTGCCCGACCGCTCGAGCAGCCTGGCGGCCGCGGCCGGACAGGAAGCGTGCCGGGTCGGGCAGCGCAGGCCCGGCGTCGACCGCGTCGGAATGGCGGATCAGGAACACCTGCATGACGCCCCGAGCCTACCTCACGCCGTGCTAGCCTCAAAGCAGTGCAGGCAATCGAACGGCTGCGCGCTCTGGTCGCGGATCTGTGCGCGCCCGCGTGTGCGGGTCGAGCGCCCGGCACGCCCGAGGGCCGGGCCGCGCGCGCACGCATCGCCCAGGCCTTCGGCGAGGCGGGGCTCCGGGTGCGCGAGCAGTCGGTGCCGGGCTCGGGCGGTGCCAACCTGATCGCGACCGTTGGCGGTGGGCGCGCGGAAAGGGCCCTGCTGGTGGGCGCGCACTACGATCACCTGGGCCGCGGACCGGGCCCGGCCGTGTACTGGGGCGCCGACGACAACGCGGCCGCGGTCGCGATCGTGGTGGAGCTGGCGCGTGCGCTCGTGGCCGCGCCCCCGGACGGCCACGACGTGATCCTGTGCGCGTTCGACAGCGAAGAGCCGCCCTATTTCTTGAGCGAGGCCATGGGCTCGGAATATTTTGCACGCAACCCGACCGTGCCGCTGGATCGCATCGACCTGATGGTGGCCTTGGATCTGGTCGGGCACGCGCTCGGGGAGCCGGGACTGCCGAAAGCCGTGCGCGACACCGTGTTCGTGCTGGGCGCCGAGGCAAGTGAGGGTACGTCCGCCCTAGTCGACGGCCTGGCCCCGATCGAGGGCGTGATCCCGCGTCGTGCCGGCTGCCGCGTGATCCCGCCCCTGTCCGACTATGCGGCGTTTCAGGAGCGCGGCGTGCCCTTTCTGTTCGTAACCGGCGGCCGCTGGCGCCATTACCATCAGACCACCGACACGCCGGATCGGCTCGATTACGGCAAGATGGCCGCCACCGCAAAGTGGCTGGAGGCGCTTGTGCGGGCAGCGGCAAGCCGGCCGGGCCCGGTGCGCTTCCTGCCCGAGGCGGCCGACGACGCGTCCACGGTGGAGGCGCTGCGCGAGCTGGTGGCTGCGGTGGGCGCGGACTGGCCGGGCGGAAGGCGCCTTCTGGCTCGCCTCGACGCGCTCGTGCAGGCAGCAGCGGCTTCAGAGGGCCGTCTGCCCATGGGCCCTTTTGCCGAGCTGCTCATGCTGGTTGCGACGGTCGAGGGTGTCCTGGCCTGATCCTTGTTGATCTTGGGGACTTAGAAGAGCTCGAGCATTTCAATGATGTCGGCGTCGGTCAGCTCGACCCGATGCTCGCTCCCATCGGGTAGCCCCGGGATCACGAGGTACTGCTCGTAGGGGGGCGGTGCCTCGCCTTCCCGCGCCAGCTCCTCGAGCGCCGCCACCAGCTCGGCGATGTCGTCACGTGGGGGCGGGGCCGGGCGTGGCCGCGGCCCTTTCCAGCGCCGGGTCTCGGTCTTGCGACGGCAATCCGGCGTGCGCATCGGGATCGCCTTGAACCGACCTCGAACGGGGTGGGGTCTTTGATCGGGACGCCGTACCATTTGCCAATCTCTGTAGCGAAAACGATGCCAGCTCGCGGGTCTGCAACTGCCCGAGATCTGGAAGCGCGCGGGCGGCTGTCAAGGGGCTTCTGTCCCCGATCGCGAGTCTGAGGCCGCAGCCGCTGGCGCCGCGACCAGGCCGCCACCGAGCCCCGCGAGCGCCGGCGCGCGCGCGGCTACCGGCACGTCGCTGGGGCGAGCGTCGCGCACGATGAGCCGGGGGCGTCGCCGGCGATCGCGGTCTCGAAGGATGAGGGGTGGTCGGATCGGTCCAGCCAGCAGCCGGCGCGGCGCAGCAACGCCTGTGGCGCTGATCACGAGCGGCACCGCCACTCGACCCCGGCTCATGTCTGCTTGTACGGGCGGGCGGTGTGAAAGTTCTACACCGACCCGGCCGAGGGTGCGATCGCGGGCGTCTCGCGCTCGGGCTCGCCCAGGCACTCCCGGGTCAGGTGATCGCACAGCAGCTGGAACGCCTGCTCGGGCCGATCGGCAAACTGGAACAGCGAGAGGTCCTCGGCCGCGATCACGCCGTGGCGCACCAGCGCGTCGAAATTGACGATCTCTTTCCAGTAGTCGGGCCCGTACAGGAGGATCAGCACCTTGCGCTCCAGCTTCTTGGTCTGCTCGAGCGTCAGGATCTCGAACATCTCGTCGAGCGTGCCGAATCCGCCCGGAAACACCACCAACGCGCGCGCCAGATAGGCAAACCAGAACTTGCGCATGAAAAAATAGTGAAATTCCAGACTGAGCGAACGCGTAATGAACGAGTTGGGGCGCTGCTCGAACGGCAGCCCGATGTTCAGGCCCACCGTCTTCCCGCCCGCCTCGGAGGCGCCGCGGTTGGCCGCCTCCATGATGCCGGGCCCGCCGCCCGAGCACACCACGAAGCGATGCCGGGGATGCCGGAGCGCCTTGGACCATTCCGTGACCATGCGCGCGAGCGCGCTCGCGTCTCGGTAGTAGCGCCCGAGCGGCCCGTCCTCGCGCAGCCGTGCCGAGCCGAAGAACACGATGGTGTCGTGGATGTGCTCGCGCCGGAACACGCTGAGCGGCGCCAGGTACTCGGCCACAATCCGGAGCGGACGCGCGTCCGTGCTTTGCATGAAGGAATCGTTCTGATAGGCCGGGATCTGGCTCATGCACTCTCCTACTGCTTATAGATGACGCCGCCCTTCATCACGAACGAGATGCGCTGGAGCGCGCCGATGTCGCGGGTCGGATCGGCGCCCGCGACCGCCACGATGTCGGCCAGCCGACCCGGCTCGACGCTGCCCAGATTGGCCGGCTCGCGCAAAAGCTCGGCCGCCGTCAGCGTGGCCGCGCGGATGGCCTGCATCGGCGTCATGCCGTTCTTGACCATCAGCTCCAGCTCCTTGGCTTGATTCTCGGTCCACGCAAAGCCACCCACGTCGCTGCCGTTGGCGATTTTGACCCCGCGGCCAAGGGCGCGCCGGAAGGCACGCGCCTCGATCTCGGGCAGCTTTTCCCAGATCCCGCCGCGGCCGTGCGATACGTACACGCCCACGTACAGGGTCGGGCACCAGTAAGTGCCCTGCTTGGCCGCACGGCCGAGGAGGCCGTCGTCGAAGCCGTCGCCGTGCTCGATGCTGTCGAAGCCGGCCCGGAGCGCG
>DATFWX010000015.1:0-11282 GCA_035258845.1 Polyangia bacterium | reverse complement strand
TGCGCTGGCACGAGCTCGAGGTGGTGGTGCGCGAGCGCGCGCCCGAGCTGGTCTTCCACGGCGGGGCCACGCGGGCGGCCCAGGGGCGGGGGGTTCGGCGTGCGCACCTGTCGCTGACGCACGCGGGCGACTCGGCAGTCGCGGTGGTCATGTTGGAGGGCTAGCTTGCTTATCGCCACCGCAGACGAGATGCGCGAGCTCGATCGTACGACCATCGAGGAGATCGGCATCCCCGGGCTGGTGCTGATGGAGAACGCGGGCGCGGGCGTGGTGCGCTTGATTGCCGAGCGGATGAAAGGGGCGCTTGCCGGCCTGCCGGTGGGCGTGGTGTGTGGGGCTGGCAACAACGGGGGTGACGGTTTCGTGATCGCGCGGCAGCTTTACAATCGCGGCGCCGATGTGCGCATCTACCTTGCGGCGGCGCGCGATCGGGTCAGCGGCGACGCGCGCACAAACCTGAACGTGGCTGAGCGGATGGGGATCCCGTTTGCGCCTGCGCTCGACGGGCTCGCGGGCGAGCGCGTGATTGTGGACGCGCTTCTGGGCACCGGGCTGCGCGCTGAGGTGCAGGGCCCGATGGCCGCGGCCATCGAGCGTATCAACGCCGCGCCGCGCAAGGCGCTCCGGGTGGCGGTCGACATTCCGTCGGGGCTCGACGCCGACAGCGGTCATCCGCACGGCAGTTGCGTGCGCGCCGACATGACCGTGACCATGGGCCTACCCAAGCCGGGCCTGGTGAGCGCGCCCGGCTTCGAGTGGGTGGGCGACCTTTACGTCGTCGACATCGGCATCCCGCGCGCGCTGCCAGGCCAGAAAGGTCTGCGCACGTGGCTTCTGGAGCGGGCCGAGGTGGCGCCGCTCGTGCCCGCGCGACCGCGCGGCGGGCACAAGGGCACCTTCGGCCACCTGCTCGTGATCGCGGGCTCGCGGGGCAAGACCGGAGCCGCCCTCCTGTGCGGCGAGGCTGCGCTCCGGGCCGGGGCCGGGCTGGTCACGGTGGCGGCGCGGCCGGACGTGCAGTCGGTGCTCGAGCGGCGGGTGCGCGAGCTCATGACGGCCGGCTATGCCGACGAGGACGCGCTCGTGCGCCTGTGCCAGGGCAAGCAGGCGGTTGCGCTCGGACCGGGCATCCCGACCGACGACGCCATGCAAAGGCTGGTCGTGCGCCTGGCGGCCGAGGTCGAGGTGCCCATGGTGGTGGACGCCGATGGCCTCAATGCGCTGGCAGCGAGCGGTGCGGCTGCGCACGCTGCGCTCCGGCGCGCGAAGGGGCCGCGCCTCTTGACACCCCATCCTGGCGAGATGGCGCGCCTGCTTTCCACGACCACCGAAGCCGTGCAGGCCGATCGACTGGGCGTGGCGCGGCGACTGGCCGCCGCCACCGGCTCGCTGGTCGCGCTCAAGGGCGCGCGCACCGTGGTGGCCGCGCCCGATGGCCGCGCCTACATCAACCCGACCGGCAACCCGGGCCTGGCCACGGCCGGCACCGGCGATGTGCTGACTGGCCTTACCGGCGCGCTGCTCGCGCAGGGCGCGCCGCCGCTCGACGCGCTGCGGCTTTCGGCCTATGTGCATGGGCGCGCGGCCGATCTCGCGCTGGCGGGACGGCGCAGCCCGCGCGGTCTTCTGGCCCGCGATGTGACCGCACATCTGGCCGCGGCGCTCGATCTGTAGCGGCCGGGCGCACATGACATTCTGATCCGCGAGCGTGGGAACCTTGCGTCAGATTGTTGTGGCCGCCGCGCCGCGCGGGGCGCCAACTGCGCGAAAACCGGATCGGCGACTGGTGGCATGTGGCTTGCTTCACCCACCTCCGTGACCCGCGATGAGCGCCTCCGATTCGAGCACACTGCCCTCAAGCTGCGGGGCGAGCTGCGCCGCGCGGCCGAGCGCATGGCCGGCGGCTCGCGGGCCGAGGATCTGGTGCAGGAGACGCTTTTGCGTGCGTTCGCGTCGTGGGAGCGGGTCGAGCCCGGCTCCAATCCGCGCGCCTGGATGCACGCCATTCTGCGCAACACCTTCATCAACCAGCTGCGGCGCGGGCGGCGCGAGATCGCGCTGACCGAGGAAGTGCCAGATCGCGATCGCACGCTCGACTGGATCCTCGCGCTCGACTTGGCGCGCGCGCTGCGCGAGCTGCCCGAGCCGCTCCGCCAGACCCTGCTCGCCGTCGACGCCTATGGTCTGGCCTATCGCGAGGTGGCCGCGCGGGCGAAGATGCCGGTGGGCACCGTCATGTCGCGACTGCATCGGGCACGGCGGCGCATGGCCGCCAAGCTGGCCGCCTGAGCCAGCCCGCGCATCGTCAAGCGCTGAGCGGGACGCCGCAGCGACCGCAGAATCGATCGACGCCCTCGACGCCGAGCCCGCACGCCATGCAGAACCGGCCGCGCGCCAGGTTTTGCGCGGTTGCGCCCGGCGCCACCGCAATCGCGGGCAAAAGGGTGGCGAAACGCTGCACGCGCGACAGCGGGGCCTGGGGGCGGAACGGCGAGTCCTTGGCCAGCGCGCGGATCTGGCGCGCGACCAGCACGAACAAAAGCGCCACCAAGAGCAGCACGAGCGGCCGAGTGACCGGCAGCAGGGCAAAGAAATCGTAGAGGCTGTGCAGAAAGGCCGCCAGGGCGAGCATCCCGAAGACCGGATAGGGACGGAACTTGGCGCGCCCGAGCGCGTAGCCCCACATGGACGAGAACAGCACGTGCCCTGGAACTGCCAGCACCGCGCGCGCGAAAAAGAGTCCCCAGCGCACGCCGCCCGCTCGAAAGTCGAGCACGTAGAAGGCATTCTCGAGCGACGCGAAGCCGAGCGCGGCCGCCGACGCGTAGATGATGCCGTCGATGGGCTCGTCGAACTCGGGGCGGCGGTAGATATAGAGGCGCACCGCGAGGAACTTGGCCAGCTCCTCGATCGGACCGATGACGAGAAAGCAGCCGATGAGGAGCGGGGTCAGCGAGCGTCCCGACTGCGCGGCCAGCATGGCGTGCTCGACGTGGCGCAGAAAGGGATACAGCTGCGCCGCCGCCATTTCCGCGCACACCGCCGGAATGGTGGCCAGCGCGCCCAGGCCGAACGTGATCGCGACCAGGCGCTTGGGCTCGGGCTGATAACGGTCGGTTCGATAGAACAGCCACAGCCAGAGCAGGCCCGGCAGCGCCGGCACAACCAGCATCCACAGCGGCACGCCGAAATGATAGCATCCCGCGGCATGAGCGGCGCGCAGGCGCGGGGTTTCGAGGCTTGCGAGCGGAGTGCAGCGACGCGAGCCGCCGAGCCGCGCGGGAGCAAGCCGCGAAGGAATAGAATGAGCGGCGCGCGCAGGCGCGGGGTTTCGAGGTTTGCGAGCGGAGTGCAGCGACGCGAGCCGCCGAGCCGCGCCGGAGCAAGCCGCGAAGGAATAGAATGAACGCACGCGGGTTGCGAGTGATGCTGCTTCTGGGCGGGCTCGGGTGCGCGACCACGGGCGGGAGCGGAGTCGCCCGCGTCGCGGCGGGCTGCGAGGATCGGGTTGCGATCTCGATCACGCTCGGTGGATCGGTCGAGATCCACGATCGGGGTCGCGTGCGCCGCACGGTCGTGCGCGCGGAGCAGCGCGAGGATCTGGACCGGCTTTTGTTTGCAGCCGGGGCCCGCGAGTGGCCGCAGTGCGGCCCGGTGGAGCCGAGCCCTCAGGCGTGCCGGCTGCGCTACCAGTCGGCCGCTGGCGAGTGCCGCCAGGCCACGCGCGAGGTGATCGCAAGCGGGCCCGGCCAGTCGTTGGTGCAGCTTCTGGGCGACGTGGTGGAGGCCGAGCTGGGTGCGGGCCGGCGCGCACAGCTCGGGCTGTGAACGCTCCTAGGGTGCCTCGTCCACCTGCTCGTCGACCACACAGGTGCCGTCGGGAACGTGCTCCTCGCGGGCGTTGCCGTCGGCGTCGGTCCAGCCGGCCTTGATGAGGCCCTGTGGCGTGGTCAGCCAGTAGCGGGCGCGCGGCTTGATCGAGCCGTCGTCGCGGTCGACCAGGTAGAACGCGAACCAGCTGGCCGCCGATCGTGCGGGCGCCAGCGCGCCGGGCGCCGCGGGACCGGCCGCCAGCGCGGCCGCGAGCGCGCGCACGGCCGGATCGGGATCCTCCTTGGCCAGGCGCGCGGCGGCATCGCGCGCACCCAGTTGCGCGAGCGCGCGCACGGCCGCCGCCCGAACCCGCGCGGCGCCGTCGCCCAGCCGCTCGACCAGCCGGGCGCGCGCCTTGGTATCACCCAGCGCGCCCAGCGCCAGCGCGGCGTTGGCCCGTACGTGCTCGTCGGGGTGGCCGAGCGCCCGCACCAGCACGTCGGCGGCGCCGGCGGCGCGCAGCCGGCCCAGCGCAGCCACCGCGTTTCCGGCCAGCTCGGGCTGCGGATCGGCCGCCAGCTCGCGCAGGCGCGCCGTGGCGCCGGTGCCGCCGACCTTGCCGGCGGCCCAGGCCGCGGTCGCACGCACGCGCGGCGATTCGTCGTTGAGACTGCGCCAGATGGCGGCCCGCGCCTCATCGCTACCCAGATCACCGAGCGCCTCCAGGATCCGCATGCGCAGATCGGCGTCCGCGACCGGCAAGAGCGCCACCAGCGGGGGCGCGGCTTGCGGATCGCCCAGGATGCGCAGCGCGTCGACCGCGGCCGCGGTCACCTGCGCCTCGTGAAGGAGCCCGATCAGGCGCTCGCGCGCCAGCGCATGCCGGCTGCCGCGCAGCGAGCCCGCGAGCGCCGTCATGGCGGCCACGCGGGCGTCGGTGTCGAGCAACGCAAGCAGCGTGGGCGCGGCGGAAGGGTCGCCCAGCCGCTCCAAGGCATCGGCAGCGGCGCGGCGCAGCCGGTCGCTGCCCTGCGCCAGCGCGCGCACCAGCGGCAGCGTGGCGTGGCGATCCCGGATGGCGCCCAGAGCGGCCGCGGCAGCCGCGCGCACCGACTCGTCCTCGTCGGTGGTGAGCCGCTTTTCCAGCGCCGGTACCGAGCGCGCCAGCGCGATTTCTCCCAGCAGCGTGGCGGCCGAACGGCGCAGCTCGGCATCGGAATCGCCGAGCGCAGCCTCCAGCGGCGCGGCCGCTCGTGCATCGACGATCGGGGCCAGCGCGTGCACGGCGGCGCGGCGCACCAGGAGATCGGGGTCACTCAGGAGAAGCGCCAGCGGCTCCAGCGCAGCCGGCGCCGCCACGGCACCCAGTGCCTCGGCGGTCAGATCGCGCCGCACGCGCCCGCGATGCAGCTCCTCGATCAGGGCGTCGCCGGCCGCGCTCTCACGGAGATCGCGCAAAAGCTCCACCAGCGCCTGCGGGTCGACCTTGCCTTCGGCGGTCTCGGCGGCCGCGGCGGCGCCGCCGCTCGCGATGCGACCGCTCTTGAGCGCGGCCAGAAGCGCGGGCGTGGCGGCCTTGCCGACGCGGAGCAGCGCCTCGCGCGCGGCCGGACGCACGTCGTCGCGTCCCAGCGCCGCAATCAGGGCCAAGATGGCGGGCCGCGAAGAAATGGCGCCCAGAGCCAGCGCGGCCCGTGCCCGCAGCGGCTCGACCCCGCTCACAAGCAGACGCTCGAGCGCCGGCTCGGCGACGTCCGCGCGCAGGCGGCCCAGTGCGTCCACGGCCGCCGCCCGCACCTCCTCGGCCGGGTCACCAAGCAGGCGAACCAGGGCCGGGGCAGCCTGCACGTCCCCCAGGTGTCCGATGGCCTCGGCGGCCGCCGCGCGCACCTCGCGCGAGGTGTCGCCCAGGCGCGCAATCAGCGGCAGCACCGCGCGCGCATCGCCGAGCTCGCCCAGGGCGCCCGCGGTGGCGCGACGCACGCCCACGTTCTCGTCCTCGAGCCGGCCGGTCAGCGCTGGCACCACCTCGCGGCTTTTCAGGCGGCCCAGCGCGGCCACCGCTGCGTTGCGCACGTCGCTATCGGCATCGGCCAGGAGGCGCACCAGCGCGGGCCGCGTGCGGGGCCCACAACGCGCGGGGCTCCGCTCGGCGCACAGCTCCCCCAGCGCCTCGGCGCCAGCGGCACGCAGCTTGGGCTCGGGGTCGCCCAGCCACCGCAAAAGAGCTGGCTCGGCGAGCGCGGCGTGCCGATGCCCCAGCGCGCGGGCGGCGTGGATGCGCACCTCGTCGACCCGATCCTCGAGCGCGCCCAGAAGCAGGCGCTCGCTGCCCGGCAGCTCCAGCGCTTCCAGGCGCTCGACCGCCTCCAGGCGCTTCTGCGAATCGACCGAGCGCAACTGATGCTCGATTTCTTCGAGCTTGCCCGGCCAATCGACCGCCAGCAGGGTGAGCGCCGCGAGAGCGAACGAGAGCACGAAACCCAAGTCTAGCGCGAACCGGCCAGCTGGCCCAGGCGTGCTACATTGCTCTCGTGTGCACGCTCGCGGTTGCGCTGGGAACGGAGCCGCGCTTCCCGGTCGTGGTAGCGGCCAATCGCGATGAAAGGCTGGATCGGCCGAGCGAGACCTGGGCCGTGCGCGAACGCCCTCGCATGGCGGCTCCGCGCGACCTCTTAGCCGGTGGAACCTGGATCGGCGTCTCGGCGCGGGGCGTTCTGGCCGCGGTGACCAACTACCACACCGGACGAGCGCCCGACCCGACGCGTCGCTCGCGCGGGGAGCTGGTCGGGCGGGCCCTTTTCGCCGCCAGCGCGGCTGAAGCCCGGGCCGTGCTCGCGGCCACCAGCGCTGCCGAGTGGAATCCTTTTCACCTGGTGGTGGCCGACGCCGAGCAGGGCCTCTTGTGGCGCTACGATGGTCAGGCGGCCGCCCTGGAGCCGCTCGCGCGCGGTCTGCACGTCATCACCGAGTCGTCGGCCGACGGGGCCGGGCCGCGGGGCGATTTCATTCGCGCGCACTGGCCCGAGGACGCCTCGACCGAGCGGCTGCGCGCGCTCCTGAGCGTGCATGTCTCGGATCCGCGCGCCGGAACCTGTATCCACATGGGCGCCCAGTATGGCACCCGCTCGGCCACCATCCTGCGGCTGGGGCGCACGCCGTCCGAGTCCGAGCTTCTGATTGCCGACGGGCCGCCTTGCCAGTCGCCGTTCGCGGATCGGTCGGAGCTGCTGCGGGCGCTGTGAACGCGTAAGCGCGCGGGTGGTGCGGGTGGTGTAGGCGTCGGTCAGCGCGAGCGACGGCGTGCCAGCCCTGCGACCCCAACCAGGAGCAGCCCGAGCAGCCAGGACGCGCCGGTTGCAGGCGGCCCCGCGCCGCCCGGCACCGCCGAACATGCTCCGCGAACGGTCTCGGCGAGGCCGTTTCCCCCCGAGGTGCCGCCGGTGCCGCCGCCGGGGTCGGGGCCGGGCCCGCTGCTTTGCTGCACGGTCACCGTAGCCTGATTCGAGGTGGAGACGTTCTGCGAGGGGTCATAGGCCTTGGCCAGGAGCGTGTGCGAGCCCGCGGAAAGGCTACCGACCATGAACTGCCAGGGTGGCGCGGCCAGCTCTTGCGAGTACGTGCCGTCGATCATCAGATCGACCTTGGACACGGTGCCGCTGTTGTCCGAAGCCGCCACCAGCACCTGGAACGGTACCTGCACGGCCGCCCCGTCGGGCGGATCACTGATCGCGACCTGCGGCGGCACCATGTCGCCGCCGCCGCCCCCGCCGCCCGCGCCGCCACCGCCCCCGCCGCCCGCGCCGCCCGATCCCCCCGAGCCGCCGCAGCCCGGGCCGACGTTCTGGTTGAGCAGCGTCACGTCGTTCTGGTATCCGGTGCCGGTGCAGTCTGTGCTGGGTCCGCTCGTGTCATAGATCTGCATCAACTGGTTGTGGAAGCTGTCCCCGGTGCCGGTCAGCATCGGATACATGATGTCGACCATATTATTGACGTGGCCGAGGCCGTAGGCGTGCGCGGCCTCCTGCGCAATCGTGACGGCAACGTTGTGGGGGTCGTTTTGCGAAACCTCGGCAAAGGCGAACGTGATGTCGCCCGCGTTCTGGTTGCCGCAGTCCAGGGGCCCAAGACCAGCCGAGGTGGACCGCCCGATGACTTGCGGGGTGCCGCCGATCATGGACATGTCATACGGAGGCGTGCTCGGGCGGGCGGTCACGATGAGCACGTTAAAGGGAGCAAAGTACTGGGTCACGAGCGAGATGATCTGCTGTTTCTGAGTGGCCGATCCCGAGTAAGCCGGGAAATTGGGGCTGCCATTGGCGATGATGTAGCTGCAGTTGTTGACGGCGTCCGAGCAGCTTTGATTGCTGGTCAGCCGCGCGCCATCGAAGTTGAGATAGAGCACATGGGGCGATGCGCACACGGGTACGGCCGTCTCGCGGGCGGCGGTTCGCGGCCGCAGGCTGGCCGGCAGCGGAACGGTATCGCCAAGAAGAGGGGGCTTTTCGGAGCCCAGGCCATCCTCGCCAGGCGCACAGCCGGCCGCGACCACCCCGAAAAGCCACATTCCTGCGGCCACGCGGCGCAATCTCGGCTGGGGCATCGAGTCCTCCTTGACAGAGCGACACAAGGACCCACAGCAAGCGTCGGGCCGCACCGTAACCACCTGATGTCATATGATTTCGCCTAGGCTACCCAGGGGACTACGGTCCCCAAAGTCTGACTTTTTGTCGCGCCCCCCGCCCGCTTGTCGGATGAACCGCCGTGTGATGTCGGTCACTCTTCGCGTACCGGAATGCCGTGGCGGCGCACCAGCTCACGCAGGTGGTTGCGATCCATGTGGGCCATGCGCGCGGCCTGCGACAGGTTGCCGCCGCTTCGGCGCACCAGCTCGCCGATGTAGCTGCGCTCCCAGGACGCCACCGCGCGCTCCTTGGCCGCGCGGAACGAGACCGTGGGATCGAAGTCAGCGGCTCCGGGGACGGGCGCTGCGCCCGCGGGCGCAAGCGGAGGGTCGACGATCTCGCGCCAGAGCTGCGGATCGCCCATCAGGACCGAGCGCTCGACCGCGCTGCGCAGCTCGCGCACATTGCCGGGCCAGTCTTGCCGGCTCAGCGACGCGATCAGCTCGGCGGGCGGGTTGGGATCGCCGTCGCTCACGAACTGGCCGTAAAAATGGGTGACCAGAAGCGGGATGTCCTCGCGCCGCTCGCGCAGGGGCGGAATGCGCAGCCGCACGATGTTCAGGCGATAGAACAGGTCGGAGCGGAAGCTGCCGCGATTGACCTCCTGCCGCAAATCGCGGTTGGTGGCCGCGATGACGCGCACGTCGAGCCGGATGGGATCCACGCTTCCGATGCGCTTGATGACCCGATCCTCGAGCGCACGCAGAAGCTTGGGCTGCATCTCGAGCGGCATCTCGGCGACCTCGTCCAGGAACACGGTGCCGCCCTGCGCGGCCTGGAAAGCGCCCGCACGGGCGGCGTGCGCGCCCGTGAACGCGCCCTTTTCGTGGCCGAAGAGCTCGCTCTCGATGAGCGTCGGTGGGATGGACCCGCAGTCGACCACCACGAACGGATTCCGCGCGCGCGGGCCGGCCTGGTGGATGGCATCGGCGAGCAGGGTCTTGCCGCTGCCGGTCTCGCCCTCGAGCAGCACGGTCGAGTCGGAAGCCGCGATGCGGGGCAAAAGAGCAAAGATGCGCCGCATGCCCGCGCTCTTGCCGAGGGCGCGCCCGAACCGCTCGTCCTCGCTCAGGGGCTCGCGGATCTCGTCCTCGAGCGGATCGAAGCGCAGCGTGGTCAGGCCTAGGCCGATCACCGCCCCCGAGTGCAGATAGGCCGACTCGACGCGAAATCCGGCCAGCGTGGTGCCATTCTTGCTGCCCAGGTCGCGCAGCAGGAAACCCTGCGGGCTGGCCGTGATCAGGCAGTGGTGGCGCGAGACCGTGGGGTCGGTCAGCTGCAGCTGGTTGCCGGGCGCGGAGCCGATGCCGAACTCGGTGGCGTCCGACACTTTCTCCGTGCCCCGCTCGGGACCGTCGGTGACCTGGATCCGAAAGCGCCGAAAGCTGTACACGCGCGAGCGGGCGAGCAGATGAGTCTCGGCGAGCGGGTTGGCGCCCATGTCCGAGGGTACTTTACCATGCGCCTCGAGAGGCTGTGGAGGCGCGACTGCTCAGGCCGCGCGCACCAGGGTTCGCGTGGGCGTGCGTGTGTGCATGGTTTGCGCGCACGCAAGGTCGGCCTCGATGGGGCCGGAAAGGGCGCTCGAGAGCCGCCGCGCTTCCGCGAGCGCGGCCGCGAGCGCGCGCGTGGCCGCCGCCGGGCTGTGCTGGCGCAGGGCGCATTTGCCGCGCAGCCACATGATCTCGACCAGCTGCTCGGAGATAGCGTCGCGGCGCGCACGCTCGATGAGCGCGTCCCACTCGGCTTCCGAGCCGCCGCCGGTGGCGAGGCGCAGACAAGGCGGTAGCAGCGCGATCATGGGCTCCGAGAGCTCGGCCTCGCCCACGCCGGCCGACTCGGCGACCGCGCGCGCCTCCGAAAGCCGGCCCGCGTGCGCGAGCAGGTGGGCGTAGTAGAGGCTGACCACCGGCAGCGGCCGATCCCGGAAGCGCTTGCAGGCACTTCGATGCGCGCGCTCGGCAGAAGCGACCGCGGCCGCGAGATCACCCTGCCAGAGCTGGAGCTCGGCCAGGTTGATGGTGCCGGCGGTCTCGACGTAGTCGAGCCCGAACTGGTTGCCCAGGCGGATGGCGCGCTCGAGGTCCGCAATGGCGCGCGCGGGCTGTTTGCGGTCGCGCCACAGCTCGACGCGGTTGGTGAGCGCGGTCGCCAGGTGGAAGACATCGCAGGTGCGCTCGCAGATGGCGATGACCTGGTCGAGCAGGCGGGCCCCTTCGTCGGCGCGACCTGACCGCCCGAGGTCGTACGCGAGCAGGAGCATCGAGCCTACCTTGGTGTCGTGATCGCCAAGCGCGTCGCCGAGCGCGGCCGCCTGGCTCAAGAGCTCGATCGCCTCCGACCAACGCTGCGCACGATGTCGGGCCACGCCGAGCCAGTTGGCGAGCCGGGCCTGCACGCGCGGCGGCAGCTCGGCGGGCGCGCGCCGGTGCGCAGTCTCGATGAGGGCCGCCGCTTCGGCTCTGCGGTCGCAGAAGTCGCACACGGCGCTTTCGAGCGCCAGAAGCTCGACCTCCGCGCAAAGGTCGTGAAGGTTGGCGGCGAGCGCCCGGGCCGCCTGGAAGTCGGACAGCGCATCCTCGAAATGCATGAGGCGCCAGCGCGCCTCGCCGCGTCCCTTGAGCGCCTGCATGCGGGCGGGGCCGGGATCGGGCAGCAGCGGGAGCGCGCTCGTGAAGTGGGCTTCGGCTTCTGCGTGAGCGTGGCGGGCGCGCGCTGCCTCGGCCAGGGCCAGCAGGCAGGTCGCAGCCTGGTCCGGGAAGCCGCCGCGCGCGCCGTGATGCG